>CAZWAM010000010.1:17019-41882 GCA_964631855.1 uncultured bacterium | reverse complement strand
TCCAAAAATTCCTGGCCGGCGAAGAGCTCCCCACCAAGGTCGACAAGGAGCGGGGGTACTGATACGCGGACGGGGGAGGCGACGATTGGCGCTTCGGCGGCTCAGCAGGCCGTTGCCGGCCCTGATAATACTCGCCCCCTTAGCGGCAGTCGCCGGCAGTTGGCTCCCCGCGGCGGTCCCGACGCTCGCCGAGGCGGTCGCCCGGGCGCCGCAGATCGTCCGCGTCAAGGTTCTGGAAGTCCTGGCGGAGGGGCCGGTGGCGGTCGAGGTACGCGAGGTTTACTGGGGGGACTTCGAAAATAAGGGGTGGCTCGAGCCGAACTACGAGGTACCCGACGCGGAGGGCGAAGGGGGCCACGACGTCGCCTTCGAGTTCCGCGTGGGCGAGCAGTACGTTATATTCGGCCGGCGCGACTTCGGCGGCCTGTATAAGCCGTTCCTCTTCTGGAATACGCGTTGGGGCGTGGCGGACGTAGTGGACGGCGAGCTGGACCTCGCGCGGTTCGCCGAGGGGCCACGGCGCATCCCCCTGGCCGAGTTCCGCGAGCTCGTGCGGGAGATCAAGTGGGGGATGTGAGCCGGTAAGATGAAAATAACTTACGATAAAGAGGCCGACGCGATGTACATCCAGATCCGCGAGGCCGAACACGGCTCGACGCGAGAAGTAGCGCCGGGTTTAATATTGGATTTAGACCCGACGGGCGAGGTTACCGGCATCGAGCTGTTGTACGTAAGCGAGCGGATACCGATAAAGGAATTGTTGGATATTAATATCCAACTACCCGTCGGTACGAAATAATTACGGCTTAAACGCATCCCCCTCGCCGAGTTCCGCGAGACCGTCCAGGAGATCAAGTGGGGGACGTGAAAGGAGCTTTTATGAAATTCAAAGTCCACATCGAACCGGACGAGGACGGCGTCTTCGTCGCGACGGTCCCGGCCCTGCCCGGGTGTATATCCCAAGGGAAGACGGAAGAGGAAGCCGTCGCGAATATTCAGGAAGCGATAGCTCTTCATCTCGAGTGTATGGCCGAGGATGGCGTATCAATAATAAACCAACCCGGGAAAGACGTATTAGTGGACGTAGCGTTGTGACCAAACTCCCGGTCGTATCGGCGCGCGAACTCGTCGCGGCGATGGGACGCCTCGGCTACGAAGTCCGCCGCCAAACGGGGAGCCATATCCACCTTAAGCACGACAGACGCCCGAGATTGACGGTTCCGAACCACAAAGAAATCGCCCGCGGAACGCTGAAGGCGATACTTGCGCAAGCTGGTATTTCAGCTGAGGAGTTAATGGCGTTATTAAAGTAACGCCGCGTTCCCGGAGGCATTGCGGTACGTCGAGGGGGGGATGTGAAATAATAAGCACCGCGACATAAAAACGTCTTCGTTAAAAACGGTTATGGACTCAAAAACGCTACGCCAATCGTTCCTGGATTTCTTCGCCGAGCGCGGCCTCCGGGCGTTGGCGGCGCCCGCCGTTTGATATAGAAAAAACCTTTCTTATAAGGGGTGCGTATATTTTAACGCCGTAAAACAAGGGGGAACCACGATGAAAGGTCTCCATAAACCCGCGGCCCTGTTCTTATTGATACTAGCCTTCGGCCTCCTGGCGTCTTGCGCCGCCGAGAAGTCAGCTGAAGAAACCCACGGTTTTCTAGATTTTTTAAGAGAGGTCCGCGTTATCGAGGCTACCGCCGCTTACCCTTGGCCCGCGGCGTTTATCTGGGGGATAGCCGCGTGGGTCGTCGTCCTCATAATCGCAAACATCCCCATAAGATGGGCGAAGCCGAAACCCGGAAGCGAATCGCGGCCGACCTTTCTTGAGATCTTGCAAGACGTTTTCGGCGGGACGGAAAAGGCCCGGAGAAGAACCGCTCGCGTTTTGGCGCTGGTAGTTTACGGGATACTCGTCTTGGCGATTAGGGGAATTATCGATTTCTTCCCGGGTGGCGAGCCGCCGGAGGCCGTCGAGCCCAGACCCGAGGAAGTCGAACGACGCGGGCCGGAACCTACCCGAGAAGGGCTCGAAAGAGAAGGCGCCGAAGAAATACGACGACTCCAAGGCGAGATTGACGAACTAATTGCGGAAGAGCATCGGGTCGCAACAGAACTGGAACGCCACCCGGGTAACGCCGAGCTGGAAGGGCGGCTGAAAGAAATCCGCCAAGAAATAGAAAAACGGCGCAGGCGCGTGGAAGAACTGGGCGCGGTGTGATTAGGCTGAGCTGCGCCGATTTAAAAAAAATAAAGGTAAACATGGACTCCAAAGCCCTACGCCAATCGTTCCTCGACTTCTTCGCCGAGCGCGGCCACCGCGTCGTCGCGCCCGCGCCGCTCGTCCCCGCCGACGACCCGACGCTCTTGTTCACCACCGCGGGCATGGTCCAGTTCAAGCCCCACTTCGCCGGTACCGTCGAGCTGACGTTCACCCGCGCCGCCAGCTGCCAACCGTGCCTGCGCGCCGGCGGCAAGGACTCGGACCTCGCGCTCGTGGGCCACACCCTCCGCCACCATACCTTCTTCGAGATGCTGGGCAACTTCTCCTTCGCCGACTACTTCAAGCGCGAGGCCGTCGTCTGGGGTTGGGGGTACCTGACCGAAGTCCTGGAGGTCGACGCCGAGCGCTTGTACGCCACCGTCCACGTCGACGACGACGAGGCCGCCGACATCTGGTTGAATGAAATCGGCATTCCCGCGGAACGGCTAAGCCGCTACGACGAGGATAACTTCTGGGGGCCGGCGGGCGGCGTCGGCGCCTGCGGCCCCTCCTCCGAGATACATTACTACGCTGGCGAGGAGTACGCCTGCGGCCGCGACGACTGCCACATAAACTGCGACTGCGACCGCTTCCTTGAGCTGTGGAACCTCGTCTTCCCGCAATACGACCAGCAACCGGACGGCTCGAGGCTCCCGCTCAAGAACAAAGGAATAGATACTGGGATGGGGCTCGAGCGCCTGGCGTTCGCCGTCCAAGGGGTGGAGGACAACTTCCATACGGACCTCTTTCTGCCGATCATCAAGCGCGCCGAGGAGATATTGAAAAAGGACTACGGCGCCGACGGCCGCACGCGCTCGTCAATGAACATCGTCGCCGACCACGCCCGGGCGTTGACGTTCGCCGTCGCGGATAACATCCTGCCGTCGAACGAGGGACGCGGATACGTAATCCGTAAGGTCCTGCGGCGCGCGCTCCTTCACGCGTACCTCTTAGGTCTGGAGGAACCCGCGCTCTATCGCTTAATAGAACCGGTAGTCGACGTTATGGGCGGCGTTTACGCGCACCTCCCGCCGCAACGCGCGTTCGTCGAGGGCGTCGTACGCATCGAAGAGGAGAACTACCTCGCTACGCTCTCGCGCGGTATGGACCGCCTCCGCGCCAAGCTGGCCGCAATAAAGAAGGGCGGCATTCTCTCCGGCGAGGACGCCTTTACGCTTTACGACACGTACGGCCTCCCGCTCGAGGTTACGGCCGAAGTCGCCGAATGGGAGGATGTAAGCGTAGACGAGGCCGGCTTCGACGAGGCGATGGCGGCTCAAAGGCACCGCTCGCGCGCCGCGGCCGCGTCCGGCGACGACTTCCCCATAACCGGTAACCTCGACGACGTGGCGCCTACCGTATTCGTCGGCTACGATAAACTCGTTTCCGCGGCCAAAGTCGTCGCGATAATAACCGCCGAAGGCCGCGTTAAGGCGGCAACGGAGGGAACGAACGCCGTCGTGGTGCTGGACATGACGCCTTTCTACGCGGAGGCCGGCGGCCAGGAGGGCGACGCGGGCCTGATAACGAGCGACGGCGCGACGTTCGACGTCGCCGAGACGACGAAGACCGCCGCGGGCCAACACCTTCACTTCGGCGTGGTGAGAGAAGGGACGGTCGAAGAAGGTTTTATCGTAACGGCCCAAGTCGACCAGGGGCGGCGGCTGGCGGTGGCCCGGCACCATACCGCGACGCACCTTCTGCACGCGGCGCTGCGAGAGGTATTCGGCGAAGGCGCGACGCAGGCCGGCTCGTACGTCGGGCCGGCGCACCTGCGCTTCGACTACGCCTCGAGCCGGGCCCTCGAGGCCGCGGAGGTCGAAGAGTTAGAGGCGCGCGTGAGCCGGAACGTGATGGCGGACCTGCCCGTGTGGTGGACCGACATGGAAGTGGAGGAAGCGAAGGCGCGCGGCGCGATGGCGCTCTTCGGCGAGAAGTACGGCGAGCGGGGCCGCGTCGTCTGCATCGGCGCCGAGGGCGAGGAGCTCAGCCTCGAGCTTTGCGGCGGGACGCACCTGTGCAACACCGGCGAGGTCGGGGCTTTCTACGTCGTCAAGGAGGAAGCGCTGGCCGCGGGCGTGCGCCGCGTCGAGGCGGTCGCGGGCGAGGCGGCGCTCGCGTACGCGCAGAAGATGCGCCGCATCCTCGACGACTCGAGCCGGGTCATTAAAACCGGCTGGGAAGAGCTGCCGTCGCGGGTCCAGGGCGCCTTAGACGAACGACGCGAGCTCGAGAAGAAGTTACGGCAGTTCACGTCTAAGGACGCTTCGGCTCGAGCGACCGAATTGCTCGAGAGCGCCGTTAAGGTCGGGCCGGTGCGCCTCGTAACGGGCGTGCTCGCGGGCGCGACGGCGGACGCCGTCAAGGAGGCGGCATCGGCCCTTATCGCCTCTTACGCCGACGTCGTCGCCGTCTTCGCGACGGACGAGGGCGGCAAGGCGACGTTCTACGCGGGCGCGGGCGACGAGGCCGTCAAGGCGGGCGCGCACGCCGGCAACCTCGTGCGCGAGGTGGCGAAGGCGATGGGCGGGGGGGGCGGCGGCAAGGCGGACTTCGCGCAGGCCGGCGCCAAGACGGCCGAGGGTTTGAAGGAGGCGCTCGCGAAAACGGAGTCCATCCTCGATGCGATGATGGACGCGTAGGCTAAACTTTACGGTTACTTGGCCAGGACGTGCGTTAAAAAAATTGGAGCGTCGGCCGCCTTTATTTATTATATTTCGCAAAAAACTAATCAATTCTCACTAACCGCTGGAGGTACCCTATGGGTAAATGCGTTATCATTCCATTCATAATAATGGCTGCGGCCGGCTCCGCCGCGGCGCTGCCCTCCGGGTTGTCCGGTTGGAGCGTAGGGATTGGCGCCGGCGGCCTTACCACCGGCTACATCCAGGGCGAGTACGACTTCACGCTCTCGCGTTACGTATGCCTGGGGCCGGAGGTCGCCATAGGCTTCGGCGGCCCCGGCGCGCTCTACGGCGGCTGCGCCGGAAGGTATTACGTAATCCCCGACCTTCACCCGGTTTTCCAGCCGCACCTGGCGTTCGGCGCCGGCGCCGCTCTCGCCTTCGACAAAGAGGAGACCCCGGGCGACGAGGGTGGAGGCGGGATATATCTTCACTTCGCCTTCGGCTGCGACTTCGACATCCCCCGGGCGCCGATATCGCCCTACCTGGATTTCGGCGGCTTCTTCGTTGCCGGCAGCGCCTCGGACGCCACTTTCAAGGTCGAAATAGGCGTCCGCTTCGCCATATAGCGTAATCGGAAAATTATTAAACGGGCGGCGGGCGAAAGGCGGTGCCCGTACGGGGGATTACGCCGTACGTGAAAGCCCTCGGAACTCGAGCGGGGTTAGACGCTTAAACGGAAAACAGTTATTAATAAAAATAGGAGGGACGAGGTGACGACGTTTGGAAAATTGGCGTGGGCGGCGCTCGCACTCGTCCCGGCGTTCGCGAGCGCCGAGCCTGCGGGGTTATCGGGGCTTTATTTCGGCGGGGGCGCCGGCGGCGGCGTGGGGGTCGTCATGGCGGCGTACGCCGGCGCGAGTTTTAAGATAACGCGGGCAATAAGTCTGGGGCCGGAAGTAGGGTTCGCGTACGTAGGAAACGGCGGCCCCTACTACGGAGGCGTGGCGCGGTATTACTTCGCCGCCGACCGGGACCGTACGGTGCGCCCTTTCTTGACGGCGGGAGGCGCGTACGTCGACGCGATAGAGTGGGAGTACAGCGTGCCTAACGGCACGCTCGTCTTTTTGGGAGGCGGTTTGGATTTCGACGCCGCGGACCACAGCGACGCGCTGTACGTGGGAGCGAACGCGGTAGGCCACTACGACGGCTCCGAGTGGTACCCGGCGGCGACGCTTCAAGTCGGCTTACGTATCGGCGCCTGGTAAGGCGGCAATTTCAAATCGAAAAAGCGCCCCGAAGGGCGCCTTTTGTTTATATAAATACATAAAACCGTCAGAACAAAAAGCCGAGGGTCAAATCGACGGTGGGCCAAATGCCAAAAGTATCTATCACGTGGCCGCCGGCGTGGATTTCCTCGGTGCCGAAGGCAAGGCCGACGGCGGGCGTTAAGGTCCCCCTCCCCGCGAACACCCAACGCCAGCCTACCAAAAAGGCCGGGACGATCGCGACGTCGGTATTGCTCTCTCCGGTGCGCTTGTCCTCGATGACGTTAAAACCGACGTTAACTTCGCCCGAAAGGACGAAGTCGCGGAAACCGCCCATCGGGTAATACTTCGCGCCGCCCTTGAGGTTAACGTAACGCCACGTCACCCCTTCCGGCTCATCGACGAATAAATACCCGCGTTGCGAATAGCCGAAGCCGCCGAAGCCGGAGACGGTACCGTTCTCGGTGTGCTCGATGTTGAAGTTAAAAAAGCCGATGGCCAAACCTAAAAGGCTAACGTCGAACTCGTTGTTGTAATACAGCGCGCGCGCCGGGACCACGGCCACGACCGTCAAGGCCGAAACCGTTATCGCGATAAATAACCCTCTCACGTTGCCTCCTCTCGATTCGTTTGAAATCTACGTCCCATTGTAAACTCGGCTCCGAAAACGTACGGTCGCATCACCTGCCCTAGCCGAACGCCACCTGCCAGCGTTCTTACGCCGGGAGGGTCGCTTTCGGCCTTACTCGTTGTTTCCCGCGTGCCTACCTCCCTACAAGTAACACATACCCCTTTGATTGTCAATATTATTTTAAATCGGGTCTTACCGTCTCGCCCAAGCCGCGCCCTTCGACGCCCGCGCGAGTGGCGGCCCGCCTAAGAAAAAGAAAAGCGCCCGCGAGGGCGCTTTTTAGTTAACTACTCCTCTCCTACCACTCCTCGTAAAACTCGACGCCTTCGCGCTCTTGCGCCTGGAGGAGGCGGTAGTGCTCGTAGCCGTCGAGGAACTTGAGTATGAAGACGCGGTTCTCGGCGTCGGGGGCGAGGCTCAGGAACTTGCGGTAGTAATCCGAGGCGTTCTCGTAATACTCCAGCTCGCGGTCGAAGCGGCGCCACCGCTTGGCCTCGGACCCCTTGACGCGGTATATGTCCGCCACCATCTCGTAAGCCAGCGCGTCGTCGGGCTTCTCGCGCCTTATCGTGTCGAAGAGCGCGAGCGCCTTGTCGTAGTCGCCGTTGTGCCGATAGCACGTCGCGAGCGCCTTCTCGATGTCGTAATTCTGCGGCGCCAACGCGCGGGCCTTTTCGTAATATTTTATGGCGCCCGGGTACGCCTCCATATTCTCGTACGCGATGGCCAACAGGTAATGGCCGTCGAGGTCCTTTTTGTCCAAGTCGCAAGCCTTCTTCAAGACCGCGGCGGCGTCGCTGTAGCGGTCCTTCCTCAAGTAAAGGTAACCCAGGTCCGCGCGCGCGCGCACGTGTTTGCCGTTGAGCCATACCGCCTCTTCGTATTGCGAGATGGCGTCGTCGAGCCGGTCCTGGGCTTTATACAAACGGCCAAGCTGGTAGTGGGCCTCGAAGGATTCCGCGTTTATCTCCACGGCCCTTTTGAGCTCCCGCTCCGCAGGCTTCCAATCCTCCAGGGCGATATACGAACGGCCGAGGCCGAGGTGGGGTTCGACGCGGCCGGGGTCCGCATCCTTCGCGCGGTCGTAAACGCCGACCGCGTCGGGCCACCTTTCCGTGGCCTCGTATAGCTCGCCCAAGAGTAGGAACGCCTCGAGCCGCTTGGGCTCAAGTTCGGTCGCGCGCTCGAGCGCCCGTTCCGCTCCGTCGAAATTCTCGCGCGCCAATTCCATTCGGCCGTGGTGGAAGAACGCGTCGTAGTAGCGCGGGTTTTCGGACTCGGCCTTCCGGTAGTACGTCGCCGCGCGGTCCAAATCCTTCAATCCCTCCGAGGCCCGGCCGAGGTAGAAATATACCTGGTCCGTCAACTCGCCCGGCGAGCCCACCTCCTCCAGTACGTGCTTGGCCCGGCGGTACTTCGCGCACTCCACGTACGCGCGCGCCAAGCCTACGCGCGCCTCCACGTTGGAGGGCTCGGCCTTGACGACCTTCTCCAGGCTCTCCTCCGCGGCCGCGAAGCGCCCGGCGGCCGCGGCGGCCAGGCCGCGGTAAAGGTGCGCTCTAATATTATTGCGTTCCAGGCCAACCAATCTGTCGGCGTATTCGTACGCCCGCTCGTATTCGCCTTCGCGGTAGAGGAGTTCGCTGAAACGCTCCAGCGCGAGCGGGTGGTTGTCGTCGCGGGCCAAAGCCTTTTCGAACGAGGAGCGCGCCTGGGCGATATCCCTCAGGCCGAACTGGGCGACGCCCAGCTGGCAATAGGCCTCGGCATCGCCGGCGCCGGCGGCCAGCGCGTCCTTGAGCGTCCGCTCGGCCCGGGTATAATCCTGGGCGCCGTTGTACAGAGTGCCCAGCATAACGAGCGCGGCGCTGTCGCGCGGGCGCAAGTCGACCACGCGCTCAAGGACCTTGGTCGCGCCGAACTCGTCGCCGAGGGCGAGCCGCGCGCGGGCGAGATTCCAAAACATGTCCGCGTCGTCCGGGTTTAACCTGGTCAATTCGTCGTAGTGTTCCGCGGCGCGCACGTAATCGCCGCGGTTGAAATAGATCGCCGCGAGGCGTTCGTGCGCCTGAACGTTACGCGGTTCGGCGCGCAGGACCCTTTCGTATTCGTTGACGGCGGCGTCGACGCGGCCGAGCTTTTTCTCGTAGAGGTCCGCGAGGGTAAGGCGGTCCGCGATTTCACCCGCGCGCGCGACGAGTGCCTCGAGCGCCTTGGCCTGATTCTTGTAATCGCTCCCGGCCGCGTAGAGGTCCGCCAAAGCGCGCCAGCTTTTAAGGTCGTTCGCCTCGGCCCGCACGACGTCTTCGTAGGCGGCGACGGCGCGCGCCTGTTCGCCCACCTTCTCGGCTATGGAGGCGATCTTGTACGAGACCTCGGCCGATTTCCCGGAGACGGCCTCGAGCCGGCTGTAATAGTCGAGGGCGGCCCGCCAATCGCCCGCGCCCTCGTGTGCCTCGGCCAGGCCGCGCACCGCCTCAACGTTGGCGGCGTCAAGGGCGAGCGCTCGCTCGAAAGCCCCGATAGCGTCGCCCCATTCCCGCGCGGCGAGGGCCTTCTGACCTTCGTAGAGCAGGCCGCCCAGGTCCGTCGTTTCCTGAGCCGCCGCGGGAACACATATTAAAGCCGCGGCCGCAAGTACAGAGGCCGCTTTCCAAAAGCGATTTGACTTATTTTTCATCATAACGTTTTGCCGAAGGCGGGACTCGAACCCGCACGAAGTAAAACCTTCACTAGATCCTGAATCTAGCGCGTCTACCAATTCCGCCACTTCGGCCGCTTACTTTCAATTATATTAGGCCGCGGCCGCAAAGTCAAGTTTTAGCTGAAACAACGCGTCCTTGCTTTTCCGCGGCCCGTGTGCTATTAATCTACGTTGTTCTCGTACTCCATGTTGAAAGAGGTAGGGCCAGATATGCGTTACGTCGCAGTTATCCTCATAACCGCCGCGCCCGCGTGGCCTTTAGTTTGGGGTTTGGGAGTGGCGGGCGGCCTCGGCGTACCGGTAGGCGACTTCGCCGAGGTCGCGGGAGCTTCGGCCGTCGCGGACGGCCGCGCCATATTCTGCCTCACGCCCAACACGAGCTTGACCGCGGGCGTAGCCTACAGGTTCAACCACAAACCGAAGGACTTCGCCAGGTCCGACGAGGCGAGTTACGACGTTTTACCGGTCCTTGTGGGCGCCAACTACCGCTTTGATTATTTGCCCTGCATGCCCTACGCGGGCGGCGGCGTCGCCGCGGCCATCTCCCGGGCGACGGTCCCGACGCCGGTAGGGCCCGAGGACCGCGAATCGGTCCGCTTGGGCGCTTTCGCCGAAGGGGGCATGGAATATTACCTTGGCGTAAACTTCGGCCTCGACGTCCGTGGCCGCTTTATCTCGGCCTTCGGCGGCGATAAGACCACAAACGACGGCGACCTGGTAGACGCCGACAATTACTTAGCCTTCGACGCCGTACTCGGCTTTTTCGTTTACCCGTAAGCCGGTCCGCTTTGTCCTTGATTTATAACGACGCGTATGTTAACTTGCCGCGTAAAATATCTTAGCGAAACCCCCCGCCAATATGGCCGACAATAAAGAAGTCGAACTGTATTTGCGCATCGACGGGGAAGAGTACGGCCCGCTCACCGTCGACGACGTCAAGGTTTGGATCGACCAAGGCAGGTTCCGCCGGACCGATTTCATCCGGATGTCCGACAAGAGGACTTGGGTCAAGGCGGAAAACCTCGTCCACCTCAAGGCCCTATTCGACGAGTCGCGCGAGAAAAGAGAGCGGGGCGCCTTCGCGGCGTGGCTGGGAGGCATCAGGGAGGGCAGGCCGCCGATGGAGCTCTCCCCCGTCGGCCGCGCGGAGGAGGAAAAGCGGATCGCGGAAGAGCGCGAGGCCCTCGCGCGGGAACGGGCCGTACTCGAGGAGCAAGAGCAGGAACTATCAACGCGGCTCGAGACGACGATCGCCGAACGCGAGGAAGAGCTAAAGAGTCTGGAAGCTCAATTGGAGGAGGAAAGGAGACGCCTAACCGCCGAGCACGACGAAGAGCTACGCCAACTCGCCACGGAGCGCGAGGCGGAAGTTAAGCGGATAATAACCCAGCGGGAAGAGGAGGTCCGCGGCGCTACCGAGGAACGCGAACGCGAGCTGGAAAGGCTCGCCCAGGAACACGAGCGCCTCGAGGGCGAACGCGTACGCCTCGCGGAAGAGGAGCGCGAGCTCGCCTCGATGGGCAAGGCCATCAAAAGGCGTCGGCGCTTACCGTTATTCGTGGCCGGGGCCGTCGTCCTCCTCGCGATCGTAATCGGCGCGCCGTCGTATTTTTTCTTCATCTACAAGCCGGGCCGCGAAATAGCGGCCAAGCTGGCGCGCATCTCAGACCTCGAGAAAATGATCGACGAACTCACCGCCCGGTATAAGGCGGCGATAGAAACGGGCCGCATAGCCGAAGCCGAAGAGATAGCGGAAGAGATCGAAAAGGCCCGGAAAGAGCGGGACAAGCTGGCCGAAGAGGTCCCCGAAGAGAGGAAGATGCCGACGACGCGGGGCAAGGCCAAGCTCGCGGGGCTATTGCGCGCGGAGGGCGCGGGCGCCGAGGACCCGGCGCGCTCGAGCGGCGCCGTCACCGCGGGCCTTAGTCGCGCTATGGGCGGCGTGCGCGCCACGTACAGCCGCGAGCTCGCTAAGACGCCGGGCCTCGAGGGCCACGTCGTCGTAAGCATCAAAGTGGCCGCGGATGGAACCGTAACCGGCGCCCACGTCGTCTCCTCCGCTATCGGCAACTCCGCGGTGGAGAGCGCCGTAACCGCCGCGGCGCGCCGCGCGCGCTTCGCCCCCGCCGCCGGCGCTACCTCCCTCACCTTCAAATTCGACTTCTCGCCTTAAGTATACAACTTAACCTAAAATAAAGCCCGGCCTCCCGGCCGGGTTTTTTCTTCGGAGCGAAAGCAGCCTTACTTGTGTAAAGGCTTAATCCGACCCAGCTAGGCCGGCGCCACGCGGGGATAATATAATCGCGAGACATGTAGGGCCCGGTCTTTAGACCGGCCTGCCGCTAAACAACGCGGGCCGACCTGAAGGTCGGCCCCTACGTTTTCCTTCCAGCGGGGAGGTTATTCGAACAACGCCTTCACGCGGCCTAAGGACGCCGGCGCCACGCCCTGATAGTAAGAGAAAGAAAGCCGCCCGTTGTAGCCCCAGTAGTCAACGGTCCCCGTCTCCGCGGAGCTGCCCCTCCCGAAGCAACGGTGGTACGTGGCCATACGGCCGCAATACAGGCCGCCCCCCGAGCCCGAGCTGCTCTCGTACGTTATCTCCAGGATCAGGTTGTCGGTATTATTATAGGAGAAAGTGGTAGCCATCGGGATCGGATAGAAGCCGCTGCGCGGCGGTAGGTTGTAGCTCGGGAACGAGGCCACGAGCGCGGGCGTGTTGCCGCCGTAGTTGTCGCGGAAGTTATTCGTCAAGGCCGTGAGGCTCGTGTGGCAGAGATAGAATTTTACGCCCGCGAAAGCACCCGTCTCCGCCGAACTCTTTTGTAGCTCGAATTCGTTTATAACGCCGGCGCAATTGATAGCGCTTTGGTCGAAGAGCATCTGGATACGACAGCCGTTGGGAAAGGCCAGAGGCCACCACGGGAACATGTTTTCCGTCGAGCCGTTATCGACCGTAACCTGGCGACCCGTGGCTCCCGCCGTGGGAACGCAAACGGTAAGGACGGCTAAGAAAATTACTAAAGCATTTATCTTTCTCATACGTTCTCCTCCTGACATCCCAAAACGTTAAGGCTACGCCGGCTCTTAATATACGAAATATCGCGCCTTAAAACTACACAAAATGGGATACGCTAATATAAAACCCGGCCTCGCGGCCGGGTTTCTTTTTCGTGCGTTTACGACGTTATTCAGCTTTCGCGGGGGGCACGGTTTTGTTGGCCCGATTCGCCTTCTTGGCCTCGCGCGCGGCCGCCGTCTCGGCGAGGCTCCGCTTGCCGAAGTACGAGTAAACGACGGCGCCCAGGCCGATGAAGCTGCCGCCGATGAAGATGACCCAGCCGATGCCGACGAAGATGCCGCCTATGGTCTCGAGGACGCCGCCCGGCAACGCGAGTACGTCGCCCACGAGCGCGGCGCCTTGGAGCAAGAGCAGGCCGACGAAGACCTGGAGCATGACGTGCCGCTCGCCGATTAGCTTGCGCCCCAGGATGCGTCCCAACACGATATACCCGACGAGCAAGGAAACGAGTACCGCGAGTATGAGTAGCACGGCCAGCGGGATTCCGATTATGGTTATGGCGAGGACCACTACCGCCAACGGCCATAGGAGCAAGGCCGCCACGCCCACGAGCGCCGAGCGAGGGAAGTCGCCGGCGAGGTGCTCCTCGACGCGGCCGAACTGCCTCGGCAGAAAGACGGTCAATAGCAACGCGACGAACATCAGGAAGGCGAAGAAGGCCGCCTCCGTCACGGCTTTCACGATGCGGCCGGCCAAACCGCCGACTGCCTCGTCCACCTTCTTCACGAACTTAAATTTCTTAACGCCCGGGATGCCGCATCCTATGCACACGCGGTCGCCGCCGATCTTCGCGCCCGGCGCCGCCGTTATTTTCCCGCCGATGGCCACGACGTCGCCGCCGATATCCGCCTTCGGCCCCACCGTCACGTTGCCGCCGATGCATACGCCGTCGCCCGTAACGGCCCCGTTTATGGTTAGGTCCCCGCCTGTAACGACGACGTCGCCGTCGATTGTTTCGCCTTCCGCTATGACCAGGTCCTCACCTACGACGACGCGGTCTTCCGCCGCCCCGGCTTCCTCGGCCGAAGCGGCCTCGGCGGTGCCGGCCGTCTCGCCCGTCGCCGCGGCCTCGGCGGTCCCAACGTTCGCCGTGGTTTCGGCCGTCTCGGCGAGCGCAGGCCGCGCCGCGACGGCGAAGACGTTTAAAATAATAAAAACCGTTACCCAGATGAACGTTCTCATTTCCTATCTCCTCGCAAAAGTTATCCGTTAAAGCTACTAAGCTGAGAGCATACGCGGCGTCGCGGCCCTGGACCACGCGCGCCACAACAGGTAAAAAAGCGCGATGGCAACGAACGCGCCGAAATAGACGGGCGACGCGGATTTAAAGCATTGCCAGGCCAAGTGGGAACCCGCCGAGCCCAGGACCGAGGCGATTTTCCCGAAGACCTCGCCGGGTGCCGCGAGGGCCTTCGCCACTTCCCAAACGTCGGCCGCCGTCGTCACCAAACCGCTCGCGAGCGGGGCCGCCCCGGAACCGAGGGCCGGCCTTAGGAAACCGCCCCAGAAGGCTACGGCCCCGGCGCCAACCGCGGCCGCGGCCGCGGCCGTAACCCACGTGAACGCGCGCCGGCGGCGGGCCTCGAGCTCTTTCGCACGGCGGGCGCGGCGCATCACGTCGGCGACGAAGGTGGGCGACGGCTCGAGCCGGGGCGCCGCGGCGAATACGGCAACCGCCCGGGCCAAAGCCTCGTATTTGCGCCGGCACGACGGGCAGGTTTTGATATGCGCGTCGAAACGCGCCCGGCCCTTCGTGTCAAGCTCATCGTCGAGCGCCGTCTGCATCAAACCTTCGACTTTCGAACACTCGCTCGCCATCGTCGTTCTCCAAATGTTTATACGAATTTAGCCAGCTTTTGTTGCAGCTTTTCGCGGCCCCGGTGGATGCGGGCCTTGACGGTTCCGAGCGGCAACTCGAGCGCCTCCGCGATCTCCTCGTACGACATCGCCTCGCGGTGGCGCATAACAAGCGCGCCGCGGTACGTCGGCGGGAGCGACGCGAGGGCCTCGTCGACCGCTTCCCGAACCTCGGCACGTTCGACGAGCTCGTCGGGCGCAAGCGTCAGGTCCGGCGCGTCGGCCTCCCGAAAACCCGCGCCGTCCTCGTCTCTCCAAACCAGCGGGACCGTCGGCACCTTCTTCTTGCGGAGCCAGTCGAGGCAGTGATTATGGGCGATGCGGTATAGGAAGGGGGGGACCGCTTTTGAGGGGTCGAAAGTGGGAAGGCCCAGGTAAAATTTTACGAATGTCTCCTGGGCGAGGTCTTCGGCGACGGTTACGTTCCCCACTAAGCGGCGGCAATAATCCAGTATAGGGCGGCTATACTTAGCGACGAGGTCTTCGAACGCGGCCTCGTCGCCCGCGGCGGCGCGTCGCGCGAGAGCGCTCTCGGCCTCGCCCACGTTCGCGGCTGGTACGGTTTCCATAACCTTAAATAAACTAAAGCGGAACGGCTCTCGCCGTCCCCGTTATTATTACGTAGATGCCCGCGAAAAGTTGCCCTTCGCGCGACTTAGATGAATAAATCGGATACCTGAGGGCCAACGGCCTCGCGTTCCCCCGCCGGCCGGCGCGGCGACGCCGCGACCGCTTCCGCGAAATCCGCCGGCGCGCGGCGGCCGCGCGACACCTCCGTTAACCCGGGCCAAACGTTACGAAGCTGCCCCGCGACCGCCTCGAGGTCCTGGGGGTGGCCGTCGGCGTAGAGCAATACGTCGCCGTCCGCCTCGAGCCAACATACGCGCCGGGGCAACTCGCCCGGGGCCGGAACCCGCCCCCGCGCCCGCCAAAAAACGGCCTCGCGCGGGCGCGGAAATAAGCGAAGACGCACGCGCGTTATCAGGCCGGCGCGGCCCCGCGAACCTAAAAAGAGCTTGGATAAATCGTAACCGGCGACGCCCTTTACGGTCCTGCGGCCGGTCGATACCAATTCGCCGTCGTCATTTATAAAAGAGAGGCCGAAGAGAAGGCGGTGAAGCTCGCCGTAGGCCGGCGCGAACGCGTTCCGCGCGTACTCCGCGACCAACGCCCCCACCGCCGTCGCCAGGCCGCCCTCGGTCGCGAAGGGCAACCACGACGGCGTCTCCCCAAGGCGCCCGCCGACCTCAGCAAGCTTCATAGTCGCGGGGATTTCGCAATAGTAATCGTCCGCCGCGACCGCGAACTCTCCCGTCAAGCCGGCGCCCGGCGTCACCAAAGCCGCTTCACGCGGAAGCGTGCGCGACGGCGGCTCGCTCCCCACCCACGGGTGTAAAACCCAACCGCGCTCGCGGCACAACGCCGTAAGGGCCCGCGCGCCGGCCTCGTCGCCAAGCTCCACCGCCGCCCGCGCCGCTACGACCTCAACCGCGCCCTCGCCAAGGGCCGCCTCTATCTCCGCACGCACGGCGTCACCGGGCCATCTCGATAATCACGTCCAAGACGCGCGCGGCGCCGCGGCCGTCAACGAGGGCGCGCCCCGCCTTCGCCATAGCGCGCCGCCCTTCCTCATCTTCCCACAGCCGACTTATTTCCTCGACTACCGCGCCGCCGGGCCTTAGCTCCTCGGCGGAAAAAGCTACGACGGCACCCGCTTCCGCGAACGCGGAACTCTCGGCCGCCTCGCGCGCGACGTGGGGAACGGAAACCGTAGGGACCCCCCGGCTCAGAAGCTCGTATTGCGTGATGCCCCCCGCGGCCAGCGCCATACGCGCGCGGTGGTACAAAGGCAACATCTCCCGCGCCGGCGCATATACGTCGACGCGGTGGTGGCTCGCGACCGCGAGGTCGCGGGCGGCGCGAACGTACGGGTAAGCCGGCCCCAATACCAAGTCCACGTCCAGCGGCTCGACGTCGGCCAGAGCCGCCAACGCCCGCCCCGTGTAATCGGCGGCGTCGGAACCGCCGAAGGTTATTAAAAGCCGCGTCCGACCCGGGTCGTCCTCCGCGGGCGGCTCGTCGGCGAAAGGCCGCGGGAGCGGGACATAACGCGTACCGACGAGAAAGCGCTGAGGCGGCCAGAGCTCCTGATAGTTCGCGAACGAGGGGGCGGCGCCGCCGTTCACGACGACGTGCGCGACGATAGGCTCCCCCATATCGTCGACGGCGCACAACCACAAGCCGGCTTCACGTAGGAGCCGGTAAAACGACGCGTCTTCTCCGCGCAGGTCCGTTACGAGCGGCGCGCCGCCCACGGCCTTCACCAAAAAACGCACCTCGTCGTCGAGCGACGCCGGGACCGAGGCCGCGTCGGCGAAGCCCCGACTTTCAACCAGGGCGCGCGCCGCGGCGTCGTCGTTGAGCGCGAAGCGGCAGCGGAAGCCCCGCCCCCGCGCCTCATCGGCCAGCGCCAACGCGCGCGCGACGTGACCCAGGCCGATGGTCGGGCCGCCGTCTACGCGGAACCACAGCGTCTCCATAAACGTAAATTTATAAGCGGCCCTAGGGCCGCCGCGTCAACCGGTGAAGCTCGCGCCTTCGCTCGTTTCGGAGCCTCTTCGCGAGCCGCCGATACCAAACGCGTAACTCCCGCCGCAACGAGGACCACGCCGCGCGCGCCGCGGCCTCGCCCGCTTTGGCACGCGGGCCGTTCCGGCCGAGATGGATGTGGGCGTGCTCGGAACGCATATCACCCGCGCGTGTCGGCCTCGGCCTTGGCTTTCCTTCTCCTCCGCACGTAGGAGAAGTGCAAGTAAACCCACGCGACGACGCCGGCGAGGATAACGACGCCGATGACGACGTCGAACTTGTGGAAATAGTAGCGCAACTCGGGCCAGCGCTCCCCCATCGCCAGGCCGACGTAAGCGAGCGCGAGGCACCACGGGAACGAACCCACGAAGGTATAAAGGCAGAACCGGCCGAACGGCATGCGCGCGATGCCGGCCGGCAAGCTGATGAAAGTCCGGATTACCGGCAAGAGGCGGGCGACGAAGACGGTGACCGAGCCATATTTATTGAAAAGCCAATCGGCCCACGCGAGCTCCCGCTCCGACAACAATATCCACTTTCCCCAGCGCTCGATGAAAGGCCGGCCGCCGTAGTAGCCCACGGCGTACGCGACGACCGAGCCCACGAGGCAGCCGAAGGCGCCCGCGAGCGAAACCAGCCACAAGTCGAAGCGGCCCGTCGCGACCAGGCTCCCCGAGAACGGCATTATTATCTCCGAGGGGAGCGGGATGCAGGCGCTCTCTATGGCCATACAGACGACGACGCCCGCGTAGCCGAGCGTCGAGATCACGTTCATGACCCATGCGCCTACGGGTTCTATAACGGCGTCGAAGAGGTTCATTTACCTCCGCGAAATCGGAAAGGCGTTAGCGGTAGAGGGCCTTGACCCGGCCGAGGCTCGCCGGCTCGACGGCGATCCCAGACTCGGGCTTCGCCCACGCCAAAAAGTTTTTCATAACCTCGACGCGCTTGTCGTCGCGCAGGATATTTTCGAAGGGGCAGGAGAAGAGGACGATTTTGTACGTCCCGCCGTTGCCCTTCTTCCCCACGGCGCGGATTACGGCGCGGTGGTGGCGCTTGCGCTCGAGGTCCTGCCACCAGGCGGACGGCGCGCCGCCGGCGGCCGACTCGAGCTGGTCCGGCCAATTCATGTGGTGCCGCCAATTGACGGTGTAAGTATTCCCATCAAGGATGGGGCACGACGGCTCGCCCACCAGCGTCCAATCGTCCTTGACCCTGATCCAATTGTCGAAGTTGTCGCGGGGGTATTTGAGCTTGAGGTAATCGGAGAACAAGGGTTTGTAGAATTGTTTCTCGTGCCGGGCGTCCGCGACGCAGTTCCAGGCGATGTACATGCCCGAGAGCATCAGCGTCGTCGTACCCGGCGTCTGGCTGAGGAACGCGACGAGCGATTTTTGTTCGGCGGGCGAGAGCGTAATATTGCCGCGAATGGGGTCGGAGGCGGGCGCGTCGCCCGAGGTGGAGGTGAACCATATCACGACTTTATATTTCCTTAGGACCTCAAAGCTCGGTTCGCCCTGGGCGTAGTGGTCCCACATAACGTAGGTATAGCCGGCTCTCCGTACCGCGCTCGTATAATATTCGTCGAACAACTGGGGATTGGCAACGCCGTCGACCTGGTCGGAAACGAGGAGGATGCCGTGCGTCGCCGAGGCGGGAACCGCGGCGAGCGCCGCGCCAATCGCCCGTGTAATAAACCTGACCATCACTGTGGCTCTATGTCCCGGCCTTTGTACATCTCCCGGAGCTCGTCGACGTTCTTCTCCTTCATCCCGGCGAGGTCGGCGTCGAACTTACCCTCGATAATTTCGCCGACGCGTTTGGCGAGGTGGGGCGACGGGGGCGCGATGTGGCGGCCGTAAAGGCGTCGCGCGAGAATCGCGACGTAAGGTTGGACCTCGTCGGCGGGACAACGGGTCGTACACAGGCGGCACGATATACATTCGAAAGAAAGTTTGGCCACCTTCTCTATGTCGCCGCGCAGCGCCGCGGACATATACTCCATAACCTCGAGTTTCTGCGGGCAGATCAGCGTACACGAATTGCAGCCCATGCACCGGGCGATCTCGGGATAGTGTTCCAAAAGCGTCTTCTCGGTCGGGGGCAACGTCTCGACTTCGTAGATGGCCCTGTTGCCCGGGTAAAACGGCAATTGGACCAGCACCATTTCGTCCTCGACGACGGTCTGACAGGCGAGGCCCGATTTCAGACGGTAGTCCTCCGGGACGCGGTAGGCCGCCGAACACGCGCCGCAGACGCCGCCCCGGCAGCCGACGCCGCGCGCCAACCGATATCCGGAGAACTCCATCGCCTGCAAGATGGTAAGGCCCGCGGGCACGCGGTACTTCCGCCCCATAACGCTCATCGTTACCTTTTCAACCTCTTCCACCGGTAAATCCTCCTCGGCTGGGCTCGCCGCGCGGGGTAACTCGCCTCTACGTCCTCAAAAACAAACCGAGCAAAACGCCGATGGCTATCGCCACCACGGCCATTAAATATCTATCGAGAAAAGTCATCGTCTTGGACGGCGCGACGACCTCCGGGACGCGCGTATCGACGACGAAGTCCTTAACGTTCGTCTCCACCTGCGGGCAAGCGAGGATGCAGGCATAGCACTGCTCGCAATCCTCGCCCACGACGGCATCCAGCGCCATCGACGTCCGCTGTTCCGTTTTCTGCAGGCGCTGTGGCTCGCGCCTAAGTATCGGGCAGGAGTCGACGCAATTGCCGCAGGCGACGCAACCTTTATCGCCCGCGATCTCGACCTCCGCGAGCGCTAGTCGATGATAGGGTCTTATCCCCTCGGAAAGGAGACGGCACCGCGCGACCGGGGGGAACTCCTCGTCGAGTATTATGTCCAAGGCTACCTGATAGCGCGGCGGCTCGTAATTGAAATAGGGCGACATAACGCCAGCTCACCTCACTCCTCCGCTCGCGCGAGCGGCGGGTGACAACGGTCGCAATTGGCCGACGGCGGAAGGACGCCGTCGCGTATCGTCTGCTCGTTGGCCGGGCAATCGTTGAAGAAGAAGATACCGCCGTCGTCGAGGCCCGCGGCCTTGGTGCCCCACACGTGCACCCGGCCCGTATGGCAGCGGCTGCAAGTGTCGGCCCGCGGCACGGCGCTCTCGTACTTCACGTCCAGCTTGTGGACCAAGCCCGCGTGACACGAATCGCACGTCGCATAGTCCGTGCTCGCGAAGAACACGGCGCTGTCGTGGCAACGCCCGCAGACCTCGCGGACGTCGTCGTGGCGTTGATGGTCGTAGGCCAGCGAGACGACGGCCGCCGCGAGCGGCGGCTCGAGGTCCGCGCCCGCGACGACGTTCACCTTCTTGTAAGCCTTATGGCACTTCTTACACTTCTCTTCCTTCGACTGCGTATAGATCTCAATATTGTTGAAGTCTTCCTCCGTAGTTACGGCTATTACCGCGTCTTTGACGCCGAGCCACTTGGCGTCCACGAGGCCGAAGACGCCCGGGCCGAAGTGGCAGTCCTTGCAGGTAACGTCTTCTTTGAAGTGCGCCGACGCCCGCCACGGCTCCTGGAAGCGCGCGTCGAAGTGGCAGAGGTAGCAGAACGTGTTCGTGCTCGAGAACTCCAAAAAGCCGAAGCCCGCGGCGCCGAGCGCCACCACGACCACCGCCGAAATGACGTGAACTTTTTTTATTTTAATGGTTAGCGCCATACTACTTAGTGAATGCGTCCGCCGCCCGGGCCGGTATTACACGCGCTCCTCGAAGAACTCGGCTTCCTCTTCGCGTTTCTGCTTCCGTAGATATTGGGCCACCGCGGCCGCGACGCTGGGCGCGCTTATCCCCGCCGGGCACTTGGCCGCGCACTTGGCGCACCCCACGCAGTACTCCATCAACTTAGCCACCGCGTCGTAGTCGCCCAGGCGCGCCCTCAGCACTATCTCCATCGGGAAGAGCTTGCCCTCCACGCGCTTCACCGGGCAAGTCCCGACGCAGGTCTGGCAGTCCATGCAGTTGAGCGATTGGCCGGTCCCCTCTACCAGCGCCGCCTGTATCGTGTAGTCGAAGAGGAGGACCACGATAAACAAAAGCGCCAGCGAGTGGAGCGTAACGCGTTGCAGCTTCAAGCTCGTTAACCACAACGTTACTTTCGACACGGGCGATATCGTCGGCGCGCCCGCGACCCCCTTCCACGCGGCGTCGCGCGCGGCGTTGATCGCGCCGTACGAGGTAGCCGTCGCGCCCGTTACCGCGTCCACGTCCAGGTCCGACCGGCCGCGTAAAAGTTCCCGTAGTTCGTCAAACGCGCCCAACGCGATAGGAATCGTGTCGTAGTGCCGGACGACGTCGAAGTCCTCGACCTTATGGCGTTTCACGGTCAGCTCTATTTTTATCGGGCCGCGCTTCCCGTTGCCATCACCTTCGTAGGTTCCGTCTTCCGCGAGCAAAACCATATCGTCGAAGTGGCGCGCACGCCAGGCGCGCATGTTCCATACCTCGAAAGCGGCGAAGCCGTAAAAGCCTACGCCGACGACCAAGGCCGCGGCCAAAAAGTACGCGAGGCCGCGCCTGCCCTCCCGCCAACGCTTATACGCCCATACCGCGAGGCCGACGTAGAGCAAACCGAGCGAGACGAGCCGCGCGCCCGCGAAAGCGAGGGCGACGACCGCGAGCACGAAGGCGAGTCGTAGCCAACGGTTGGTGAACGATAGGCGGAACTTAGGCAAGGCGCCGCCCCCCGCGCGAGCGATACCATTCGTAAAGCTCGTCTATGTACTCCCGGCCTATAAGCCCCTCGTACAGCGCTTGCTCGACCACGTCGAACGGCACCTTGCCTGCCTTCACGGCCCGGGCCGTCGCGAGCCCCATCTTCCCGAAAATTCCGGCGAGTTCAAGGTGTTGCACGCAAAAGCCGTTGCAGTTGCCGCAGCGGATGCACAAAAAGCCGCGGTTTTTTATAAAGCGCCGGTAATCCATCGTGCGACACGCGACCGTGAGCTCGGCCTGGAAGGTTATGGACGCCGGGCAATTCTCCAGCGTCGCGTAGCACGCGCGGCACTCGTAACAATATGCCGCGTCGAACATTCCCAGCGCGATAGGCCGCAGCACGTCCAACGCCACCGCGGCGCCGATGCCGACCATGACCGCGCGGTTGAGCGCGGGCGTCGTCATCCGGTCGCTCAAGTTGGTGAAAGAGGCGTAGCGGTGGATGCCGGGAAGAGCGGCCGGCTTGTCGGCGTCGCGCGAGCGCGGTATCCACTTTACGCGTGCTTCTTTCTTATCTCGCTCGTCTTCCGCCATAGGCGATATTTTTCATATATTTTAAATCAATATACGACGGATAGCAACCGTCAATTCGTGACGCGGGTCACTAACGCGGCAGCAGTAGTGCGATAATCAAGCCCGTAATGAACCCGCCCAGCGCGCCCTGCAGCAGTTGCTTGGGCGAGCGCATGTCGAGGGCAAACGCTATGATGACGCCACTTGCCGTACCCGCAGCCAGAAACGATATGAAGAACGGCACGTTATTCCTCCTGTTGCTTTTCGCTACCCGCAAGGCGCGCGCGTACCGCCTCGAGCACGCCCGCAGCTTCGGCGGCGCTTTCGCCCGCAAGGAGTTCGACGGCGCGCTCGAGACTTTCTTCGGCACCGCCAAGTTCTCCCGCTTGGGCTTGGCTCAGGCCGAGTAGATACCAATAGCCGCCGTTCTGGGGCTCAAGCTCCGTCGCCCGCGCGAATTCCGCGGCGGCTTCCGCCGGCCTGCCGACGTGCAAATAGAGCTTACCCAAGTACGCACAAATTTCCGCGTCGTCGGGTTCGAACGTCGCCGCCCACGTGATGTGCTCCGTCGCCTCGACGAGGTCGCCGGCCTCGAAGGCCAAGCGGCCCGCGCCCTTGCGCGCCTCGACCGCCAGCGCCATATCGCCGTAAGCGTTCAAAGCCGCGGTTACGTACGCGAGCCGCGCGGCATCCACTTCGCCCAGCGCCTCCTGCGCCTTCGCAAGGCCGAGGAAGTACTCGCCGCGGTCGTCGCTCAAGGCCAGGGCGTTACGGTATTCCTCCCGGGCACCTTCGGCGTCGCCCATCAGGTAATAGACCTCGGCGAGCGCGGCACATACGGCGGGCGCGTAGCGTCCGTTCGCGAGCGCACGTTTGAAATCCTCACGAGCTTTTTCAAGTTCGCCCTCGGCAAGATAAAGCTCTCCCCGCAACGCGTACGCGCGCCAAAGGTCCCTACTCGACTTCCGCGTGCGCTCGAGCTCGGCCCGAGCGGCGTCGACTTCCCCTTCGCGGTAAGCCAATTCGGCGAGGCCGAGGTGGGCCGGCGCGAAGCCGTCGTCGGCCGCAAGGGCGCGTTCGTAATAATCCCGGCTTTCATCGCCCCCCGCGGCGAGCCGGCCGAGCGCAAACAATATAACCGGTTCCTCGCCGTAACGTTCCAGTCTTTCCCGGTAAGAGGGCGGCGCGATATCTTCCAACCCTTCCTCGCGCAGCACGTCCAGATAGAGCAAGTTCAGGTCGACGTCGAGCGGATAATGCTCGAGCGCGAGTTGTAGAAAGGCGGTCGCCTTCTCCGGCTGGCGCCGCTCGAGCAGCTCGTAACCGCGCTCGAGGAAATCCTGGGGCGAGGGGCCGACGGCGTGCTCGTGGGCCCACGCGACGGTCACGCACGTCGCTAAAGCTACTGAAGCTAACGCGAGCGTTTTCATTTCTCGGGCGCTAAGGCCGCGGTTTGCTCGAAGGCGAACGCCGTAAGCACATCCGCGACCAAGCCTTCTTCGTCCCATTCTTTCTTTCGCTCGAGGACACGGCTCAGGTAGTCGTCCCGCGTCGCGGTATCGCCCCGCGCGTCCGCCACGAGCGCCCGGCCGTATAATACGATCGGGTTCGCCGGGCTCATCTTTTCCGCGGCGGCGACCGCGGCCTCGGCTTCATCCAACTGCTTCAACTCAGCGGCGGCGATACCCAAGCCGGCTTGTGCCTGAAAGTCGCCCGCGTCTTTCGCCACCGCGGCGGCAAAGGCGTCCCGCGCCTCGGCCCAACGGCCGGTGCGCACGGCGGCGACGCCGAAGTTGGCGAACGCGTACGCCGGCTCAGGGCCGAGGGCTATAAACCTCTTAAGGTATTCGTACGACCCCTCGAAATCGCCGACCTCGGCGGAAAGCACGCCCGCGGTATTCAGCGCCTCGGCGTTTTCGGGCGACACCTCCAACGCTTTGACGGAATAAGCGAGCGCGCCCTCGGCGTCGCCTTGGGCCCGAACCACCGCGGCCTTACCGTTCAGCGCCTTCACGTCCTCGGCGGACGCCGCCAACGCCTCGTCGAACACGGCCCCCGCTTTTTCCAAGTCGCCCAATTGATAGTAACAATATCCCCTCATGACCTGCGCGCGCCGGTCGCGGGAGTTGATGGCGTACGCCTTCTCGTAGTGGTCGAGCGCCTGGGGGAAGAGCCATTTTTGGTAGTAGACGTCGGCCAGGTTCCGATGTGCGTCGGCGAAGCGGTCATCGCGAGCGACCGCGAGGCTGAGTTCGCCCTCGGCCTCGTCCAAACGTCCCGCCAGGTACAACCCCAAACCCTTCATATTTCGGCTCGCGGCGTCGTCCTGGAGAGCAACGGCCCGTTCGCAAGCGCCGAGGCCGTCGTCGTATCGGCGAAGGTCGAAATATATCCTCGCGAGGGCGAGGTAGTTTTCCGCCACCGACGGCTCGAGTTCGGTTACGGCCTTCGCCGGCGCGAGCGCCTCCTCGAGTTTGCCGCTCCCGTAGTAGACGTCGCGGAGCGCGATCAGCACGTCGGGTTCGTCGGGCTGCGTCTGCGCCAACTTCGCGAGGAGCTTTTCGGCCTCGGCGAGCCTGCCCGTAAAACGA
>CAZWAM010000010.1:0-16919 GCA_964631855.1 uncultured bacterium | reverse complement strand
CTGCGCCAACTTCGCGAGGAGCTTTTCGGCCTCGGCGAGCCTGCCCGTAAAACGATATACGAAAGCGAGATTGAGGCGCGCGTCGACGTCGTCGGCTTCGAGGGAGAGCGTAGCCTTGGCCCACTTCTCCGCGGCCTTGAAATCGCCCAACCTAATGTATATAACCGCGAGGTCGCGTTTGATGCGCGGGTTATCGGGGGCGAGCCGAGCCAGCTTCTCCCACTCCGCCGCGGCCTCTTTGTACGCGTCCTGGACGATGTAATAGGCGCGCAAATTATTCAGCGCCGACTCGTTGTAAGGGTTCATCTCCGCGGCGGCGATGAGGGGAGGGCCAGCGTTCTCGTAGTCCTCCTCGATTACGAGATATAAATACCCCAAATTGTTTAAAGGTTTATCATACCCCGGCTCGAGTTCGGAGGCTTTTTTGAAAGCGTACTTCGCCTCCTCGACCTTGCCGGCCGCGAGCAATACGGCGCCGAAGTTATTATACGCGCGGGCGTTGTCGGGATAATTCTCGATAATTTCGCCGTAGAGTTGTACGGCCTCGGCGAGTTTACCCTCCCCCTCGAGCTCGACCGCCCGCTTCAACATTTCGTCCGCGGTCTCCGCCGCGCCGGCGACGGCCGCGCCGTACGCCGCCAAAAATAACAACGCTAAGCCGACTTGCCTCGTCGTCGTCATTCGGCCTCGGCCGCTACGGGCGGCAACTGGCTCCGCGCGGCCCAAGTGAAAGCGCCCCAACCGCAAACAATTAACGCGAACGCCGCGGCTACCGTCACGCGGAACCCGGCCGTCGCGGCCAGCATAAGCGCGCCGACGTCCGCGAAAACGAAACCGAAAACGTAAGCCGCCCAAACCCAAGGCAACGTCGCCGGCTCGCGCCCGGCCGCGGTTGCAAGGGCGACGGGAGCCAGGACGCCCAAAAAGTAACCGACCAGAGCGACCAGAACCACCGCGATATAGAAGCGCACCAAGAAAGTCCAACCGCCGGTCAAAGCGAACAACGCGTCGTACGCGGCGAGGTAAAACAACGTCGCCGCCGCCACAACCACGAACGGGAGCCAACGCCGCCGGGCGACGGCGCCGCTCAGCAGGCTCCCCGCCGCGGCCACGCCCAACAACATCGCCCGCGCCCCCGCCCCGCTCCACGCGCCGCCGCCGAGGTAAAACGCGACCTTGGGCTCGAGCGAGGTAGCCAGCGTCGCGAAAGCCGAACCCAGGAACAGGAAACACAGGGCGAAGCCGGCCTTGCCGCCCGCACGCACGGACCGTTTTCTGAAGTAATGGAGAGGAACCAGGAGAAACACGAATCCCAGCGGAACTAAAACGACGCACGTTCCGAGGCCGAAGCACTGGCCGGTGCTGCGCGGCGAGAGCTCAAGACTACCCCACTTCACCAACCTGAACGGGAACGGCCTGTCGTCGCACGCCGGGCGGACGTCGTAACGATACTCGTCGTAACTCTTATTCCTAACGTCCGTCGTCAGTAAAGCAGCGTAAGATTTGCTTCCGCCGGCTCGAGCCGGCGGCCTACCGGGTAAGTAGACGGCCTCGAATAACTCAGCCGCGATGCCCGCCAACCCCTCGACCTCAAGCCGCCCGAAGCCGCCCGGCTCAGCGAATATTACAACCAAGTCGCCGCGCTTAAAAATTAATATGCAATCTTGAGGCTTTAACTCACCCTCTCGCCGGAGAGCTTCATAAAGAGTTGCGGCAAGCTTGTAGGTATAACCCGGGCGCGGGCCCTCCCGGGCGACGAGGGCCAACGTACCGTGGGCGCTAAGGCTGCGATAGTATTGGCGGAACGCCTCGACCGTCAGGAGATAATCGGCCCTTAGCGTAGGGGCGAGCGCGGCGTACGCGGGCACGAGCGCCGGCGAGAGTAAGATGAGGTCGTAACTATCGGCGTGCCCCCTCAGGAACGCGCGCCCGTTGCCGCGGCGTAACGCAACCCGGCCGCCGCCGTCGCGGTTCGCGGGATGGCCCGAACTTACGGAAATTTCGCGCGCGGCCCCATCTACGAAGAGGTCAACCTCCGCCCCCGACAACGTCGCGACCGCCCGGGCGTCGAAGTCGGCGCCCAGGACGAGCGCACGTTCGGGCCTCTTTATCTTGCACGCGAACGCGGGCGCGTAACGCGCCAAGAATTCCGCGGAGGGCGCGTTCCTCACCACCGGCGTCGCCTGCCGGCCGTCGACGCTGAGCCACTCGTGGTCCGGCAGCCTGCCGACGAGGTCGGCGCCGAGCGCGGTGAAGGTTTCCGCGGCGCGCCGCTCGCCCGGGCCGGGGACCGTAAGTTCCGCCCGAGCGTCGGCGCTCCACGTCGCATCGCGGAGCACGTTCCCGGAGGCGCCGAGGAAGCTCTCGCGAGCGGCCGCCGGCCGGAAGAGAGCAGGCGCCGCCGTCGCCAATACGACGGCGACGGCCGCCAAAACCGCGGACGCGACGACGCCGGCCCTCGAGACGCCGACGTAGAGAGAAGCGGCACCCGCGGCCGCGAGAACCGCGACGAGGGCGAGGCCGCCCGAATGGCCGAGCAGGTCGAACGCCGCCGCCACAAGTATCGCGCCTGCCGCGCCGCCGCCGAGAAAAGTCGCGTAGACGCGGTTCGGCTCGCGGGCGTAAACCCGGAACGCAACCCCTAACGCGAAACCCACGAACCCGAGCGGTACCGCGCCCGCAATCAGGTAAGCCGCGAAGACGAACCACGCCGCGGCCCCACCCGCGGGAAGGGGCAAGCGGCCTACCGCGGCGCCGACGACGAAACCTCCCCCGCCGAAGATTAAAGCATTAAGGGCCAGCGTGGCGCGCGGCTTCCGCGCGGCCCGCTCGCCGACGACGGCCACCAACGCGGCGCCGACGGCAAGGCCCAAAAAAGCGCCCGCGGCGGCTATGGCTGCGGCGTCGTATCCCGCGGCTATCGCGAGTATTCGGCGCAAATAGCCCGCGTAAACGAACGCCGCGGCAACTACCGCGCCCATACCCAAATACGGGCCTAGCCTTTTTTCTTCCATAACTAACTGGCGCGACTACGCTGGCACCGGTTGCGCCGGCGCCCTCGCAAACCTATACAGGGCAACGAGCGCGAGAACGTACGAGGCCGCCGCGGCCAAAAGGACGGCGTTGTGGCCCTCCGTCGCCGCCAAAAGGACCGCGCCCGCGGGGCCGATTACGGAAGCGCAACCGTTCGCGGCCCACGCCCAAGGGATTAACGCCGGCTCTCGCGCGGCAATGACCGATATGCCGACCGGGAACGGCATCCCCAAGAAAAACCCCAACGGGACCAATTCCGCGATCACGAGGAATATCCGGGCGCCGAAGGGCCAGCCCAAAGTCGCGGCAAGCAACCGGTCCGTCAACAACGGAAATAGAACCGCGAGGCCGGCGACGACTATGAAGGGCAGCCACCGCCGCGCGCCCAAGCGCACGCTGACCAAACTCCCCGCGCCGGAAGCGGCGAGAAGCGTCGCGAGCGCCGCGGCAAAAGCGTAAACCGGATGGCCCAAATAAAGCGTGAACTTCTGTATCAGCGGTATTTCGATAAACATAAAGCCCACGCCGAGCAACAGGAAGTAGGCGGCGAACGACCACTTCCGCCGCAGCCGGATGCCCCGCCTCCGGAAGAAATACACCGGTACCAAGATAAACAGAGCCGAGAGCACCGCCGCCTCTATCAGCGCGACCAGCAAGAAGAATTGCCCGGCGTGCGGTACGGCGACGAAATTCGTTCGTGCCATAAAGCCGGGGGGAGCCGTAACGGCGGCCGTGAGGTAGAGGTTCCGCCACTTCGACGTCAAGAAGTAGAAGGGCTTGTCGTCGCGCGGCGCCCGGACGTCGTAAAAATATCGCCGGAAAAAGCGCGCTCTATCTTCCGTCAAAAAGAAAGCCGAGAACCCGTTCGCGCCGCGCAGGAACGCCGAGGAATAGAGCAAGCGGTAGCCGCGAAGGCGAGCGTCACGGTCGAGCTGTCCCGCCTCCGCACCGGAAAAAGGCCGATTTTTTATAAAAAGGCGGGCGTCTCCTTTCCGGTTGCGGTAGATCCTCTCGAAAGCCCGAGCCCGCTGCGGCTTCCCGGGGAGCCACAGCGTGCCGAACTTAGCCGCGGCAAGGGCCTCGAGCTCGTCCACCTCGCCCGGGCCAAAACCGCCCCGCTTCACGATGATATTCGCTTGCAGGCCGTTGGTAAATATGGCTATGCACTGTTCCGGGCGGGGCTCGCCCTCGACCTTCAGCGCCTCGTAAGCTATGACGGCAAGGCGGAGCGACTCGTGACCGAAAGTGAAATAATTGCGCGTCACGGTAATGACGCCGCCCGGGCGCAAGCGGCGATAGTAATCCTGGAACGCTTCCACGGTATAGAGGTAGTTCTCGGACAAGGCGTGGGCGCCGCTCGCCGCGGCGGTAAACGTGTCCACCAACGAGAGCTGGACGAGGTCATAGCGCCGCGGCGTCGCCCGTACGAACGACCGACCCTCCGCGGCGCGGAGCGTTACGTCGGGCCGGTTAAAGATGCCGCCGTTAAGGCCCGCGCAGTATTTCCTGTTTACCGCGACGACCGCGGGGTTGAGCTCCGCCGCCTCGACGCGGCGCGCGCCGTACTTGAGAGCCGCGAGCACGTCGACGCCGCCCCCCGGGCCGATAATGAGAACTTCCTCCGGCGACTTGAAGCGATACGACAACGCCGGGAGGTAATATTCCAAAAAGACCAACTTATCAAAATCGCCGTCGAAACCGATTACGGGCGTTTCCGCCCCGCCGTCGATGGCGATCCACTTCACTTCCGGGAAGGGCCCGTGGAAGCGAGCGCTCATGCCGCGGAAAGCGCCGAGAGGGGGCGCGTCTTTGCCCTTACCCCCCGACAAGATATCCACCCGGCCGAGCGCGTTCCAGTAACTCTTCTCGATACCCGCGCCCGTGGCCTTGGTCACAAACGGGAGGAACTTCTGCGGGGACGGCTTCACGTAGAAGAGCGCCGGGGCCGCGCCGGCCGCGACTATCCCCGCCCCGGCCAATACAACGGCCGCGGCGAGGCGTCGGCCGCGAAAACGGGCGAAGGCGGCCGAGGCACCCGCGGCGAGCGCCGCCGTAAACGCGAGCGTACCGGCGCCCCCCACGAGGTTCATCGCGCCCACGACGGCGAAAGCGCCGGCCGCGGCCCCCAAGAGGTCATAGAAATAAATTTTGTGGGCCTGGTCGGCGTAAACGCGGAACGCGAGCGCGAACGTGAAACCGGCGAAAAAGAAAGGCGTACCCGATATTAAATAATACAAAATCACCGGGAGGTGCGTATCCGGCGACAACAGCGAACGCCCTAAGTCCGCGGGAAAGTGGCCTACCGCGGCGGTCCCCACGAGCGCCGTCGCGCCGAAGGCGAGCGCGCACGTCGCCATCGTACGCGGGGGGTTTTTAACGAAGCGCGAGCCGGCCGCGGCGAGCACCGCCCCCGCGGCCCCTATCCCCAACAGCGCGACCGAGACCACGAGGAAGGCCATATAGGGCCAGACCATCAGCGAGTAAACGCGCGTCAGGTAGACCTCGAGCGCCAACACGGCCGCGGAGAGCAGCAAGACGCCAGCGAAAACGCCGCCGCGAACCCTCATACTACCTCGGCCTTCTTAAGCTCCTCGTACCTCATATTATCCCCGGCAGATAACGCTTCGTTAGCCGCATGTAATCGACGTAGCCGTCCATGCTCCGCTTTAGCAGTTGCTCCTCGCGCAACGTCCGGACGACGACCGCGGCTATGTTCCGCACGTAAGCGGCGAAAGCGAACGCGACGACGGCGACGAGCCCTAAATACCGTGATAATTTTTTATCTTCCATAGCCCAGCCGAATGATTATGCGACAACCGGGCCGCGCCGCGGCCCTAACGCCCGAAAAAATACGCCCAACGCAACCACGTAAGTCGCCGCCGCGACGAAGAGGACGGCGTTATGTCCCGCCGTCGCGGCCAATAGTACCGCGGCCACCGGCCCGACGACCGAGGCGCAGCCGTTCGCGGCCCACGCCCACGGAATCAACGCTTCCTCGCGCGACGCAACAGCCGCTATGCCGAGGGGGAACGGCATCCCCAGGAAAAATCCCAAAGGCGCCAACTGCGCGACCACCAGCGTTATGCGCGCGCCTAGGGGCCAGCCCAAAGTCGCCGCCATTAACCGGTCGGCTAAAAGCGGCAACAGGACCGTAAGCGCCGCTACGATCACGAAGGGGAGCCACCACCGCTCGCGCAAACGCACGCTCGCCAAGCTCCCGGCGCCGGAAGCAGCGAGGAGCGCCGCTAGCGCGGTCGCAAAGGCGTAAACCGGATGGCCCACGTAAAGCGTGAATTTCTGGATCAACGGTATCTCGATAAACATAAAACCTAAGCCGAGCAATAGGAAGTAAGCCGCGAACGACGACTTCCGGGCGGCGCGGATTTTCCGCCTCCGAAAGAAGTACACCGGCGCCAGTATTAACAACGCCGAGAGGAGCGCGGCCTCCAGCAGCGCGAAAAGCAGTAAGAACTGCCCCGCGTGGGGTACCGCGTTGAAATTCGTCCCCTCGACGAAGCCGGGCGGCGCCGCGACCAAGGCATCGACGTAGAGGTTTCGCCACTTAGAGGTTAGAAAATAAAAGGGCCTGTCGTCGCCCGGCGGCCGGACGTCGTAGAAATACCGCCGGAAGAACCGCGCCTTATCTTTATCGACGAGGAAGGCGGAGAATTCGTTCAAACCCCGCAGGAACGCCGAGGAATACAACAAGCGGTAGCCGTCGCGGCGCGCGCCGGCGTCGAACGACGCGAGCTCGCCTGCGGTGAAGGGGCTCGTCTTTATAAAAAGGCGAGCCCTTCCTTTCCAGTTGCGGTAGACCCTCTCGTATGCGCGGGCCCGGAACGGTTCCCCGGGAAGCCATAACGGCTCGAACTTCCCGGCGGCGAGGGCTTTCAGCTCGCCGACCTCGGCCTCGCTCAGGCCGCCTTGCTTAACGATAACATTCGCCTGAAAGCCATTCGTGAAAACGGCGATGCAGCTCGCCGGGTCGGGTTCGCCCTCCGCCGCCAGCGCGTCGTACGCCAGCGTGACGAGCCGGAGCGACTCGTGCCCGAACGTGTAATAATTCCGTATCACGGTAATGACGCCGCCCGGGCGCAGGTGGCGATAGTAGTCGCGGAAGGCCTCGACGGTGTAGAGGTAGTCTTCCGAAAGGGCGTGGGCGCCGCTGGCCGCGGCGGTGAAGGTGTCCACCAGCGAAAGCTGTATGAGGTCGTACCGGCGGCTCGAGCCGCGGACGAAGGAACGCCCCTCCGCGGCGTGGAGCACGACGTCGGGCCTTTGGAAAAGGCCGCCGTTAAAGTCGGCGTAATACTTTTTGTGTATGGCGACGATCGCGGCGTTAAGCTCCGCCGCCTCCACTCGACGAGCGCCGTACTTTAACGCCGCGAGGACATCGACGCCGCCCCCCGGGCCGATGATGAGGACTTCCTCCGGCGATTTTAACTGGTAGGACAACGCCGGGAGGTAATACTCCAGGAAGACCAATTTATCAAAGTCGCCGTCGAAACGGATGATCGGCGTTTCGGCGCCCCCGTCAATGGTTATCCACTTTACGTCGGGATAAGGACCTGCGAAGTACACGCTCAAACCGCGGAAAGCGCCCATCACCAGGGTTTTATCTTCGCCGCTCGTAAAGACGTCCACCCGGCCGAGGGCGTTCCAGTAGCTATTCTCCACGCGCGCGCCGGCCGCCTCCGGCACGACCCCCAGGAATTTCTGCGGGGACCGCCTAACGTGGAAGAGCGCTGGCGCCGCGACGGCCGCGACTACCGCGGCGCCGGCGAGGACCGCCGGAGCCACCGATCCTTTCCGCCGGAAGCCGGCGAAGGCGGCCGCGGCGGCGGCGGCGAGCACCACGATCGCCGCGAGGGTCCCTACACCGCCTACTGCATTCATCGCCCCCACGACACCGAAAGCGCCGGCCGCGGCGCCCAGGAGGTCGAAGAAATAAATCTTGTGCGCCCGGGCGGGGTAAGCGCGGAAGGCCAAAGCGAAAACGATGCCGGCGAAGAAGAACGGCGTCCCGGAAATCAAATAATACGCGACCACCGGGAGGTGGGTATCGAGCGAAAGGAGCGAACGCCCCAAGTTCGCCGGAAAGTGTCCCACCGCGGCGGTCCCCACGAGCGCCGTCGCGCCGAAGCCCAGCGCGCAGGCCGCCATCGTACGCGGGGGGTTTTTAACGAAGCGCGAGCCGGCCGCGGCCAGCACCGCACCCGCCGCTCCTATCCCCAACATCGCCACAGAAACGACGACGAAAGCCATATACGGCCAAACCATCAGCGAATATACTCGCGTCAGGTAGACCTCGAGCGCCAGCACGGCCCCGGAGAGCAGCAAGACGCCGGCGAAAACGCCGCCGCGAACTTTCATACCAACTCGGCCCTCTTAAGCTCCTCGTACCTCATATTATCCCCGGCAGATAACGCTTCGTTAGCCGCATGTAATCGACGTAGCCGTCCATGCTCCGCTTTAGCAGTTGCTCCTCGCGCAACGTCCGGACGACGACCGCGACCCAACAAAGGAGCGTGAAGAACCACGAGACCGAAGAACATAACATAAGTGCCGCGCCCGCCGTCAACATAAAACCCGCCGTATAGAGAGGGTGGCGGATATGGCGGTATATGCCGGTGGTGACTATCCTCTTCTCCGCCGCGCGCGCGTCCACGTAGGGCGTAAACGCCGCGCCGAGGGTCCGGTTGGCCACGTACGCCAAAATCCCCGAGCCGACGATAAGGGCCGCCCCCGTCAGGTTCAACGGCAGCCACTGCCGCGGCCTTAATACGATGTACTCTAAAAGGGGCATGGCAATCGCCGCGAGGGATGTCCAGGCCAGCAAGTGAAACGTCGGCTCGAGGAACGTTTTCACGACGCCGCCGAAAGTGCGCCGCGGCCTCCCGGCGGAAGTTAAAATCCGAGCGACGATTACGACGACGACATATGCCAAAGCAAGCCGCATCGGCGAACCTGAATTAAACTTCGGCCGCGGCGAGCATCATCACGCCATAGCGCTCGACTAATGCGGTCCTTTTTATAACGATTAACAGCTTCGCCCCCACACTTCACCGGCCGTCGGCTAAAAAGCCGCCGCAAAAACGGCGGCCGTCGTCGCCCGCGTCCAACCTATCTTACGTCTTCGGGACGTTTACCGCCTTTGGCGTCATAAAGGCGATGAGCAGGGCCGCGACCAGGCCGCCGAAGGCCCCCTGCGCCGCCGCGCCCCAGGCGAAATCGTACAGCGCGAAGGCCAACATCGCGCCCGCCAGCGCGCCCGTTATCAAAAAGACGCCGAACTGGACGTTCCAGCCGCGTTGAATATTTGTGCCGGCGAGCGCGCCGACGAGTTTTACCATTATCAAGTTGATTACGACGACGACCGCGGCACCGACGAGGACCGCGGGAAGGTTTTGCGTGAACCCCTCCGCGGTGAATATCTCGAGGTTGATGAACTTCATGAAGAGGGCGGCCAGCGGCGCCATCACCGCCATCGCCGCGAACGAGAACGCCCCCTTGAGGTACCCGGTCTCCGCGCGCAGCGTCCCCTCGGCCATCATCCCGGCGCCGCCCAACGGCGACGGCGCGCACGACGTCGTCGCGTTTATCATATAGGCCGACATCACGATGGCGAGCTGGGTCCACGTCACGAGGCCGAAGCCGGCGGGGCCGAAGAGGTAGAGCGTCGGGACCAGCGCCGCGGTCAAGATGCGCGAACAGCTCAGCGGCATTATGGTCTGGATCTGGACGAAGATGGCGAGCATGCCGGCGATGCCCAGTACGCGGAAGTCGGAGAGCCCCTTGAGCAAGCTACTCAGCGCGTCGAAGCCGCCCGTCAGGTAGAGCGAGCCCGCGGCCAAAAAGCCCGCGGCCATCGCCGTCACGGGCATGAGCAATATGCCGGCCATGAGGTCCGTGAGCTTAACCCGGCACAGGAGCATGATAAGGAGGCACGCTACGACGAGGACCGTCTGCACGGGGTACTTGCCGAAGGGCTGGAATATCGAGACCATCAGCGCGACGGCGAAGATGGCGAGCGACACGTAACCGCGCGTCGGCGCCGTGGCCTTGGGCACCTCGGCCGCCTCGCCGGGAGGCGCGTCGCGGAGCGCCGAGTCCTCGGGGTATATCTTCGTCGTAATTATTTTGAGGAATAGCGCCATGAAAGCGGTGCCGAGGAGCAGCGCGAAGGACTGCGGCCCGCGCAAGATGCCCAGGCTCGCGGTCGCGAAGTGCGCGCCGAGGAAGCCCTCGCCGATCTGGCCGACGCCGCCGATGGGCGACGGCCCGCACGAGCCGAAGGCGTTGCGCGCGAACGCGCCGATGAGGACGATGAGCTGGCCCTTCGATACGACCCTCATCTCCTCCGGCCCGAAGGCGAACAACAGCGGCAAGAGCGCCGCGCCCAGGATGCGGCCGCACGGCAACATCGCTATGAGCGGCAAATTAATCAGTATGACCATCGCGCCGGGCAGGCCCAGCGGCGTCTTCTTCAGCCAATCGATTATAACTTTGAGGGCGTCGAAGCCGCCGGAGGCCGTCAGCGCGCCGGCCAAGAAGAGCCCCGCCAAGAGCGCCGTTATGGGGTGGAGGATTATGCCGCTCAACAGCTCGCTGCCCAAGAGGAGCGCGCCCGGCCTGCCCTCCGCCGTTAGGCGGTAGCCGGCGGCTACGGCGACGTTGAATAACGTGACGAGGATTAAAACCGTCTGGATGGGAAGGTTTATCTTCCTAAAGAGCGTCAGGACCAGGACGACGACGAAGACGGCAAGGGTAACGTATCCTATTATCGTGAAAGCCATATGGGGGATGCTAAGCGTAAACCTCTAGCGTTGGAAGGTTCTTACGAGCGGGCGTCTTCGGCGACGTCGCGCGCGCATTCCCGGCGCGGCCCGCGCGCCCGCCCAACGCCGGCGCCGACGTAGTAACGGCCCGCGGCCGTCGTGACCACTACGGCGTCGCCCGCTTTAAAGCGACAAACGCATTGCGTGCAGCCGGGGACCGTGGCCTCGACTACGCGGCCGTCGTCGAGCTCGACCTCCGCGTTACGCGGCGCCAGGCCGAAGGCGGCTTCGTCGGCGACGAAGCGCCGGAAGCGGCCGCGCTTCCCGGCCCGCAGGCGGTAGACCTCCAGGCCGACCATCGCGCTCAGAAGGAGCGCCGAGGTGCCGTAGAACAATATGCCGTAGTCGCCGGTCACAGCGTCAAACCTCGGTTACGAAAACGCGCGCCGCTTTCGGGTCCGCGACCAGCAGGTACCCGTCGGCCAGCGCGACGCCGCGCGGCTCTTTTAAATTCTTCAAACCTCTTACCGAGCCGAGCTTGCGGCCTTTCTCGTCGAAGGCGAACACTTTCGCCGCGCCCGCGTCCGCGACGAAGAGCCGGCCGTCTACGGCGGCGGCAATGCCCGCCGGCTCGCCGAAGTTGCCGTCGCCCACGGTCGCGATAACGTCGCCGTCGAGGTTGAAGACCTTGACGACGGCGTGCCCGGCGTCGGCCACGTATACCCGCTTCTCGGCGTCGGCCGCGACGTAACGCGGCAGCTTGAGGTCCGTGGGCCCGTTGCCCAGGCCGCCGAGGATGGCCCGCGTAACAGGCTCGTCGGAAGCCAACCTCGTGCTCTGGAGGTCGACGTATTGAACGCGGTGGTTCCGCGTATCGGCCACCAATACGCCCACCTCGTAACAACAGACGCTTTTGGGTCGCAGGAACTCGCCGTCCAGATAGCCGAGCCGGCCGAAGGACCGACGGTGGTTGCCGGCGGCGTCGAACTGCTGGATGCGGCCGTTGTTGGTATCGGCGACGAAGACCGCGCCGTCGGCCGCGACGTCTATGCCCGTCGGAAAGTTGAACCGGCCGTCGGCGGTACCCGGGCCCAAGCCGAGGTACCGGCTACCGCGGGCCGCGAGTTGAACGATGCCGTAGCGGCCGGCATTCGCGACGTATACCGTCCCGTCGGGGGCCACCGCGACGTCGAAGGGATTTATGAGTTCGCCGAGCCGCGAGAGGTCGGGAAGCTCCCGCTCCTCGGCCCAAACTACCTCCGGGAAAGCGCCCGCCAGTACCGCGAACGCACCCGCCGCGGCGCCCGCCCTCAAAAACTCGCGCCGGCTTATTTTCCCGGTGCCGCTTTCGTCTTCCGGCATCTATTCGCGGTTATACTTCTTTACGCCGGCCACGTACGCGTCGCCGCCCGAGGCGTCGTTCACCACGACCACGGGGAAGTCCTCGACCTCGAGCTCGCGGATGGCCTCCGGCCCCAGGTCCTCGTAGGCGACTACGCGCGCGGCCTTTATGCGGTCCGCCAGCAACGCCGCGGCGCCGCCGGTCGCGGCGAGGTACGCGGCGCCGTACTTTTTGATGGCCTCCTTGACGGCGTCGTTGCGCTTGCCTTTGCCTATCATCAACTTCAGGCCCCGTTCCAGAAGCTTGGGCGTATATGGGTCCACGCGACCGGAGGTCGTGGGGCCCGCGGAACCGATGACGTTGCCCGGCCGGGCGGGCGAAGGGCCTACGTAGTAGACGCAGGCGCCGTCGAGGTCGACCGGCAGCGGCTCGCCTTTGTCGAGGAGGTCGATGAGCCGTTTATGGGCGGCGTCGCGCGCGGTGAGCATGCGGCCCGTGAGAAGGACCTCCTCTCCCGCTTTCAAGTTCTTGATTATTTCCGGGTCGTCTACGGGGATGTTTATCTTAATTGCCACGATTAGGTACCTCCTAAGCACCATAAAAATATTATGACGCCGCCGCTGCCGATTGCGCCAATATAACATACGCTGGAACACCACGCCAAGTCTTATTTACGGCTACGGCTTGGGCCGGTACTTCGCAATACAAGGATGCCGGCGAGGTTCGCCGGCTCGAGCGAGATCTTTCCCCCGGGGTATTTATCGATAGCTCAGTACGCTTAGTCGGCGAGCCACGTCCGCGCGCCGAGGAAGCGCGCCTTCCAATAAGGGTCGCCGAGCGGCGTAACGGTAACGCCGCGGGGAGAGGACTCGGCGTGAATGAACTTGCCGTCGCCGACGTATACGCCGACGTGCGAAGGGCCGGAGGTATAGGTACGGAAGAAGACCAGGTCGCCGGGTATCATACTGCGTTTGGAGATTTTACGGCCCCTTCGGTACTGATCGCCCGCGCCGCGGGGAAGCTGGAAGCCGTTCTCGGCGAAGACCGTCTGAACGAGGCCCGAGCAGTCGAAGCCGTCGGGCGACGTGCCGCCCCATACGTACGGCACGCCCAGGTATTTTCTCGCGGCGGCGACGATTCCGTCCCGGAAGCCCACGGGAGGCGGACGTTCGACCTCCTTGAGGAAGGGATTTTCGCCCTCGACCTTTAAATTTTTCCCCTGAACCCACCCCAACGTTCCGTCCGGCGTCTTAACGAGATACATCCCCTTGGCGTAGTCGTAAACGTCGACGAAGGTATGGTAGGGTACGAAAGTTACGACTTGGGTGTCCTTCGCCGGGCGAGCGTACAGCGGCGCTTTGCCCGCCATATCCGGTAAAGAGCGCTTAACGTCGACGTCGGCGAACCTCAGTACCACCTGCGAGACGTCGCCCTCTACTTGCCGCCTCTCCAGCTCGTATTTAAAGGGCTTGGTCGTCTCGACGGTAACCACGACGCGGTACCGGCCCCGTTCCTTGAACCCCTCCAGGCGGATGTCGTTCACGACGCCGTCGCGCGGGGCCATCGTGTAGATGGGGGGATTTATGCGGAGGTCGGCGAGTTCGAACTCGACGACGTTGGGGTCCGCCCCGCCCACGGCACTCACTTGGGGCGGCAGTTCTCCCGTGGTATCGAGGTAAACCGCGTCCTCGGCCTGGTGGTACGTCACCGCGGCCAACCAGTCGACTTTTTTGAACCACGTGCCGGCGGCATTTACCGCCGCCCAAGCCGAAACAAATAAAACGAATCCTATTCTCATAAATCCGGGGCCGCCCGACGGCGCCGCGACATTTGACTTTTGTTCACATCCCTTATAAAATGATTAGGTTAAAACCGTCGAAATATCAAGGACTAAATTATTCGTGCCCACGACAATTAAAGTCGCCGTCGTCGCCGCGTTTCCGCCGCCGCCGGGAGGAATGCCCCACCAGGCCGAGATGCTCGCCGAAGTCCTGGCCCGCGACGGCGCCGACGTCGTCAAAATAAACACCAACCCGTTCGGCCGCCGCAAGCCGCGCGCGCCGCGGTTCCTGCACGTACTCCGGGAATTGCGGAAACTGCGAGGTTGCGACCTGGCGCTGATTTTCGGCGGGTCGTACGCGTCGTTCTTCGCCTTTTCGGCCGTCCCGCTCGTCGCCGCCCGTTTCCGCGGCGTCCCGGCGGTATTGATGTACAAAGGCGGCCTGGCCCGATTCTTCTTTAAGAAATGGGGATGGCTCGTTCGCCCCTTCTCGCGGTTCGCGCGCGCCGTCGTCGTCCCCGGGCGCTTCCTCCAGAGCGTCTTCGCGAGTTTCGGAATGCGCGCACACGTCGTCCCCGACATCATCGACATGGCCCGCTTGCCCGAACATCGTCCCGCGGAAGGCGGGCCGCCGTTCATCCTTTGCCCGCGGCGCCACGACTACGTGGGCGGCGTCGACCTCGCGATTCGTGCCTTCGGAAGAGTGGTCGAAAAGTTCCCCGAGGCCGAGCTCCATCTATGCGCCGACGGCGAGGACCGGCCTAAGCTCGAGCGTCTGGCCGAGGAGGTAGCGCCGGGCCGCGTGCGGTTCCACGGCTTCGTCCCCCACGAGGAGCTCGTGCAGCTCTTACAAAAGGCCACGCTATTGGTCAACTCCACCCGCGACGACAACCACCCCAACAGCGTGCTCGAGGCGATGTGGGCCCGCGTGCCGGTAGTGGCCGCCGCGGTCGGCGGCGTCCCCACCCTCATCCGCGACGGCGAGACGGGCTTCCTCGCCACGCCCGAAGACCCGGAAGCCCTCGCCGCGAAAACGATTTTTATTTTAAATAACGCTGCCGCCGCGGCCGAAGTTGCCGCGCGTGCCCGCGAGGCCGTCGTCGAATTTATCTGGCCTTACGACCGACCGGGTTTATTAAAAATTCTTCTCGACGTCGCAACCGCACGGCCTAACGGGCCAGGCGCTCGAGATTAGCCCTCGCGGCCTCGTCGCCCGGCGTCAGCGCGAGAACCGCCTCGAACATCTCCCGCGACTTTTCGGGATTACCCTCGCTCGCCGCGGCGAGCGCCCAATCGAAGTAGACGTCGGCCAATCCCTGGCGAAGGTCCTCGCTATCCGCCCACAAATTTAAGCCGCGCCGGTAGGCGGCCGCGGCGGCGCGTTCGTCCCCCGCGAGGTAAAGGCGCCGGCCCTCGAGCAAAGCGTTGACGGCGCGGTACCTCTCGTCGCCGGCCTCGTCTCGCAAACGACTCAACGTCTCAAGGTTGGCTACGTCCGTTTTTTCGTAGAGCGAGCGGGGCGCCGTATACTCCAGCGTTAACTTGTCGGCCGTATTCGGCGATGCCCCCTCCGTAGCGAGGCGGAGCGCCTCGGCCGTCGCGATTAAATAAGGGAGGTATTCCTCGGGCAGCGGCGCAGGGTCGAGGCCGCCCAACAGGACCGTGTCGCGACCCGTATACCAGAGGCTTACCGAGGGGAATGCCTCGCGGAAAGAGCGGACCGCGGTAAGGTAATCGGAAGGCGCGAGTTGATAAACCGGCAGCCACTGCGCCATTACCCCCCCCGGCTTGAGGAGCCGCGCGCAGTTTCGGAAGTGTTCCACCGTAAAAAGCGACGACGAACCTTTGGTCCAAGGGTGGATGGGGTCGGAGGTTATTACGTCGAAGCGCCTCGCCGTGCCCAACACGTAGGAACGGCCGTCCTCGCGGACGAGTTGGACGCGGGGGTCGTCGAGGGGCGCGCCGCTCGCGTGGTCGAAGAGGCGCGAGGCCACCGGCACGGCCGGATTGATCTCGACGCACACGACGCGGCTCAGCCCCTCCTCCGCCGTTACCGCGCCCAACGTTATCCCCGTGCCCAGGCCGATAACCAAAACCTCCCGGGCGCCGGCGCGGGCCGCGAGCGGCAACCTGCCCAACTCTTTCTCGACGCGCACGTCCTCGTAATTGGTGGAGGCTACCGTCTTCCCGTTGACCTTGAGAGAACGGATCGCGCCGTACGATACGACGGCCACCGACGCGTCGACGCTCTCCTCGTAAAAAAGCAATTCCTCGCGCGCGGCGTCCGATAAATCCGGCCGCCCGTCCTCGTCCAGGTAATACCCCGGGCTTATACCCGCGCCCAGCGCGAGCGTATGGCGGCTCGGCCCGGGGGCCGCGAGCGCCAACAATACGACGACCGGCGCCAACGAGCCCATCCAGACCGCCCGACGCCGGCTTAGTCCCCAAAAGAAAGCCGCCGCCACCGCCGTTACGGCCGCGGCGCGAAGGCCGCCCACCGGCCCCAGCGCCGGCAACAAGAGGAACGTTCCGCCTAAGCTACCGACGATAGCGCCCGCCGTATTCGCCGCATAGAGCAAACCTACCCGGCGTCCCGTCGTCTGCCTTCGCGCGGCGGCCACCGTTACCGGCAGAATAATTCCCAAGAAGAACGACGGCAAAAACAAGACCGCCGCGGCGATCGCGAAGACGAGCGTCAGGGCTACGGCGAAGCCGCCCCCCGAGGAGCCGTATACAAAGAGGAAGAAATGCGGCGCGACGCGTAGCGCCACGATACTGACGCCGAGGCTTGCGCCCGCCCCGAGACAAGCGGCGCCGTAGAACCACGAGCTCCCCCCGACCGCCGGGCCCAACCGCCGATGCACCGCCGAGCCGGCGGCGATGGCCAACAGTATCACCGCGAGCATCGCCGCGAACGCGTACGTCGCCGAGCCGACGACGTTGGCGAGCGCCCGCGTCCAGAAAACCTGCGCCGCAAGCGCCGCGG
>CAZWAM010000009.1:36127-41897 GCA_964631855.1 uncultured bacterium | reverse complement strand
CCGCCGCCGCCCGGGCGAAGGCGGCCAGCCGGCGTGCGGCGGCCTCCGCGTCGCCGTCGGCCAAGACGGCCCGCGCCGCCCAGGGAGACATATAGGCCACGTCCCGCACGAGCGCCGCGGCGCCGTCCGCGGCCATATATGGCGCCATCTCGTCGGCGGAAAGCGGCGTCACCGGGGCCCGGCCGCGGTCCGCGGGCCAGGAATAATCCTCCCCCGGGGTCACGCGCCGACCGGCCAATCGGGCTTCTACGGCGTTGCCCTTCAAAATAAACACGCCACCGGCCCGGCCGAAAAACTCGGCGACTAAACGCAGCGCGCCCCCGGGCGACGCGAAGTCAAATACGACCAGCCGGTCGTCGTACCACTGCTCGGCGCGTACGAACTTCGCACCGTCGAGGGCCGAGCGCCCCCGCTCGCGCCTAACCTTACCCCGCTCCCCCCGGTAAAACAAGGCGCCGCCTTCGCCCGACGCCAACGCAAGCGCTCCGCCCGCAAGCTCAAGCGAAAGCGCCCTCGACGAGACGCGGTAAACGGCCGCCACCGAGGCATCACGCAGGACCGGGGCCAGCTCGGCGAGCAATACTTTAATGGTTAGCTCGTCCATGGGAAGCCGTTCGGTTTTTACCTTGACTTTCCGAACGCGCGTGCCGATAATACTTCGCCGGTGGAAGCATTATTCGAGGCCTTGGACTTATTTATTTACGGCGCGGCCGTTATAGGCGGCCTCCTCGCCATCCTGTGGATTTATAATAGCACGATTAAGGAGCGCCGGGGAATATTGCGGCGAGCGGCCAGAGCGGGCGACCCGGCGTTGAAGCGGTTCGTAAAACAAGGGATCCTACTGCAACGTCTGGGCTTCAGCGCCGCGGCCGCGGCGACCGGCATAGTCATATTGTGGTTCGCCCGGGGTTATTACCAAAAATACGGCGTAAACATCGCTCCCGCGTACATCGTCCTGGCTATGGTGCTGATCGCGTTGGGATCCGCGGGCGCTTTGCTGTCCTATCTATTTCGGGATAAGGAGTGATACGATGAAAACGTGGCCGAAACTCTTTGCAACGTACCTCGTATGCGCGACGGCTTTAGGTAGCGGGTGTGCGAAAAGAGGCGGCGAAGGCGTTACGTGGCTCGAGTCGATGGACGAGGGCAAGGAACAGGCGTCGGCGGAGGACAAAAACCTCGTTGTGTATTACAGCGCCGACTGGAGCAAGATGTCGGCTAAGTTTGAGGATGACGTATTGGCCAACGCCGAAGTGAAGAAGAAACTCGCCGACTTCGTCGCCGTCCGCATAGACGAGGAGACGGACGAAGAGACGCCCGTAACGTACGGCGTCAGCGCCTTCCCGACGACCATATTCTACGACGCCCGGGGCGACGAGCTCAAGCGGGCCGTCGGCGCCGTTACCGCCGAGGAATTCATAAAATTGCTCGACGACATCGCGGCCGGCCGCGTCGAAACGGTTAAAGACCTTCTGGCGCGGGAAAAGGCGAACCCGGACGACTTGGAACTGGCCTACAAAGTGGGGACGATGTACGTGGAAACCAGCCGATACGAAAAAGCCCGCCCCCGTCTCGAAAAATTGGTGACGCAAGACCCCGAGAACGAAACCGGCCTCCGCCCCGGCGCGCTGACCCAGCTGGGTTTTATCGACCTTACAGCGCACCAGGCAAACGAAGCCCTGGCCTTTTTCAACGACGTAATCGCTAAATACCCGGAAGCCCCCGAAACCCGCAAATGCTATCTCTACGCGGGCGACGCGCACCAGCTGTTAGAGAACGTCGACGCCGCCGTCGCCGCCTACCGTAAAATCGTGGCGGATTACCCGCGAACGCCGGAAGCGGAAGAAGCTCAGCGGAAGCTCGCGCAGCTAACGATGTTCGAGGAAACGGTGAAGGCTTTTACGCAAGGGCCGGGCGCGAGCGAGACCGAATAGCCGACTTGCGGCCTTAAACTTCGAAGCCGACCTCGCGGTCGGCTTTTATATTGTAGCTTGGTCCGCCTCCTCGCGGGCGGGCGACCGCGGTTCGCGGAGGATAAAGTAACGTGGGTTTACGGCGACGCCGTCCTTTCGGACCTCGTAATGCACGTGCGTACAACTCGACCGGCCCGTGCTCCCTACGTACGCGATGACCTGGCCGCGCCTCACGCGCGTGCCGTCCCGCGCGGCGTTCCTCATATTGTGCGCGTAGCGAGTCACGAAGCCGTTGCCGTGGTCTATCTCTATGGTCAAACCGTAGTGCTCCTCCAAACCCGCGAAGGTCACGACGCCCACGGCCGCGGCTACGATGGGCGTGCCCCTCGGCGCGACGACGTCGAGGCCCCGGTGCATCTCCACCCGCCCCGTGAACGGCGATATGGTATTGCCGAAGTCGCGGTACAACCAACCCCGGCAGGGCATGATGGAGGGGATACTCGCCAGCGCGCCGGGGTCGTCGTCGAAACGGCCGCGTACGAGGCGGAAGTTCTTTTCCAACCGCTCGAGCCGCCGTTCGATATCATCCAAAGACCCTCGGGCCTCTCCCCCGTCTCTCGCCAACAAATCCTCCGGCGGCCGCACCTCGTTCAAGCGATGTTCGCGTATCAACACGTCGTACTGTTCGTTGACCTCCGCCGTCTTCGCCCCCAACTCCTCCAACCCCTTCTCCATAACTCCTAACTTGTAGCTCTCCTCGCGGTCACGCCGCTCGTATACCGCGAGCTGGGATAGTTTTATGACGTTCCTCCAATAATCGGACACCATCAACCCGGCCAGAATCAAAACCGCCGCACTCGCGAACAAGAGGACGGCGAGCACGAAGCCGTGGACGTATAGACTACGGTTTCGGCCGCGGCCGTGCGGGACGACCATGAGGTTCATACGGCCGCGCGGCCTCTTGACCCGCCCGGGCTTTTTTTCTCTTTCCGCCATCTCTTCGTTTATGTTACCGAAAAAGCGCCGCGGCGTCAAGGTCGATCGTGGCGTGGCCCGAAACGTCCGCCCTTTGCCGCGAGCCGCAAAACGCCGACGAACGCCGATACTATCTCAGCCGGCGATAAGTTGGATTCGCCCCGCCGCCGGTTCACGAACTCGGTGGGGACCTCCGCGAAACGGAAACGCCGGCGGTAAAGCTGGCACGCGATTTCGCTCAGCACGATATAGCCCGAGGCGTTGACGGCGGCCACGTCGATGCCCTCCACCGCGGCGCGGCGATAGCAACGGAAGCCGTTCGTATAGTCGGTGATGGGTATACGCAGCAAGAACCTGGCGTAGCGGTTGGCCAATTTGCTAAAAAAACGCCTCGCCCGGGGCCAGTTCAATATCCGGGAGGCGGGGAGATACCGCGAGCCGACGACCACGTCGGCCTCACGCGCGGCCTCCAAAAAGAGCGGTATCTCGTCCGGCCGGTGCGAGAAGTCGGCGTCCATTTCGAAGAAGAATCGGTAGTCGCGCCCCAGCCCCCACGAGAAACCGGCGAGCACCGCGCCGCCCCGGCCGCCTTTACTTTCCCGGCATAAAACGTGCATCCTGCCCGGGTATCGCGCCGCGAGGGCGCGCGCCTCGGCCGCGGTACCGTCCGGCGAGTTGTCGTCTACTACCAGCGCGTCCGGGCGCTCCGGCCGCACCAGGAGCTCCTCGCACAACGGCACGACGTTGTCGCGCTCGTTATAAGTCGGCACGACTATCAGGATTTCGGACGTCACGGCTTAGCCCCGCCCCCGGCCGAGGAAGCGGCCGCCTAATATTTCTTCATAAACTCGTCGAAGGCCGCGACCACGTACGCGGCGTCCTCGTCGGTAATATTTTGGTGGCAGCCGATGTAGAAACCCCGCGCGCCGACGTACTCCGCGGCGGGAAACTCCCCCTCGCGATGGCCCATCGACTTGTACGCAGGCTGTTGGGTGGGTATGCACCCGAAAGCGGGCCTGGTCTCGACGCCGCGCTGTTCTAAGTACCTCGTGAGCTCGAACCGCTCGAAGGGCGCCTCGCGCTTGACGACGAGCGGGTTACAAAGCGGGCTTATCTCTTCGCCCGGGCCGGCGCGGAATAGCTTCAGGAATTCTTCATGCCGCGCCAGGTGCTTGTTAAAGTAATCGAGCCTTTCGCGCCGCGCGCGCACGATGTCGTCCATCTTCTCGACCTGCTCGACGCCCAAAGCCGCTTCCAGTTCGTTCATCTTGCTGGAGAACCCTATCCGTTCGAAGTGGAAGCGTATATCGGTATCGTCGCCGTATTTGTAGCGGAGGGGACAATAGCTCGAGTCGACGTTCAAAACGCACACCTTGCAGTCGCACGCCCGGCCGTGGGCCCGTAAGCTCCGGCAGAGCCGCGCCAACTCGTCGTCGTCCGTGATTATCATGCCGCCCTCGCCCGTCGTCAATATATGGGCGACGTAGAAGGAGTAGGCGGCCATCGCGCCGAAGGTCCCGACGAGCTTCCCGCGATAGCGGGCGCCGTGCGCCTCCGCGGCATCCTCGACTAAGGTCAAGCCGTGACGGGCCGCTACGTCTTCCAGCTCGTCCATAGGGGCCGGCCGGCCGAAATTGTGGACCGCCATAATGGCCCGTACGCGCGGCGTAACCGCGGCCTCTGCCGCCGCCGGCTCGAGATTATAACTGTCGGCGTCGATGTCGGCGAACCGGGGCACGAGGCCGGCGTGCAAGACGGCGTTCGCGACCGAAATGAACGTGAGCGCCGGCACTATGACCTCGTCGCCGCGGCGCGCGCCGCGCTCGAGGAGCGTCGCGACGGCGACGGCGTCGGCGTCGGTGCCGGTCGATACGGCTACGCCGTATTTCAGGCCGTGGTACGCGGCGAACGTCTCTTCAAATTCCTGGACGAATTTACCGCCCGAAATGCGGCCCCGCGCAAGGGCTTCCATAACGCGCCTTTTGCCGCCCTCGCCCACGGCGACGGTCCCGACGGTAATTCGGCGCTCCGGCGTTACTTTCTTCTCCTCAACCACGGCACGCTGCCACCCCGGTAAACGTAGAAAGAAATCTAGCCGGCCCGCGCGACGACGCGCGGCGTCCGTTAAAAAATTGGGCCCCGCGAGCTTTACTTATAGATGAACTGAGGAAGGGGCCGTTTTAGTTGACGCTCAAATGGCCGGATGTTATGTTATAATATCATAAAATATCTATGTTACGCGACAAAATAAGGGCGTACGTCGCCCTCGGTTCGAACGTGGGCGACCGGTTTGCGAAACTCGACGCCGCGGAGGCCGCGGTGGCGAGCGCGCAAGGCATATACCTCGACCGTTCCTCGCCTACGTACGAATCGCCGCCGGCGGGCCCGGCCGACCAACCGGACTTCCTCAATCGCGTACTCGCTGTAGATACCTGGCTCCGACCGCGGGAGTTGCTCGAGGCGTGCTCGAAAGTCGAGAAAGACCTTGGCCGCGCGCGTAAGAAGGCCAAAGGGCCGCGCGTCATCGACGCGGACATCCTCCTCTACGGCGACCTCGTCGTCAACGAGGCCGACCTCAAAATACCCCACGAGGCCCTTACGCAACGGCCTTTCTTCCTGAAACCCCTTGCGGACGTCGCCGGGGATATCTTTGTCCCGGGCGAGGGGGTCCCCGTAAGCCGCCTGCTCGCCAAGCTCGCGCCTTACGAGCTCACCGTCTACGAAATAAGCTATTAAAAATTTATGGCCAAAATTACCGCGAACGATATCATCAAGCTGAAGCGCGAGGGCACGCCCATCGTCTGCCTTACGGCGTACGACTTCCCCACGGCGGCGACGGTGGAGGAGGCGGGCGTTGACCTTATCCTAGTCGGCGATACGTT
>CAZWAM010000009.1:0-36027 GCA_964631855.1 uncultured bacterium | reverse complement strand
CGGCGGCGACGGTGGAGGAGGCGGGCGTTGACCTTATCCTAGTCGGCGATACGTTGGGGATGGTTGTCCAGGGCCACGACACTACGCTCAAGGTCACGGTCGACGACGCCGTCTACCACCTCTCGATGGTCCGCCGAGCCATCACGCGCCCCTTGCTCGTCGGGGATATGCCGTTCATGTCTTTTCAGGAGAGCGACGAGAGGACGATGGCCAACGTCGGGAGAATGGTCAAGGAAGGAGGCGCGGAAGCGGTTAAGCTCGAGGGCGCCCAACCCGAGACCGTCTCCCGCGTTCGGAAGATAGTCGGGGCAGGCGTTCCGGTGATGGGCCACCTCGGCTATACGCCGCAAAGCGTCCACTACTTCGGCCGCCGCGTCGTCCGGGGTAAGAACGCGGCCGCGGCCCGTGTCCTCCTCGAGCACGCCCTTACCCTCCAGGAGGCGGGCTGCTTCTCGATCGTGTTGGAGATGGTCCCGTGGCAACTCGCGGGCTTGATATCGCGCGCGCTGCGCATTCCCACCATCGGCATAGGCTCGGGAGCGGAGTGCGACGGCCAAATCCTGGTGCTCCACGACCTCGTCGGTTTCTACCGCGGCTACAGCCCGAAGTTCGTCCGGCAGCTGGCGGACGTAACCGCGGCAATGCGCAACGCCGTGGAGGAATACGGCGAGCTCGTACGAAGCCGCCGATACCCGGCCGAAGAAGAATCGGTCGCGTTGGCCGAGGAGGTGTGGGCCGAAGTATCGGAGCTGGAAAAACGGTCCGAGAATTGAGCCGTGGAAATCGTAAAACCGCCGCGCGAGATGCAAACTAAGGCGGAGGAATTCCGCCGGAAAAAGCTGAGCCTGGGTCTGGTCCCAACCATGGGGTGCTTTCACGAAGGCCATCTCTCACTGATGCGGCGCGCGCGTGCCGATTGCGACGTTGTCGTCGTAAGTCTCTTCGTGAACCCCGCGCAATTCGGCCCGGGCGAAGACTTCCGCCGGTACCCGCGCGACGTCGAGCGCGACGAAAGATTGGCCGCCGCGGAGGGCGTCGACGTAATGTTTGCCCCCGAGGCCGCGGATATGTACGCGGAAGGCTACGCCACGTACGTCAACGTCGAGCGGCTAACGGAAGTCTTGTGCGGCGGCCGCCGGCCCGGGCACTTCCGCGGCGTCGCAACGGTTGTGGCGAAACTGCTCAACATTTGCCGGCCGACGGTCGCTTACTTCGGCCGGAAAGATTACCAACAAGCCCAGGTCATCAGGAGGCTCGCCGCGGACCTGAACTACAGCGTGAAAATCGAGGTCCTACCCGTCGTCCGGGAGGCCGACGGCCTGGCGATGTCGTCGCGTAACTCATACCTCTCGCCCGAGGAGCGGCGCCAGGCGACCTGTCTGTACCGGGCGTTGGCGCGGGCCCAAGCCCTCTTCGCCGAGGGCGAAAGGCACCCGGCGAAATTCCTCGACGAGATGGCCGCGGTCGTAAAAGCGGAACCCGCGGCCCAAATCGACTACGTGGAAATCGTCCACCCCCTGGAATTGACACCCGTACCGAAGGTCGAGGCGGGAAGCGTAGCCGCCCTCGTGGCGTTCATAAACAAGACTCGACTCATCGACAACACGATAATAGGGGAAGAAGATCTGAAGGTTGGTGTGAGCCCATGCTAAGGCGGTTTCTAATAGCGAAAATCCACCGCGCGACGGTAACGGCGACAAAAGTCGGCTACGAGGGCAGCCTGGGCGTGGACGAAGACCTCATGGACGCCGCGGGCCTTAAGGCCGGCGAGATCGTGCACGCTTTTAACATAAATAACGGCCACCGCTTCGAGACGTATACCATACCTATGTCGCGCGGCTCGAAAGCGGTCACGCTTTACGGCGCCGCGGCCCGGTTGGGCGAGGTGGGCGACCGGCTGATAATCCTTGCGTACGCCCTCGCGGAAGAACCGCCTTCAGCCCGTCGAATCGAGCTCGACGAAAAAAACGACGTGGTTTCGCCTTAACGCCGACGGGAGGAAAAAACACGTACCGCGACACGGCCAAAGTAATTATCGCTGCAGCGTCGGCGACGTTGGTCGCGGCCTTGGCCGTTAATACTTGGGGGGCCCGGGCCGAAGCCGCGGCGTCGGAAGACGATGCCTTCGCGCTCGGCCGTAAGATGTTCGACCGCGGCCTGTATAAAGCGGCGTACCGCGACTTCGACGACTACCTAAGCCAAAACCCGGCGGGGGAATGGGCCGACGAAGCGCAGTTCTACCTGGGGCGGTCGCTGCAGGAGATGGGGAGCTACAACGAAGCCATCGCGGAATACAGAAGGGTCGTAAACAACTACCCCACTTCCCCCCTCGTCGCCCCTGCGCTCGTCAACAAAAGCGAATGCTTCGCGGCCCTCGAGCTTTACGATAAGGCGATAGAGACGTATAAGCGCGCGCTGGCCGCGGCGACGGACCCCGGCGATTTCGTCCGGGCTTACTTAAAATTGGGCGAGACGTACTTCGTCGTCGGCAACGCGGCCGAAGCCAAAGAAAGCTACGAAGAATCGCTCCGCAAATTCCCCGACCAGGACGCCGCGGGGACGATCCACTACCGCCTGGCGTTGTTATATTTCTCGAGCGGCGACCTCGAAAACAGCGCGGACCATTTCGAGGCCGCGAGGTTATCGGGTAACGTCGATGCCGCGGCCGTCGACGTCGCCTACGGGCAAAGCCTCCTCGCGGTGGGCGACGCGGAAGACGCGAGGGCCGTTTTCGACAGGGCGTGCGCGGAGAACGGCGAAGCGCGGCCTCGGGCGAACCTTATGCGCGGCGTTAGTTACGTCGCGGTAGGCGACCCGACGCGGGGAACCGAGGTCTTACGGGATATGTTAGCCGTAGATTGGGGCGCCCGGCTCGAGCCCGCGACGGCGGCGGAAGCCCGCTACGTGCTGGCGCTGGCCTTGTTGGAAAGTGGCGACCGAGGGGGCGGGCGCGAGGCGTTTTTAAAACTCAGCGAATCCTACCCCGAGGGCAAATACGCTCCGGCGGCCAGGCTATGGGCCGGTCGCTTAGCGCTCGAAGACGGCGAAGTCGATGCCGCCGCGGCCCTCTTCCTCGAGCTCGCGCAGGGCGGCGGAGCGCTGGCCGACCAGGCGAACTACTGGCTCGGATGGTGCTACTTCGTCTCCGCGCGGTACGACGAAGCCCGACGGACGTTCGAGGCCTTGGCCCTCAATACGGGCGACGCCGCGTTGGCCGCCTTCGCCGAATACTGGGGCGCCGACGCAGCCGCCCGCGAGGGGAATAACGCAGCCGCCCGCGAGGCACTGGCCTTATTTCCGGACCGGCACCCCGAACACCAACTGGCGGACAACGCCCTTTTCAGGCTGGGTAAGCTGCAGCTCGCCGCGGGTACGAATTCGGCCGCGCGGGAGACGCTCGCGTCCCTCACGGCCCGCTACCCTGAGCGCGCGTTGGCAGACGACGCCGCCTACCTTTACGCCGTAAGTTTGCTCGAGGAGAAAAACTACGAGGCCGCGGCGGATGCCTTCTGGGACCTCGTAAAGAGATTCCCCGCAAGCCCGTACGCGCCCCGCGGCTTGTTCAACCTCAGCCGGGCAAGGTTCACGAACCACGACTTCGCGGGCGCCGCGGAAACGTTGACCGCGCTACTGCGGCGCTACCCGGCCGCGAGCGTCGCCGACGACGCGCTTTTTTTGTTGGGCGAGAGTTATCTCAACGAAGGGCAATACGAACGAGCCAAAGAGAAATACGCCGAGCTCGTTGAAAAGTATCCCCAATCCCCCCGGGCCGACGAGGCCCGCTACGAGATCGAGCTCAGTAATTTCAAACAGGGTAAATACGCCTCCCAGATCGAACTCGCAAAATCATATATCGCGATGTACCCCCAGAGCCGGCTCAACGGCGAGCTTTTGATCTTGCTGGGGGAATACTATTATCACCGCCGCGATTACGACCAGGCTGAGAAGTACCTCGCCGCGGTCGCAGAGGTCAAAGCCGACGACAAGACGATAGCCGACGCGCAAACCAAACTGGCCGAGGTTTATCTCGCGCGGGGCGATGCGGCGAAGGCAATTGCCCAGTACCTTACCGTAGCCGCACACGCCTCGGACGACGACGTAGCGCTGTCGTCCCTTTTCAAGGCCGCGGACATATACGAGCGCGCGGGCGACACGAGCGCTGCCATCGATACCTATGGAAAAATCGTGGGCCGTTTCGGCAAGAAGGCGGAGACGGCCAAGGCGCAATTCAAAATCGGCGAAAACCTTCGCGCCGCCAAATTATACAAAGAGTCTAATACCGCCTTGGCGGACCTGGTGCGCGAATGGCCCGGGGGCGAACATACCGCGCAAGCGGAGCTCTATATGGGTTTGAACTTCCTGGATTTGGGGACGGAGGACGAGGCGCTGGAGCACTTCGCCGCGGCCGCCTCGGCCGGAAACCGCGCCGTCGCCGCTCAGGCTTATTACTACCTGGGCATATGCGAACGCGGTCTGGGCAACGATAGCTCGAGCCGAAAATACTTCACCAAAGTATTAACCAACTACCGCGATTCCCCGGAATGGGCACGCAAAGCGGCAAGGGAATTGAAGCGGTGACGCGTCTGCGGGCGGTATTCCTCGCAGCGTTAACTTCAAGCGGCGTTACGGCCGTGGCCGCGGCGTCGCCCTTCTCGTTCGCGGATGCCGACTTGAGGCTGGCCTGGGAGGAAAGCGCGGCCAGCTTCGCGACGCCCTCGTTCGCCGATTACCTCGAGGGCCGAACGGAAGCGTTCGCGGAAGATATACCGCGACTATTCAAGGCCGGGGCCGCGCGGAACGCCGAAAGCGACGGGACGCCGTCCTTCGTTCCCGAAAACGAACGCCCCGATTCCCACTCCTTCACCGAGGTCGGGGCGAGCGGCGGGACGGCCGGGCGCATCGAAATCGCGGGATTTCAAGGATGGGAGATAAAGTTCTTGGACGCCGCGGCATCGTTCCGCGATAGCCGTTATACCAGCGGTGACGGCCTGTACGATAACGATTTCTTACGCGCCGACGCCGAAGTCGCCTTTTCGGACCAGGCGGGCACGACCGTCGCCTTCGCCGCCGACTACGAGGGAAAAACCGAAAAGTTACAAGAGGGCACAGCCGCCCTCGTCGGCCAGGCGGGCGATAACGTCGCCCGGAGCGGCCAAGGCTCCGCCGGTTTCCGCAGCAACCTATGGGGCAAGGCCAAGTTCGCTACCGAGGTTTCGGCAACGTTCTCCGAAGGGGATCACCTCGAGCGCAGTACCGTCGACCAGGTCGTTACCGCGAACTCGAGCTACGGTTTCTTCTGGCTGGGCGAGAACCTGTCACGTGGCGCCCTTGCGCTGAGCCAAGAAAATTACGAGGTCGAGGGAGAGGAACAAGGATTCCTCGCCGGGCGGGCGAGCCTGGAGAACGATTTCCCGATTGCCGACCGGTTGTATTTATTGGGGGGCTTCGGCGTTTATCTTTTCCGCGGCGACACCCCCTTATTCCGGTTATACCCGCGGGGACGTCTCCTGTTGCGGCTTACGCGGAGTTGGGGTTATTTCGTAAACTACCGCCCCGGCTTCCGCGTCCCGAGCTTCCGCGATTTATATATACATAATGATTACGCAATCCCCACCGCCTTCCGGCCCGTCGAGGACGAGTACTTCGCCGCGCGCTCCGGCTTAAATTATTATTTCCGGCAAAGGGGCCGCGTTACCGCGGCGGTCTACGAGAAGCGGTTCCGCCAAACCTACGCCGCGATGGACTCGTACTTCGCCGGCGTAACCTACTTCAACGCCGGCCGAGTTCGTATCCGCGGCGCGGACTTCTCTTACCGGATAACGTTGGGCCGGGTGGAACATTACGCCGGCGCGGAATACAAACGGGCCTGGCTACGAGATACGCCCGAGGGACGCTTTCCTTATCTCCCGGCGTACGAGGGAACCGCGGGTCTGACGTGCAAATTCGGCGCGGGCCATTCGGCCTCGCTCGAAGCAAGATTTCTGGGGGAACGTTACGCGGAGCCGACGGCGCCGACGCCCCTTGCCGCGGCGTGGGTCCCCAACGCTAAGCTGGCCCTCCGCCTCCGCCCCAGCATATCGATTACCGCCGCGGCCGAGAACTTCACCGACGAAACGTACTACGACGCGGGGGGCGTCTTGGCCCCGGGGCGGTCCTTTCAGGTAGGTATGAACTTTATTTTATGAGAAAGATATGACGCAGGCAGAGAACAAAGCAAAGGAACTAACGCCGCGGCAAATCGTCGAAGAACTAGACAAGTACGTCGTGGGGCAGGATGCCGCCAAGAAAGCGGTCGCGATAGCCCTCCGCAACCGTTGGCGCCGGCGCCAGCTGTCGCCCGAGATTGCCGAGGAGATCGCGCCGAAAAACATAATCATGATAGGCCCCACGGGCGTCGGTAAAACCGAAATCGCCCGCCGGTTGGCACGCCTCGCCAACGCGCCCTTCGTCAAAGTGGAGGCGTCGAAGTTCACGGAGGTAGGTTACGTAGGCCGGGACGTAGACGGCATCATCCGCGACCTCGCCGACGTCGCGGTCGCCGCGGTGCGCGAAGAGCTAATGGCCGAGGTGGAGGGACGGGCCGCCGAACTGTCCCAGGAGCGGCTCCTCGACATCCTCCTGCCGCCGCCTTCCCCGGAAAAGGGGGAGCGAGCCGAAAGGCCCCGGCCTACGCCGAGGGCCGACGGGGTCCCGATCCCGGTAGGTCCCTCGGCCGCGCTCGAGCAGAAAAAAGAGGCCGAGCGGCGGAAATACGAACGCGCGCGCGAGGTCTTGCGGCAAAAATTGCGCAACGGCGAACTGAACGGGCGGACCGTCGAGATCGAGGTCGAAGCGAAAATCTCGCCCACGGTCGAGGTCTTCACGGGCCAAGGTTTTGAAGAGATGGACATGAACCTGGGCGAAATATTCAACCAGTTCCTGCCCAAGAAGACGGCCACGCGCAAGGTAACCGCGGCCGAGGCGTTAGAAATCCTAATCGAGGAAGAGGCAGCTAAGCTCGTCGATATGGACAAGGCCGTCAACAACGGCCTCGAGCGCATGGAACAATCCGGCATCGTCTTCGTCGACGAACTGGATAAAATCGTAGGGCCGAAGACCACCGCGGGCCCGGACGTCTCGCGGGAGGGCGTCCAACGGGACCTCCTCCCCATCATCGAGGGGTGTTCCGTAAACACCAAATACGGCATGGTGCGCACCGACCATATCCTCTTCATCGCCGCGGGAGCCTTCCACGCCGCGAAGCCGTCGGACCTGGTTCCGGAGCTCCAGGGCCGCTTCCCCATCCGCGTCGAGCTCAAGAGTCTGACCGCCGACGACTTCTACAAAATTCTCACCCAGCCAAAGACCGCCCTCGTAAAACAATATCGCGCGCTACTGTCCACCGAGGGCGTCGACCTCCACTTCAAAGACCAGGCGGTACGAAAGATAGCCGAAATTTCGCAAGTGCTTAACGAAAAGTTGGAAAATATAGGCGCGAGGAGGCTCCACACCGTCATGGAGACCTTGTTAGAAGAGCTTTCGTTCGAGGCGCCCGATAAAAAGGTCGCCCGGCTAACGGTCGACGAGAAGTACGTGGAGGAGAAGCTGGCGGCTTTGGCCGGCGACGAGGACCTGGCGAGATATATTCTATAAGCTTCGTGAACAAACCGCCATCGGCGATAATTCAAAGGGGTTTGGATATGAGGAAATACATAATATATGCGCTCGTGCTCGCCGCGGCCGCGGCGACGTGTGCCCAGGCCAAGAATTGGGCCAAAGACCTCGACAGCAAAGACGAAGCAAAGAGGGAGCGCGCCGCCCGGGAACTTATGGGAAAGGCCATCGAACGGGGATTGACAGGCGAGGAAATCGAGGCGCTGGCGGAAGCCACGGACGACCCCGCGCTCGAGGTCCGGCGCCACGCGATCATCGCTCTCGCCTCCAACACCAAAATCGCCACCTCCCAGGAGTACGCGCCCTACTACGCCAACCGCGGCCATAACTTCGTCGCATTCCTTCTGTGGTACTCGGTTTACAATACCTACTCCCAAATCAAGGCCATAACCAGCGGCGGGCCCGCGGGCGATATGGACGAGGAGATGGCGTACGCTAAAAAAGAGGCCGAGCGCGCGTTCGCAAATATGTTCGACCCGGAGTGGAAGAGCGAGGCCCAACGTTACTACGACGAGCTGAAGCGATGAACGAAGAAAGGCGCGCCGTAGAAGCCTCTTACTGGCACGCGGTAAGCGACGGCCGCGTGGAGTGCGAGCTCTGTCCGCGGCGCTGCGTCATTTCCGACGGCAAGCGCGGCGTGTGCGAGCTGCGCGAAAATCGCGCGGGCGTGCTCTATGCCGCGGCGTACGGCGAGTTGGCGTCGACCGCGATAGACCCCATAGAGAAAAAACCTATCTACCATTTCCATCCCGGCGACGACATCCTCTCGACCGGGCCGAACGGCTGCAACCTACGCTGCCGCGGCTGCCAGAATTACCAGATATCCCAGGACGGCGCGCCCACCCAATATCTCTCGGCCGAGGCGTTGGCCCAACTCGCCGTCGCGCAAAGGTCGCCCGGCATCGCTTACACCTACACCGAGCCCCTCGTGTGGCTCGAGTACGTCCGCGACGCCTGCCGGGCCGCCCGCGACCTTGGCCTCTACAACGTCGCCGTAACCAACGGCTATCTCGAGGAGGCGCCGGCCCGCGAGATAGCCACGTTCCTGGACGCGGCCAACGTCGACGTCAAATCGCTTTCCGACGACTTCTACCGCGATTACTGCGGCGGGAGTTTGGAGCCCGTGCTGCGTACCTGCGTCATCTTCAAAGAGCATCTCCACCTGGAGATCACCAACTTGCTCGTCACCGGCCTGAGCGATTCGGAAGAGGCCGTGGAAGCCCTCGTCGCGTGGGTAGTCGAGAATCTGGGCCGCGATACGCCGGTCCACTTTTCGCGCTACTTTCCCCACCATAAAATGGATGCGCCCCCCACGCCGACCCACCACCTACTTCGGGCCAAAGAGATCGCCGACCGCGACCTCTACTACGTATACCTGGGCAACGTCGGCGGCATCGGCGGGACGGACACGCGCTGTCCCCAGTGTGGAAACCTCCTCGTGGAGAGGAACGGCTACCGGGGCGTGGTCATCGGCCTGGAAGGCGGCAAATGTAATAATTGCGGCCGGCCGAGCGAAATAATATTATAGGTATGCAAAACTTAGGTTTGGGTTCGTATATTAAAAGGGCGATCGGGTTGGCCCTCATCGCTTGGTGTTTACTCGCGGCCGCGGGTTGTAAGCCGCCGGGCTCGGTAACCACGCGCGATTACAACCGCTTCGCTATAAAGGCGCAGGAAGCGGGGCTTTGGCGCGAAGCGGAGTACCGGCTCCGGCAAGCGCTTGCCGAAGACCCGGGCGACGCCCGCCTCCACAACAACCTCGCCGTCGCGCTGGAGGCCCAGGGGAAACTCGAGGAGGCCCACGACGAATACCAAAAAGCCGTTAAGCTCGACCCGGGCAACGATACGTACCGGCGGAATTTCCAAGAGTTCAAAACGGCCCACCGCTGGGAATACGAGCCCGCCGAAGAGGAAGAGCCCGCGGCCGACGAGGAGCCCTGACGGCGTATGAAAACTTACCTCCAGAAAATTTTGGCGAACGCACCGTGCGATTACGCGGAATTCCGGTTCCAGGAATCGGCGTCCACCTCGCTAGTCTTCGACGGCGACGGCCTTAAAGACGTAGCCGTGCACACGGCCCGGGGCGGTTTCGTGAGGGCGTTGGTAAACGGCCAGTTCGGCGTAGCGTCGTTCGATGACCTGGACCGTGCGGCGGAATACCTCGCGAAGGCCGTAGGCGTGGCGAAGCTCAGGCCCGGAAATTTCGAGGGGTTCGCGCAGGCGGAGGTAAACGTCGACGACGTCGAAATCGACGTACCGCGGCCGGCGCACGAGGTCGACATGGACGAGAAGGTCGCCGTCGTAAGCAAATACAACGACATCCTGCTGAGGCAAGGCCGCGTCCCCGCCACCGACACCCGCTACGGCGACTTTTACGATTACCGGCTCTTCGTAAACACCGAGGGAGCCGCGGTCTCGGTCAAGACGCCGCGCGTAGCCCTCTCGCTTAGGCCGATAGCGAGCGAGGGCGGCGTGGTCCAAATGGCCATACAAAATATCGGCGGCGTAACCGGCTTCGACCACGTACCGGGGCGCGAGGGTGAAGCAGAGGAGCTGGCCGCGCGCGCCGCGGCGCTCTTGGACGCGGAACCGGTCACCGGCGGCACCTACGACGTCATCACCGACCCTTTGCTGACCGGCATCTTTGCCCACGAGGCGTTCGGCCATACCGCGGAAGCCGACGACATAGCCCAAGACGAGAAGCTACGCGAGATAATGACGGTAGGCCGCCGCTTCGGTTCGGAGATACTCTCGATCGTGGACGACGCGACGTACGAGGGGCACAACGGCTTCGTACCTTACGACGACGAAGGCGTACGGGGCCGCAAGAAATACCTTCTCCGCGAGGGCGTACTGACGGGCCTGCTTCACGACCGCGAGACCGCGACCCGCATGGGCGTCGAACCCACGGGCAACGCCCGCGCGCTGAGCTATCGCTACCCGCCGCTCGTCCGCATGACCTCCACCTACGTCGAGCCGGGAGAGATAAGCTTCGACGAGATGCTGGCCTCGGTGCAGAAGGGGATATACGCCCGCCGGGCGAAAGGCGGGACCGGCGGCGAGACCTTCAGCTTCACCGCGGAAGACGGCTACTTGATAGAGAACGGCAAGCTTACCAAACACCTGCGCGACCTCAAGCTCCAGGGCAATCTCTTCCGGACGTTGGAGAATATAGTCGCGGTCGCGAACGACTTCTCTATGCCCGAAGAGGGCGTCGGCGGGTGCGGCAAATGGGGCCAGTCCCCGCTCCCCGTCTCGAGCGGCGGCCCCCATATGTTGATCAAGAACGTCCAAATAGGAGGACGATGACGGTGGTCGTCGAACGATTGCTGGAGAGCGCCGCGCGCAGGACGGAAAAGGCGGAGGTACTTTACGGCGAAAGTGAAACCAGCCGCGTGAGCTTCAAGGCGGGTAAACTCCGCGAGGCGGGGATAGTGAACACGCGGGGCGTCGGCGCGCGCGTCTTCGTGGACGGCCGCGTCGGTTACGCCAGCACCACGGACCTCGGCAGCGTCGACGACGTGCTCGAGGCGGCGCTGGCCGCGGCAAAATACGGCCGGAAAGCCGAATACGACCTCCCGGACGGCACGGGCGATTACGCGGAGGTGAAGACGTACGACGAGGCCACGGCGGAGCTCTCCGTCGAGACTATGGTCGACGTCGGCGAGCAAGCCGTTGAAGTGGTAAAGGGCGCCGACGAACACCTGGTCGTCGCCGTAGAGGTAGAACGCACGATAGGCCGGACACGTCTGGCGAACACCGCCGGCCTGGACCGCGCCGTGGAGCGAACCGCTTACGACTTCGCCGTCGTGGCCCAACGCACCGCGGAAGACGACATATTGTTCCACTACGATTACGACGCCTCCGTCGCGCGCGACTTCGACGAAATGGCCGTCGCCCGCCGCCTCGCGGACAGCCTGAAATGGGCGGATAGAATCGTCGACGTAAATACCGGCAAGATGGACCTTATCTTCGATCCGGCGGAAGTACCCACGTTACTCTTACCGGTGACGACGTGCGTTAACGGCGCTTACGTCGTCGACCGCTCGTCCGCACTGGCGGGCCGCCTCGGCGAAGAGGTCGCGGACCCGCGCCTTTCCGTAATCGACGACGCCACCGAAAACTTCGGCTTCATGGCCGGGCCCTTCGACGGCGAGGGCACCCCCTCGCGGCGCACGCCGGTCATAGAGCGGGGAGTACTTAGGTCCTACCTCACGGACCTCGCGACCGCCTCGCGGTTGGGCACCGCGTCCACCGGGCACGCCCGCCGCGGGTTGACTATGCCGCCGACGCCCGGCGCCTCGAACGTTATCGTCGGCCCGGGCGAGAAGGCCGCGGCGGAACTCGTAGCCGACACTAAATATGGCATCCTGGTCCTCCATACCGCGGGAGGCGCTATGGGCAACGTGCGCGGCGGCGAGTTGAGCGCCACGATCGCGTACGCGCTGAAGATAGAGAACGGCGACGTCGTGGGCCGGGTCAAGGACTGCATCTTCGCGGGTAACGTATTCGAAATGCTGGGGCCGCGGCTGCGGGCGATCTCGAGCGACTCCCGGCGGTCGGGCGGCCGTTACATGGCGCCGACGATCGTCGTCGCCGACCAAACGATAACCGCGAAGGGATAGAGGAAACCACAATCCGAACGTGCCACCCTCGCGGGTGGCGCTTTTGTAATAAAAAGTGGACTTACCCGAAGAAAACGCGACCGGCGCGCGGCGTGTTGCCGCGAACGCCGCGTACCTCTTCGCCACTAACGTCTACCGCATCCTCCTCAACATGGCGATATTCTTCGTCATCGCGCGCGTCCTCGGCGCCGATGAGCTGGGCCGATACGCCTTCGCGCTCTCGTACGCGACGCTCTTCTCGATAGCGGTTCACTTCGGCCTCAACGACCTCATCATCCGCCAGGTCGCCGTCAACAAAGAGGACGGCCCCCTCTACTTCACCGTCGCGGTAGCTGTGAAGTTGGCCATGGGGATATTGGTTACGGCCGCGACGGCCCTCACCATAGGCGTAAGCGGCAAGCCCACGCTCGTGCAAGAGCTGGTCCTCGCCGCGGCGCTGACGACGAGCTTCGTCGCGGGCGTGGAAACGGTAGTAGTAGCTTTCTTCTACGCGTACGAACGCATGTCGTACGTACTCGCGCTCGGGATAACGCGGGTGACGTTGAATGCCGTCGTCGGCATCGGCGCGGCGTTGGCCGGCTTCGGCGCCCGGGGAATACTGTGGGGGTTCTTAGCCGTGGAAACGCTCGTAGCCGCGCTCGCGCTCTATTGGGCGCGACGGCGCCTCGGCATCCGCTTTACGCGGCCGCCGGCCGGCGCCTTCCCTTCGCTTTTGTGGCGGAGCCTGCCTTTCGGCCTTAACGGCATCTTCATCACCATCTACATGCAGCTCCATTACTCGCTGCTCTCCTTCTTCGCGGGCGACGCCGCGACGGGGGTATACGCCGCGGCGGCTAAGCTGGTTACGTTCTTGTGCTTCATCCCCTCGGCGATGACGCAGGCCCTCTACCCCTACCTGTCGCGACTCGCGGCCAGCGGCGGCGACGGCCCGCGGAAGGCGGCGGCGCGCTCGATTCGCTACCTCGCACTCGTATCCTTCCCCGCGGCCGTGTACTTGCTCTTCCGCGGCGACGCCGTCATCTCGCTCGTTTACGGCGCGGCGTACGCCGACGCGGGGAAGCTCCTCTCCGTGCTAGCGCTGACGCTGCCGTTCGTATTCGCCACATACCCCGCGGCCGTAACGTTAAACGCGCTCAGGCGCGAACGGGCCAATACCGCGGTGGCCGGCGGCGCCGCGGCCGTAAACGTCGTAGCCAATCTCATCCTGGTACCGCTTTGGGGCCCGTTGGGCGCCGCGGCCGCTTTCCTCGCCACCGAATCCTCCCAGAGCATCGCCCGCCAAATATTGCTCCGCGTCTTCTTAGGGCCCTTCGCCTTAGTCCGCAACCTCGTGCCGGTAGCGGCGGCGGCCGCGGTTATGGCGGCGGTTATGTACTTTACGCGGGCGCTGCCCCTCTTCGCCGAGCTCCCGATACTGGCCGTCGTCTACGCGGCCAGCGCGCTGTTGACCGGCGCCGTCCGGCGCGACGACCTCGCCGCGGTGTTCCGCCCGAGCCGGCCCGCGGACGCGTCATAATTCTATAAAATTTATAAAAAGGGATTTGCGAGCCGCCGCGCCTCGGCGACGAGGTCGGCGCCGAGGGCGTCGAGGGTTTGGCTCGAGCGGGGATGAAGGGCGAGGCCCGCGGCGCGTACCCTCTCCACTTTCAAAACGATCCAGAACGCCACCGCTAACTCGAGAGAGACGGCCAACGCCTCCCTCGCCGTAGGCGCCCACGCGTAGCGCCGCGTCCCTTCCGCGGCGTCCGCGGCCATGATTATCTTATCGGCCAGCGCGAGCTCGGGTCTGCCCGTGACGTGGTAACGAACCGCGGCGGCGCCTTCGGCCGACAACTCGACCGCCTGCGCGACCGCCGCCCCCGCCGGGCCGTGCAGCAAGTTGGCGCCGGCGGCCCACTCGTAATCGTCGGGGGGCCAGCCGTGCCAACAGGCGATGCCCTTCAACGCCGCGAGGTCCAACGTACGGCCGACGTCGTGGAGAAGGGCCGCCCGCCGGATCGCGTCGGCGTCCGGATGGCCGTACCGTGCGGCGAGGTCCGCGGCAAGGTCCGACGCCGCTTCGCTGTGACGACGCCGCGCTTCGGGCATAATACGCTGAAGGGCGGAGCTCAAATTCTCGGCCCGGTTCAACGCCGCTACGAGACCTTCGAAATCGCAGCGCGGCCTCATCGGTAGAGTTGAGAGGACAGAATGAAATCGAAGACCGCGGGCGGCACGAGGTAGCGGAAGGGCTTGCCTTCGCGCACGCGCGCGCGGACGAGGGTGGAGGAAATCGGGACCGGCGTCACCTCCAGCGGTTCGAACCGGCCCTCGAGCTCGCGCGGCGCCGCGGCGAAGTCGTAGCCCGGGCGCGTCAGCGCTACCAAGCGCACCTCCCGCAGCAAACGCCGCCAATCCTTCCAAGTAGGGACCTCGACGAGATTGTCGGCACCCACCGCGACCGCTATTTTGGAAAAGCCGGCGGCGTGCAGCGCAGCCACGGTGTCGATGGTATAAGAGACGCCGCCGCGCGCCACCTCGAGCGGCGAGGCCACGAAGCGGCGGTCGCCGGCTACGGCCAACCGCACCATATGAAGGCGCGTATCGGCCGCCGCGTACCGCTCGCCCTGTTTATGGGGGGGGGTCGCCGCGACGACGAACATAATCGCCGAGGGCTTAAGGCGATAATAAACGTCGTCGGCCACGATAAGGTGGCCGAAGTGTGGGGGGTCGAAGGTGCCGCCGAAAACGACGACGGTACGTTCCCGATTCAGATTGGCTAAGTAATCCTCCACGCGTTTTGGGTTATGCGGCCGGCTTAGCCCTCCAGCGCGGCGAGCCGGGCCGCGGCCACGGCTGCGAACCGGCTTTCCGGGAACCGGCTCAGCACGTTGCGGTAGCTCCGGGACGCGGCCTCGCCCTCCCCCAACGCGAGGTAACATTCGCCCTCCAGGAAAGCGGCCTCGTCCAAACCTTCGTATCTCGGGTAATCGGCGGCGAGATTTTCAAAATAGATAACCGCGGCCCGCCACTCGTGTGCCTTCTTGTAAAATTTGCCCGTCGCCAACAGCTTCGCGGCCTTCAGACGGCGGGCCTCGGCGATCCCCTCCTGGGCTTTCGGCACGAGGGGGGATTTCTCATATTCCTCGATGAGCGTGACGAACTCGTCGAGCGCCTCGTCCACCACGGTCTGGTCCTTATCCAAGGGCGGCGCCGAGGCCAAACGCGACTTAGCCTTCATGTATTGGGCGTCGTCACACCACGCGCTCGCCGGGTAACGGTCGATGATCTCTTCGAAACGTACGTAAGCCTCTTCGTATAGCTTCTGCTCGTAGTAGGACAGCGCGATAAAGTATAGCGCCTCGTCCGCGCCCGAACTCGTCATCATACGCTCGAAGAACTCGCGCGCGCCGGGTTCGTCGCCCGCCTCCAGCTTGGCCAGGCCCGCGGCGCGCAGTTGATCGGCGGTAAGGTCCGGCGGGACCTCACTCCCCCGGCACGCGCCGAGGACCAACCCGACGGCCAGCACGCCCAGTACGGTAAACCTGCGGCTCATCGCGGCCTACTCGGCGGACGCGGAAACGGCGAAGAGGTAAATCAACGCGCCGGTGATACCCGTGACCAATAGCGGTTCCACGAAAGGATTCTGGCCGGCTTCGGGAAGCTGCGGCCCGATCTGCTCGATCCGTTCGTCCCGGAGCTTGCTCACGACGTTTTTGGGTACGACGTTTTCGAATTCACCTTCGTATTCGCCCGCCCAGAAAAGCTCGCCCCCTGCGCCGTAAACGCGGACGTGAGCGATGGTGCGGCCTATCCGCTTTACCCGGCCGCCCTCCGCTTTGGCGTTGACGATGCGCGACTCGACGAGGCGGTACTTAATAACGGTCTCCTCCTCGGTCGCCTCCGGCGCCAATTCTAAGCCGCGGCTCGAGAGCTCGGCGGCCACGGCATCCTCGAAGCGGTCGTACAACCACGCGTGTTCCTCCTCCTCGCCGACTAGCCTTTCGAGAACGAAGGGCTGGTTCTCGGGCTTGAGCATCGGGTTCTCGCCCATCTGGGCGGCCGCGGCTTCCATGGAGGCGGCCAGCAACTCACCGTCGCTCAGGAACTCGTCGGGTAATTTGTAAGTGACCTTACCGCAAGCGAGCAACAACAAGAACGCCAGCGCCACCAGCGCCGACGGCACCCTAAGATTGCGCCTAAAAGCTTCCATTACGTATTACCTCCGCGTTGCAACGCCAACGCCGCCGGAAACGGTTAATACGAGCGCATTAGCCGTCCGTAACCGGGGACGGTCGAGGCATCGAGCTCGAACGTGCCGTCGCCGTCTTTGTCCACGAAAACGAATAGTACGTATTGATTGTCGACGCCCGCCGCGGTGAAGTATTCCCACGCCTCGAAAGGCTTCGACTGCCAGGTGGTGGTATCTATGGTCGGCTCGGACCTCATCCCCATCGGCGACCTTAAAATCTCATCCGGGTCGCCGTATTTTAAATAAATCCGGCCCATATCCGTGGCCACGCCTTCGCGGAAAGGCGTAGTGAAATGTTCCTGGACGTAATAATACCTCTGGTAAAAAGCATTCTTGAATTCGTTCGTCGCCGTACTCTTGTCCGGATCCCGTCGCTCCCAGAAATTTTCGACGAATATGGGCTTCTCCTCCGCGGGGAGGGCGTCGAAGGCCGCCAGTTCCGCCTCGCTCGCGACGAGCGCCAGCTCCTTGCGCTTTTGCTTTTCCTCCTCGAGCGAATACGGCATAAATTTACCTTTGAGTTCGATTAACTCGCCGTCCGTATACTCGTGGTAAACCATAAATTCTTTTTTCGCCCGCAAAACCTCTTCGCCGTCACGGTCCTCGAGCAGCAAATCCAGCTCGTAACTTCCCGGCGGTATCCCCGCCAGATTCAACGTGTCCACGCGGACGACGTGCGGCGCGTCAACCTCCAGCACGCGCTCCACCCTTACGAAACGGCGGCCGTTTAGTTGGGACACGTCGTAACGGACGACGAAAGCCGCTTTCCCGCTCTCGTCGAGCGGAAGCTGGTAAAGCTCGTAATATATTGGTAACGAAGCCTCGGCGTCGCTTACAACCTTCGTCGGGTTGGGAATGACGTTCAAGCCGTTTTTTACGAATTCGCCGTGCACCCCCGCTTCGACCGGCGCCACGGAACTCGCGAGCTCTATGCCGGAAGCGAACGGCCCCGGCGCCGGCGGCGGTACGGCGAGGTCGACGGTACTGACGCGCGAGCCGCCGCCGCGGACGTCGCCCACGCCGACGGCGAGGCAGTAGTCCCCCGTCGGTATCGCAACCTTCACCTGGCTTACGGACAGCGGCGTTTTGACGTCTTCGTCTGAGGGTACGTTAGCCGTTTTCGGCAAGACGCGGCTGGCGATCACCGCGTCGTCCGAAGGGCGGCTAACGTTAACGCCCACGTTAAAATTGTACACCGCGCCGCTTTCCGACTCGGCGGGCGTCAACCAGTCCAACGGGACGGCAATATAAACCTCGACGGCTACGTCCCCACCCGAAGGCGGGTAAAAGAGAGCGTAATCGAAATAGAAACCATCGGCGGCGGGATACGCCACCGCTCCCACGAGCAGAGACGCCACCAAGGCAGCCGCTCTCGAAACGCTCTTCGTGCGCGTGCCGAACATATAACCGTGTTAATTATAAAACAACGTCGCGCCCTCCGCAAGCCGTAAGTGTAGGCCCGCGGCAACCCTCGGCGCGGAAAAGAAACCCCGGGCCGCGAAGGCCCGGGGTCATCGCGAGCACGAAGCAGCCTTTAGAAGTCGTAGTTAAGCGTCAGCTTGAGAGCTTGCTCCAGCCGGCCCATGTCCGTGTACGAGAGGTCGGGGCGGAGGCCGCCGAACTTGAAGCCCACGCCGCCTGCGAACCCCGCCTCGTCGTAGTTGAGTTTGTACCCGGCGCGTACGGCCACCGTCTTGACGAGCCACCACTCGCCGCCGAAGTCGATGGTCTCGTCGCCGTCGTTGGGGTGCGCGGCATTCACGACCAACGTCATATTTTCCAGCGGGTCGTACGCGACGCCCAAACGAACCACAACGGGCAAGCTGAAGTTATCGTACTCTTCCAATTGCTTCTCTACGCGGTCACGCTGAAGCTCTTCGTACGTGCCGCCGTACTGCAGTTCCGGGCCGAGGTTCTGCAACGCGATCGCCATCCGGAGGGTACGGAAGCCGGTCATGTACTGGGTGCCGACGTCGAACGCCACGCCCATCGCCGGGTCGACGTCCTTGAGCACTTCCCCGCTGAAGGACAAGCGCAGTAATTTAACCGTTCCCCCGACGGAGAAGCGGTCGGTCAAGCGCCGCCCCATAGCGAGGCCCGCGGCCATATCCATAGCGCTGAAGGTTTCGCCCGTACCGTTGGGCTTCTCGACGGTGGTTACGTCCATGTCGCCGTACATCAAAGACGACACCATAAAGCCGACGGTCCCGAAGCCGAACCTCCGCGCGTACGCGGCGCCGACCATTCGGGTATCGGCTATCCACTCGTTGTCGCTGATGGATATGCCCTGGTTTTCGACGTTGACTAAACCAGCCGCGTTCCAGAATATTGCTTCCGGCCCTGACGCGATCGGGTCGTACGCGTCGGCCATCGCCGCGGCACGAGCGCCTATACCTACGTTGAGGAATTTAGCGCCCGACGTACCTTCCTTTCCCTCGCCCACGGCAAAGGCGGAAGACGCGCCGACCATCGCCAAAACCGCTAACGTTACGATGATTCTTTGCACTTGGCTTCGCCTCCCTTATTGGCTCTGGCGGCCGACCAAAACGGCGAATTTTCCGATCTTTTCGCCGTAATCGGGCGCATCAACGTGATAGACATAGATACCGCTCGCCACCTGCACGCCGGCCTCGCCCGCGAGGTCCCAAGGTTCGGCGCCGGAAGCGACATCGTGATGTTCTAAGGTACGGACCAGGTCGCCGGCAATCGTGTAGATACGTATGGTGCACTTCTCCGGCAGGTTCATGAAGTAGAGCTTACCCAACCGCGCGCCGGAGCCGGTCCACTCCTCCCAGTCCGCACTACCCTTGTAGGGGTTAGGTACGACGCGTACGTCGTCCAGTACGTTGCGCACGCTGGATATCGGGATGACGGCGAGGGCGTTGACGTTTTTCCCGCCCATGGTGGGCAAGAATTGCGTTTTCCCTTTCGCATTACCGAAGTCGTAAGCCACCACGGCATAGTAGTAACGCGTGCCGTTGGCCAAGTCCCCGGTAAGCTCGCCGCTGCCATACACGCCGTCGACCAGCTCGTAGTAATCGCCGACCTTACGCAAACGGATGTTACTCCTGCCGTTCACCGGTACACGAAGTTTGGTCGGGAACTGCCCGGTAATGGACTTGTACGTCACCGCGGGCGCGCTCCTCAGGTCGGGGTCGGTTTGGCTTTGCCCGGGTTCGGGTTTTTTACCAGGCGGGGGCGGCCCCTTCGGGACCCGTTCCCTCAAACGGTTAGTCGGCTTCATATTCTTTCCCTGGCGCCAGCCCCAGGCGAATTTCCTGTACGGCGATGTCGAGAGCTTATCTACCCACAATATGGGCTCCCAACCGGAGTCGAAGCCGACGTTGGAGCGCCAAACTATGTAGCCGTCGAAGTCTACGATCTTAGTTCTCCCGTCGGGGTCCTCCTCGGTATTCTTGCCGATCGCGTAATTCGGGTTCCAGCGAAGCGTTACCGTGTTGTCGCCCCGAACGGCAACGAGACGGGGTGACGCCGGCGGCGATACCACTTGCCAATCGTCGTCCGTGCCGGGTAAGCCGTCCGTGCCCAGAAAGTCGGCATATAACGCGTCCGCGTTCTGGCGCAGGGCGAGGAGGTCGCCACCCATGATGACCCCCGTCCACCAATGCACGATCTCGTCGGGTTCCAACTCGAACGCCCCGAAGACGGGGTCGATGCGCCAGTCGTACGGCGTGGTAATCTCCTCGAAGACGCCCTCGTCGATCATATACCCGTACTTGTAGGCGTCGGTGGCCGGGTCGTTCATGATGTCCCAAGAGTGTTGGCTCGAGAACTCGATGAGGGTTTCATTTCTCGTCTTTTGGCTCGAGCCGTCCATCCAGCCCATGACGCGGAGGCCGCAATAACCGGGGGTGTCGCGGGATTCGCCGCCGGAGTCGTACATGTAGTCCAACATCCGCTTGAAACCTTCTGTTCCTTTATCGAGCGGTTTCGTCGCACGGGAGGACGTGAAGTTCACGGCGTCGTTCTCGTCCGGGATGTCGTCGCCTATCGATTCCGGGTCCCACGGGACGCCCGCTATCGTCGGGTTCGTCAAAAGGTCGTAGCTGTCGTTGCCGTCGTAACCTACCAGGTCGTCGATGTAGTCGAGCGAGCCGCCTATGTCCAGGTCGTACGCGAGCGAGACGTAACAACCGGATATCTTGGTCGCCCTCTTGTTTTGTATCCAGCACTCGAGCACGATCCAATCGTCGTGGCCGGGCGCGGACCACTGGATGGCGTGCATCTCGGCCAGAAGCGGGATCGGGCCCGCTTCGCCGGCTCTGGAGTCGTCGCATTTGGCGTAGGTGTCGAGGTCGCCCGTCTTCTTAACGTGGTCCGGTACTTGTTTCCAAAGTTCCGGCTTATTGCTCATCACCAGGTCGTTATGCGAGGGTGGAAGTTCGTTCCACTCCGGGCCGCCGGAGGCGTAGGGGAAGTCGCCGCTGACGTAGATATCGCTCTCGATCAGGGCCCCGAACCACAAGTTGCCCATGTACACGTAGCTTATGCCGGAACCGCCGGGCCACGTACCCGACTTGGGGTCGCCATCTCGGTCGCCGATATACAGCTGATTCCAGATTTTATTCCAGAAGTTGCCGACGTCGAGGTAACCGAAGGCCCGCCGGTCCATCTCGTATTTGGGCCCGGGACGGACGCCTTTCTTCACGGCCCCGGTCAAGATAAAGACCGCGGCCACCGCCACCAGGCCGGCCAATACGAAACAGGGAACGGGTCCGGCGCGTCTTAATATCCTCAACACTCCTCTCTCCTTTCTCGCGCGAAGAGCGGGTAAAAGGGGAAAGCCGCCCGGCGGGGCGGCTCCCCCACGTGTTCGCTTTTAGAAGCCTATGTCGAACCCGACGCGTAAGCGCAACGGGTCGCCGTAGCACTCCATATCGTCGTAAGGCCCGTCCGCGTCGCCGTAGCGGTAGTACCACGGCAACCAGTCCGCGCCGGCGCCGTCACCCTCGTCCTCGCCGAAGTTGAACACGTTGTCGCGGTTGAGGAGGTTGATGACCTCGCAGTACAGGGTATAGGTCAGGCCCCAATAGCTGAGCGAGTACTCGCCCTTCACGTTCCAATTGAGGGTCCAGGGCATCCGCTCGGAGTTAATGGCGGGTTGCCCGGTTCCGGTCGCGGGCTTGGAATAGGGCATGCCGGAGCCGTAGGAGAGCGTGGTGTTGGCGCCGAGGTTATGTATTTTTAAACGGGTCCGGTAGTCCATCGTAAGGTCGAGTTTGTGGGTCTGGTCCCAATCGAGCAGGTTCTCTACGTTGGGCAGCTCCCAACCGCGGTAAGCGTAGTTATAGCCCTGGTAATACGAGGACGCGAGGCCCTTTGCAACGGAGAACGTGTACCCCAGGTTGCCGGAGAAGTTCTTCGTCAAGCGCTTGTCGATGGCGAGCTCCATTCCCCGTACGGAGCCGAAGTCGGCGTTGATTATCTTGGTGTAGTTGAAGCCGGTCTCGTAGTTGATACGCTCGGTGTCGATGAGGTCGCTGATATCCTTGAAATACGCGGAGACCTTCGCCTTCAGGTCGTCGGTGAATAGGTGTTCGACGCCGATTTCGTACTGCACGGTCCTCTGCGGCGAAAGGTCCGGGCTACCCATGATGGGGTACGCGCCCGTCAATTCCGTCTGGGTGCTGCGGTAGAGGTAGACCAGCGGCGGCACTTGGAAGAAGTGGCCGTATGAGAAATGGAGTTTGTCGCGGTCCGAAATCGGGTAAGAGACGCCCACGCGCGGGCTGACCTGAGTCTTCCTCTCGCCGCTTTTCCGCGGCATCTCGGCGTAGGTACGGTACTTCGACTCGGGGTCGACGGGCTCCCATTCCGGGCCCGTGGCCGGGCTAAAAGACTCACCCCATTGGTAATCGAAGGGGTTCTCGGGGTAGGAAGCGGCGGGGTCAAACACGTCGAACCGCAACCCCACGTTAATGACCATACCCGAGTACTCCAGCTTGTCCTGGACGTAACCGTGGCCTTCGAAGGGGTAGACGTGGAAGATGTCGGTATAGATATTGGCGGGATAAGCCTGTATCTGATAGAAGTCGACGTCCTGGTTCTTAAAGCCGAGGCCGCCCTTTATGACGTTCATCGAGAGCGCGCGGTTATCGCCCACGCGCGCGATCTCGTACTGGAAGCCGGCCTTCCCGTCGAAATACAGCTGGTCGCGCGTCTCGTAGATCGGATAGTCGCCCGTGGTCACGAACCAGCCGGTGGCGTCGTTCTTCTGGCGGTTGAGGTCGTAGTCGCTCCAGTGCTTTCCCCCGGTGATGATCGAGCGGTAATTCTTGAAGGTCGCGCCGGTCACGCTGTAGTAGAAACGGTCCGTTACGTTGTGGGTGAAGTTGGCACTCAGCCGATTGGACCTCTCCTTGCGGAAGTAGTAACCGTCGAGGTGGTATTGATATTCATTAGTGAAGAGCTGGCGTTCCTCGTTCATCCGACCGCCGCTCAAGACCATACGCAACCGACCCGTAGGCCTTATCGAGAGCTTGCCGTTGGCGTTCCACGCCTTGGCCGGCTCCGGCAAGGGGTAAACGGTCCAGTCGCGCGTATAGTCCCCGGAGGCAAAGTAGCTTAGTTGCTCGACGCCGGGCCAAATCGGCCCGCCGAACGAGCCGCGGTACTTGGAGAATCTGGTCTGGCGGGTCGAGGTATCCCACGTGACGAGCGGTTTCGCCGGATCCTCCAGGCCGCTAAATTCCTCGGCCTTGTGGGATTCCGACTCACGCTTGGCCGTATATACCTCCTGCGTGGCGCCCACCTTGCCCGTATATTTATCGCGGCCCTCTTTGGTCTGGATGTTGATAATCCCCGATTGCGCTTCACCATATTCGGCGTCCCAACCCGCGACGATAACGTTCATCTGCTCGATGGCGTCCACCGGTATCTGCATACCGGCACCGCCGACGATGGGGTTGGTGATGTTAACGCCGTCCACGATGTACGCAACCTCGCTGCCGCGGCCGCCGCGGATATGCAGGTTCAACGTCGACGCGTCGCTGTTTTCGTATACGACGCCCGGCGTGCGCACCAACATGTCGGCGAATTCGTCGACCACCTGGGATTCGATCTGAGCCGCTCCGATGACGCTCTCCGTATCGGTCCGGTCGAACTTGATAAGAGGTTCTTCGGAGGGGATGCGCGTTACGCCCGTAACACCTGAGCGGAGCTGGAACGAGAGGTTGGTTCTCAAGCCGGCGTAAACCTTCACCCCTGAAGTGACCTGTTCGTCGAAGCCGATGCGCGACGCCTTCACGTCGAACGCTCCCACCGGGACCTGTTGAATGACGTAGTACCCGTCGGCGTTCGTCGTCGCAAAACGGTTCGCCCCTTTCACCACGACCAAAGCACCGTTCACGGGTTGACCGTCCTGGTCCATCACCAAACCGGAAACCGTCCCGGTATCCGCAGCGCCCGCTATGCCCGCCGTCAGCGCTACTAATGCTGCCGCGGCGAGACTACTTCTTCTTAAATATTTTACGCGCACGTTTGGAGGACACCCCCTTTCAAACGTTTAGGGAATGTTGGCGTCCAGCGCCGTTGCTGTCGAATGTTGCCGAAAAATTTATCTCCTCTGTTTACTTGGACGTCGGTTCACCTCCTGTTCCACAAACACTATACCTTATTCGCAGCGCGCGCCCGGCGTTCCTTTTTAGGCCGCACGCCTCTATATACTTAGTCGGCAAACCTTCTACCATTCACAAAATAACATACCCCTCGGGAAGCTGTCAAGCGAAAAAAATCCCTCAGCCCGCCGTTCGCACCGCTGTTAATTTAAATATAACAATAAATTCAAAATCCGATATAATATATACGGCCCCCGGCCGCTTGAACGTTTAGACGGCCCGGCTCTTCCCCCGGGCCGCTGAGCGAAATTTACGTAAATATCCGTTAGCCAACGCCGGGAAATTGCGTCCCCCGGTACGACCCGCCTTTCGGGCCTTCACCCCGGCCCCCCGGACCAACCGGCGACCTCGCGCGCGGCCTTAGCCTATTCAAACAAGGCCTTGACACTACCGAGCGACGCGGGCGTAATGCCGACGGTGGACACCGGGCAATCGTAGACCCAGACGTACTCGTCGGGACTGCCTCCCGAAGTGCTCACGTAGAGGCGCCGCTCGTAATAGGCGATGCCGTAAGGCGCCGAGACGCCGGCCTTAAGGCGCCACGACTCTTTGACCGTACCCGCGGGGGTCATGCCGAAAACCCAAAGAGTACTGTAGTTCGCGTACCAGATTAGGCCGTTGACGTAATCCCACGTGAGGTCGTACGCGAAATTGGAATAAGGCAAGCGCCAAGAGGATATCAAGCTGCCGTTTTTATCGGAACGCCACCAGGTCCCGTTAAAATTATTCTGGTAGAAACCCTTCAAAGTCCCGGGCTTGGTTTTATCGTTCTCGCAGCACAGGCCGTAGCGGTTGGCACCGCCGAGCCAACCCCACGTACTCACCAACTTCCCGTTGGCTATTCTTACCTTAGCCACGAAACGGCTCGAGTAATTGTTCAGGTGGAGGTAGCCAAGGCCGACTGAGCCGTCCCCCTCGTACCCGACCCCGCGAAAGAATTGCCTTTGCCAGGCAGGTAACGGGATTTGGAGCGACCTCACGAAGGCGCCGTTGGCCTTCCTCAGAACGACTATAGGGTAGCCGGCGCCGACGTCGTAGTGGAACGAGTAGAGATATTCGGCGTCCGCCGCCATCCCGAAGTGGGTACTCGCCCCCCGGTTAGGGAACGACGCAACCAGCGACCCCATCGCAGCTAAGGCCGTACCCCCGAGCAAAGTTAAGGCCGTAATTAAGAGTAACGTTCGCCCCATTATACTTCACCCCTTTAGTATTCGGCCGACGAGTACAATTTAACAAATCAAGAACCGACTTAGCGATATGTGGACGCGGCCGCCTTCCCCCGAAGGCGAATAACGAAGGGTCGCCGCGGCCGCGAAAAGCGTCGCGCCAATACTTTCGCCGCCCCCCAACCCGTCTAAAGTGACGCACCGCCCGCGTACGGATATTATAACAAAAAAAGTGAACTTAAAACGCAAATTTTGCCGCCGGCGCCCAGGCGCCTACGAACGCGTTAAAGACCTGTCTGCCCAATAAGAATTAAAAACGGACGCCGACTTAAATAGACGAGGTTCAACAGGCCCTCTACAAAAAATCTTGATTTCCCGAAAGTTCCGTATTATACTGTTCGATAACTATGGCCGACCTCAACGCCAACGTACTGCTCCTCAACGCCAGTTACGAGCCGATGGCTATCGTAGGCCTTAGGCGCGCGGTGGGGTTACTGTACCTCGAGAAGGCCGAGACCATAGAGACTAACGGCGTCGTACTCCGGTCGCCGAGCACCGAGTTTCCCGCTCCCTCCGTGGTCCGGCTCGTACAATACATAAATCCGGCCCGGCGCCGGATTAAATTTAACCGGAAAAACGTCTTGCGCCGCGACGGCTTCCGGTGCCAATATTGCGGCCGGCAGAAGCCGGACCTGACGATCGACCACGTCGTACCCATAGCCGTCGGCGGCAAACACGCGTGGGAAAACGTCGTGGCGTGCTGCCAACGCTGCAACAACCTCAAGGCCGACCGCACGCCGGAAAAAGCGAGGATGAAACTCCTGAGCCGGCCCAAAGAGCCCGCCTTCCTACCCTACCTCCAAAAAATCTACGCCGCGGACCTGGCGGGCAACGCCGAATGGCGAAAGTACCTTTTCCTGGACTGAGGGGAGACGTCGAGATGCGGAAATTCGTTGCGGCCAACCTCGCGTTGGCGATTATGTTCGCGGCCGTGCTAAGTTGCGGCCCTTACACGTTCAACCCCAACCTCCCGGGGCATATCAAGTCCGTCGCCATACCCCTGTTCAAAAACCCGCGCACCTACAAGTACGGCGCCGAGCGCATACTCACGGACGCCGTCATCGACGAATTCGTCGCCGACGGGTCCCTCGACGTCGCCGACGAGAACGTCGCCGACTCGAAGCTACAGGTAGAAATCGTAAACTACAAAAAGGAGCCCCTGAGCTACGACGTCCAGGAAGTAGTCAAAGAATACAACCTCGCCGTCGTCGTCTCGGCCACTTTTACGGATTTGACCAACAACCAGGTCTTGTGGCAGGAACCCTCGATGTACGAATCGGTTCCGTACTACGCCGTAGGGTCGAACGCGGAAACCGAGGACGAGGCGCTCGAGCGGCTGGCGGAGAAGCTGGCGCGCAAGGTAGTCAACCGCACGCTCCAGGGTTGGTAACGCGGCGATGTCGGAAGAACGGCTCAAACGCCTAGCCAAAGATTTGGAAGAAGGCCGGCTCAAGCCGGTCTATCTTTTCGAGGGCCCGGACGAATACCGGAAGCTCCGGGCGCTCGAGGCGCTTAAAAAGGTCGCGATAGGCGCGTCGCCCGCGGCGATGGCCTTCGAGTGGCTCGAGGGGGTAGCCGCGGCGCGGGTGTCCGAGCTGGCGCGTACGGTCCCGTTCTTCGTCGGCAAACGGCTACTCGTCGCGACGGGCGTAGAAAAGTACGGCGACGCCGACCTGGCCGCGCTAGGCGAATACGCCGAGGAACCGGCGCCCGACGCCGCAGTCGTGTTCTGGGCCGGGGGGAACTTGGACCGCCGCAAAAAACTTTTTAAATTCTTCGAAAAAATCGACGGGGCCTACGGCTTCGATTACCTGGCCGGCCGGGCCCGGGCCGCGCGCATAGCCGCGGAGGCGGAGAAACTGGGCCTTAAGCTGTCGGAGGACGCGGTGGCGTACCTCGACTACGCGTTGGCGCCGGACCTATTCACCGTCGTGCGCGAGCTCGAGAAGCTCGCGGCCTACGCCGGCGACGAGGAAGTGTCGGCGGCCACCGTCGCGGAAGTGGCCGCGACGAGCCGCGTCGAAAAAGCGTACGACACGGTGCGCTACGTAGGCGAAGGCAACTTGGGGCTCGCGCTCGCGGCGCTTCGTCGCCTGATGCTCACGGGTGAACGACCGGAGTCGATGATAGGGTTATTCGCGCGCCAAATCCGCCTTATCTGGCTCGCCAAAGAGCTCCGCGAAGCCGGCTTCGGCCCCGCGGAGATAGCCTCGCGCCTGAAGGTCCCGCCGCTGTACGTGGGCGAGTACGTAGGGGCGGCCGAGCGGTTGGACGCCGAGCGGCTGGCCGAGCTCCACCGCCTCCTCGCCGAGCTCGACCGCGGCGTCAAAACGGGCCGCGTGCCGGCGGCGTTGGCGCTCGAGCTCTTCGCCGCCCAAGCGGCCGCGTAAAAAAAGCCCCCGGCGGGGGCTTTCTTCATTTAGGAAAAACTAAACTTACTCGCTCGCCGCGGCCTTGTGCACCCGCCGCGCGAGGCGTGACTTCTTGCGGGCCGCGGCGCGTTTGTGCAGAACGCCTTTGCGCGCGGCGACGTCGATGGCCCGTTGCGCGCGGCGGTACGCGTCGGACGCTTCCTCGGGCGAGCCGGCCTCCGCCGTTACGACGGCCCTCTTTACCGCCGTGCGCGTCGTGCTTCGCACGGCGCGATTACGCTCGCGCCGCCGCAGCGATTGCCGATGTCTCTTCTTTGCGTGTCTCTTGGTACTCAATTTATGCCTTCGTTCAAGGGCGAATATTAACAAAGCCGCACCGCAAAGTCAACCGCGAAGTTTCAAGGGCCGAACTCCGGCCGGTGCCCGCGGGACCACCTTACGTCGGTTGCGTTTGAAAAATAGTCATACCTATTATATTATTACCTTCGAAGGTAAACAGGAAAAGATGCTAACGCCCAAAGAAATAGACGTATCGTACCGTTACCTGCGCGGCAAGTGCGAGCTCGAGCCGCGGGTCGCCGTCGTCCTCGGCTCCGGCATACGCCGCCCCGCGCTCGACTACGTACGCGAAGTACCCTTCGCCGAAGTGCCGCACCTAACGAGGCCCACCGTCGAGGGCCACCGCGGTAACTTCCTCTTCGGCCGCGCCGGCTACGTTCCGGTCGTGCTAGGCGAGGGGCGCCTTCACCTTTACGAAGGAATACCCGCCGACATCACGACGCTGCCGGTTCGCCTCTTCGCCAAGCTCGGCTGCCACGCCGTTATCCTGACCGGCGCCGCGGGGTCGCTGCGCGAGGAGTTCGCGCCGGGCGACGTGGCCCTCGTCCGGGACCATATAAACCTCCGCGGCCGCTCGCCCCTCAACGGCCCCCATTACGAGGAGTTCGGGCCCCGCTTCGTCCCCGCCGCGGACGCATACGACGAAACGCTCCGGAGACGCGCGGCCGAAGCCGCCGCGGCGCTGGGGTTCATACCAAAAGAGGCCGTGTACGTGGCGGTGGCCGGGCCGCAATACGAGACCGCCGCGGAGGCGCGAGCGCTCGCGACGCTGGGCGGCGACGTCGTCGGCATGTCGATACCGAATGAAGTGCTGGTCGCGCGCCAGGCCGGCCTGAAAGTGTTGGCGCTTTGCGCGGTGACCAACGTCGCCGGCCTGGCGGAGGTAAACCACGAGGAAGTGCTGGCAGGCGCCGAGGCAACCGGTGAAAAGATCAAAGCCTTAATAGACGCGCTCCTCCCCACCCTCGGCGGAAGGTGATATAATATAAATATGATAAAAGCGGTCATATTTGACCTCGACAATACGCTCACCGACTTCATGAAGATGAAGGAGCGGGCGATCGAGGCCGCGGCGGAGGCGATGATAGACGCCGGCCTGCCCCGCGCCAAGGACGAGGTCATCGCCGGCATAAAGGAGGTCTACGACGCCGAGGGCATAGAGTACCAGCGCGTCTTCGACCGTTACCTCATAGAGACGTACGGCAAGCTCGAGGCTCGGATCCATGCGGCCGCGGTCGTGGCGTACCGGCGCGCGCGCGAGGGGACCCTCGCCCTCTACCCCCACGTCAACCTCACCCTTCTCGAGCTGTTGCGGCGTGGAATAAAGCTGGGGATCCTATCGGACGCGCCGCGGCTCCAGGCCTGGCTTCGGCTGGCGTATCTGCAATTGCACAACGTCGTCGACGCCGTCGTCACGTACGAGGATACCGGCCTCCGCAAGCCCGCGCCTGAACCCTTCCTTTTAATACTCAAAGAGTTGGGCGTGGCGCCGGAGGAGGCGCTGATGGTGGGCGATTGGCCCGCGCGCGACGTCGAGGGGGCCCGCGCGCTCGGCATCCGGACCGTCTACGCCCGGTACGGCGACACGAGCGGCGAGCGCTGCCGCGAGACGGACTACGCCGTCGACGACATCGCCGACGTCACCCGCATCGTGGACGAGTTGAATGAAGAAAATTCCGCGGAGAAGTAGCTTAGCGTTGGCGGTAGTCGTCGCGGCCTGCCTTGCCCTCGCCGTTTACGTCGGCGTCCAGGGTATCGTCGCGGTGCGAGGCGGCTCGGACGCCGCGGACGAGGCCGCGCGCAAGAAGGCCTTCGAGAAGGCCATGGCGGAGGGTAATCTTTCCTTCGAAGAAGCCAAGTACTGGCGGCAGCTCGAGCCGGCCGAAGGGGAGGATTTGCCGAGATGACCGCGCCCGCGGTAGAATGCGAGCTGTGCCCGCGGCGCTGCATCCTTGCCAACTACCAGCGCGGCGACTGCCGCGTCCGCATAAATGTCGACGGGACCCTCTATACCCTTGTCTACGGCAAGCCCTGCGCGACGCACGTCGACCCCATCGAGAAGAAGCCGCTCTTCCACTTCCTCCCGGGGACGGCGATTTACTCCATCGCCACCGCGGGCTGCAACCTCCACTGCAAGTACTGCCAGAACTGGGAGATAAGCCAGACGGACCCGGAGGACGCGCGCAACGTCGACCTCGAGCCAGCGGCGGTCGTGGCCGAAGCCCAAAGGTCCGGCTGCATCTCGCTCGCCTACACCTACTCCGAGCCGATAATATTCTATGAGTATACGCTCGAGGCGTCGCGGCTCGGCCGGGAGCGGGGCCTCAAGAACGTCCTCGTCACCGCGGCCTATATCGAGCCGGCGCCGCTGCGCGAGCTCTGTAAGGTGGCGGACGCGGCGAACGTGGACCTCAAGTCGACGTCGGACGACTTCTACCGCGAGATATGCGGCGGCCGCCTCGAGCCGGTCCTCAAGGCGCTGACGATCTTTCGCGAGGAGGGCCTCTGGCTCGAGGTAACCAATCTGATTGTACCCGAGCTCAACGACGCGCCGTCGTCGGTAACGAAGCTCGTCCGCTGGGTGCGCGACAACCTGGGCGCCGAGACGCCGCTGCACTTCTCGCGCTTCTACCCGACGTACAAGCTCGCGAACCTGCCGCCGACGCCCGTTGCGACGCTGACGATGGCTCGCAATATTGCGCTGGAGGAGGGGATGAAGTACCCGTTCGTGGGGAACGTCCCCGGCCACCCCGGCAACAACACGTACTGCCCGGGGTGCGGCCAGGCCGTCGTCGAGCGCCACGGCTACGCCATCCTCGCGTACCGCCTCGACGGCAACAAGTGCAACAAATGCGGCGCGACCGTCGCCGGCCGCTGGGCCCCGCCGCCGGGGGACGTTAGGTGGGTGTTTTAGAAAAAAGAAGGTAGCCGGCCCCCGGCCGGCCTTTTTTATTCCCCCCTCCGCCGTTGACGGCTTCGCCTCGCTCGGTTATAATCCTCCTCGCATCAGGTCCCTTTCGACAAAGCGAACAAGGAGAGAACGGCGATGAGATATATACTATTATGTTTTATCGGCGCCACGGCCGCCGTCGCCGCCTGGCAGGCGCCGGTCAACCTGGGCGCGACGCTAAATACCGCCCGTAATGAATGGTATCCCTTCCTCGCGCGCGACGGCTCGTTCATGCTCTTCGTCTCGGACCGCCCGGGCGGCCGGGGCCGCGCGGACCTCTGGCGTACGGACAACGTCGGCGGCGCGTGGCAGCGGCCCGTCAACCTCGGCGGCCTCGTGAACTCCGCCGACGTCGAATCGGCGCCGTTCCTGGCCGAAAACGACACGCAACTCTATTTCACCTCGACCGCGCCCGGCGGCCACGGCTCGTGCGATATCTGGCGGTGCCCGATGAGCGGCGGTACGCCGAGCGGCCCCAAGGTCAACGTCGGCCCGCCCATCAACACGCCCCGAATCGATTGTTGACCGGTCCTGACGGGCGACGGCAAGACGCTCTACCTATGCTCGACGCGCCCGGGCGGCTTCGGCGGCGACGACATCTGGGTCTCGCGTAAGGTCGGCGGCGCGTGGCAGACGCCGGTGAACCTCGGCCGCGTCGTCAACACCCCGACGGACGAGTACCCGCGGTGGGTCTCGGACGACGGCGACACGCTCGTCTTCTGCTCGCGGCGGCCGGGCGGGTCCGGCGGCTCCGACATCTGGTATACGAAGAGAGTCGGCGGTTCGTGGCACGCGCCGGTTAACTTCGGGCCCGTCGTCAACTCGAGCGCCCACGAGTGGGGCGCCACGTTCAAGTGCAACCACGGCGGCGTCGGCGGTATAATGTACTTCGGCTCGGGCCGGCCGGGAGGCCAAGGCGGCTGGGACCTGTGGCGGTCGACAGACAGCGAGTACCACGCCGTCGCGCCCGCCTCCTTCGGCCGCGTGAAGGCGTTGTTTAAATAACTAAGGGGCAACCGGGTAAACTCGCGAAAGTCGGCCCGCGGGCCGGCGCGGGATAAATATCAATTACGGGGCGGCGCCGGAGCGTATATTACTCAATAACCTGTGTCGCTCTGAATTTCAGGGGTATCCGATGGTACGGGTAAACGTTATCGTCCAGAAAGCCGCGGCCGCGGTTTTGATAGTCCTCGCGGCACTGGCGTTTTCCGAAGGTTGCGACCGCGCCGCCGCGACGGAGGGAAAGCCGTGGGATTCGGTGAATCTCGACGTCGAGTACGACGAGGCGCCGGTGATTATAAAAACCGTCAGGCCCGAATACCCCGAGGAGGCGAGCGAAGCCGAGATAGAGGGCGACGTCACGCTGCTCGTCTACATCGACGAGAACGGCGACGTACGCAACGCCATCGTCCAATCTTCCCCCGGCTTAGCGGCTTTGGAGGAGGCGGCGAAAGAGGCGGCCTTGGAATGCAAATTTAAGCCGGCCACCAAACGAGGGAAACCTATAGGCGTATGGTACTCTATCGTGATGGAGTTTCGACTAAAACCGGACGAATAGGCGCTTGGCTCCGTGCCGCCTTCTTCTTAAAACATGTAATAAATAAAGGCCCGCACGGGCCTTTTTTTACCTAAATCCAAAACTATTTGAAAATATTAATTTTATCATAATTTATATCGAATAATATAGACTTAAACGATTTTTTATACTTGACAAGTAGATTTAAATGTGTTATAATTATATAGAGAAACGTTTTATTTTAAAAATTATTAACTACGCAGGTCGGACATATTTTTTTGAGCTATTTTAAAATTATAATAATCAAAAACTGATACATTAGGGTAGTATTTATAAAGGCCAAGGAAATCAAATAGTTAGAAAATTAATTTATTCCGCCAGAATCAAGGGGGTTAGCTATATGTCGGCTGGGAGGGCCCCTACGGAACCCGTTCATCGCAATTGCCGTCGGTGCTATTGGCTCGCGAATCGTACGTTATATTAATTAAAAGAAGAAAATATAGGCGACATAACACCGGACGGGGGTATTTAAAATGAGGGGTATTGACCTAAAAAAGCCGAGATGGGAGAAGTTCGCGCGTAATTTCCCGAAAATGCTCGAAAAACTCGTCAAGCAAAAGCCGCTCCCGGTCAGGGACCTGACGACGAAAAAGGTAAACGACGCCCTGAAAAACGGAAGCACCGGCGGCGTATACGTATTTTCCCGCGTTAAACGCGACATTCCGTTCTACGTGGGGCGGTCTAAAAACCTTCCCCGGCGCGTAGGGGCGGACCACCGTTCGCAATACAAGAAATCCGCGCACTTCGCCTCCACGTTGATGAAACGTAACGGCTTCAAAACATTCGAGGAGGCCCGGCAGCACTTCTTCGAAAATTTCCACGTACGTTTTATCACCATACCGGACCCGGTCGTACGGGCCGCGTTCGAGCTTTACGCCGCGGTGGAATTGGGAACCGTATACTCGTTCGCCGAACGTCAAGCCGGTTGAAGGCCACGGCCATCCGCCCGGCGCACCAATAAAAACGGCGGCCCGAAGGCCGCCGCTTCCTTTCGCGGTGTACGCCCTAGCGGAAGAGCGCTTTGACTCTACCCAAGGAGGTGGGCGCCACCGCCGCGCCCGTCACCCGGACCGATACGTCGTCTACGCCCACCGCGTAGTCCAGCCCCGATTCTCAACCTATAGTGAACGACGGCTTGACGTAGACGTAATCGAAGGGCAGCGCTACCGACTTTCGCGGGAACGTAACGTGGTTCCAACCGCGCACGAGCTCCCCGCGCGACGAGCTCAGGCGGAGCTCGTTGAGCCCCAACGCGAGCTCGAGGTGCCAGGGGTTACCCAGATTGTCCGGCGCATAGTGTATCCACAGCTGCGCCGCGAGGAATTCGGCCGGCCTTACGGTCCGCTCGAGCTCTTGCTTGAGGTCGCACCAGCGGGTAAGCTCGGCGTCGCCGGCGCACCGGGCGCTGCCGGTTTGCGTGAAGTAATAGGCCCAATAGCTCCCCGTGCGCGCGCCGCTCGAGGTGACGGCCATGCGCGTCGTCGCCCAGGGTGCCATGACGCCGGCCTCGAAGCCGCCGTTGGCGACCAGGTCCTCCGACGCGACCGCGGCCGAAGCCGCGAACGCAACCGCCAACAAGATGCGTATATCGTTCTTCATATTCCACCCTTTACCGAAACCGCATAACGCGGATTAATTATTATCTATTTACTCATATATATTATAACATACCGCAGGGCGGAATGCAAACCGGCGACCCGTCGGGTATAATAAGAAAGCCGGGGTTGGCCCCGGCTCATTATTTATTTTAAAGGCAAACGTTAACGGGCGACGACGACCTTGCCGGCGTACTGCTTGGACGGCGTCTCGAGCTTATAGATGTAAACGCCGTTGGCCACGCGCGGCTGCCATACAACCGACTCGCCGCCAGCCTCGAGCCGCTTAGCGAGGACCGTGTCGACCTTACGGCCGCACAGGTCGTAGACGTCGAGCCGGACCTGCGTCGACGTCGGCAGCGTTATAGTGAACGTCGCGGTGCCGGCCACCGGGTTGGGTTTGCAGGTGACTACCTTCGCGCGTTTGGTCCGGCTCGCGCCCCAGCCCGAGTCGACTAAGCCGGCCGCGGCAAAGGCGTCGCCGCCGTAAGGTACGTACGCGCCGCCGCCAGATATCCCGGGCGGCAAAAAGGCGAGCGAATCGCCGCCGGGGGGCGGGGGGTGAGCTAGGTTCGCGACAAGCGGGCCGACCTCTTCAGACGGGTTCTCGCCGTCCCACGCGTATAAAGTGTAATAATATATTTTACCGTACGAAACGTCGTAATCCCAGTATTCAACGTCGTTGCCGGCGGTATAAGGATAGAAATAAATAAGTTCCGGGTACCCACCCGAAACGCACTTAGTAATCACGTACGTCTCGACGTCGTTGGCGCCGGCGTCTAAGCCGCCGTCCCTGCCGGTCCAAAGCCTGGGAGCCGTCGTCGGGTAATAAGTCCCGACGTTGCGGCGCCCCTCCCCGACTTTGGCCTTAAACGCCTCCCCCTCTTTTTCGGAAAGCGGGAAGGCCCTACCGCCAGCGCCGGCAGGCGCGTACGCCGCGACGCCACCGCTGCCGCCGGCGTCGGAGGCCCCGGCACTCGCGGCGTCAGAACCCGGCCGAAATAACCCAGCCGCAGCTGGCGTAAGCGGGGACGCGGTTCCCCGGGGGGTGCCGAAGGGGAAAGGCCGAGCTTTTTCGCCAGCGCTATCGCCGGGTTGCCCTTCCTGGTACAACGGGTCGTCGACGGAGCGCGTCCACATAAGGATGACGATCGGCTCGTCCTCCCCCTCCCAGACAATATCGAGGTCGAAGTTCGTAGGGGGCGCCGGCGCGATGTTGTCGTGGGGTACGGCGGAAACGATCACGGACGGTTGCGATTTATGTGTACCGTCCGTTGCTATGACGTAGTACTTGTGGAGTTTCCCATTTTCCAAACCTTCGTCCAAGTAATAATACGTTTTGGGGAGAACGGTAGCGATCCGTAGGAACACGTCCGCGTCCGTAAGATTGCCGCTTGTCGAAGGAACGGGCGCGCCACGCTTCCCTAACGAAGCAGGCATAACGCGCACGTCGCCCCACGACGCCGCGGCCCGCCTGCCGTCCGCGAGTTTTTTTCGCAAAGCCCGGTCGGGGGGAAAGCCGCCGTCGCCGGGCGGGACGGCTTCGCCCGCGGTACGGTATATCCAGTATTCGGCGACGCGGTTCGAGCGAACGCCGTCGTCAACCGAGGGCGTCCACGAGAGGATAAGCGTACCGCCTTGGTCGTTGCTCTTATCCTCGACTCTTACGCCGGTGGGAGCCGTGATATCCCACAGGCCCATATTCAGATTATCGTGGCCGTCGCGAACCCAGTCGAAATTCTCTAAGCCGCCATAGGGCGCGTTAGTCGTGAAGGCGTATACAGCTTCGCCGTCGCTGCATACAATGTCGCAAGAGCCGTTGC
>CAZWAM010000008.1:39405-42390 GCA_964631855.1 uncultured bacterium | reverse complement strand
GCGCAATCGTTGTAGCTCACGAGCCAGCGCGCCTTTAAACTCCTTAGTATATCCCGTAAACGCTCGTGGTCCGTCGGCGCGAAGTCGCCGCCGTAATAGCGCTCGGTCCCGACGTACGGCGGGTCGAGGTAGAAGACGGTTTCGGCCGAGTCGTAACGCCTCAGGCAATCCGCGTAATCCAGGTTCTCCACCGTCACCTTGTTGAGACGCCGCGCCCAGAGCTTGAAGTCGGCGAGCATGGAATATTTGCCGGGGTATTTTTTGCTCGAGCTGAAGCCGCAGCCGAGCTGGCCCGAGAACGCGTTCTTGACGAGGTAATAATAGGCCGCGGCGGCAACCACCGGCTCGTCGGGTTCGGCGCCCCCTCGCAGCTCCCGGTAAAGCGCGCGCGAGCGCGGAAGGAGCTCGAGCGCGTCGGCCAGCTCGTCGGGCGCGTCGCGCACGACGCGGTAGAGGTTGACGAGGCGGCCGTTTACGTCGTTGAGTACCTCTACGTACGACGGCTCGCGCGCGAAGAGCACCCACCCCGCGCCGCCGAAGACCTCGCCGTAGCAACGCGACGCCGGCAGCCGCGCGGCCACGGCTTTCGCTAGGCGGGACTTGCCGCCCATATAATTCAAGAACGACCTCACAATAAAAAAGGGTTAGCGCGCGCTGATTACGTACGCGGAGTAGAGGACCGTCTCGTTATGGTTCCGCCGGGCGTTGGTTGTCTCGGCGGCTAAGCCGTGCCGGGAGGCGAGGCGCTCGACGAAACGCGCCTGGAACTCCTCGAAGCGTTCCGCGAGGCCGGCGGGAGGCCGGCGTACCTCGTCGGGCCCGGCTAAGTAATAACGAAATAAGTTCGTCGGCGCGCGTCGCCTCGCGGCGAGCAGGCCGCCGTCGGTCATCAGGAGCAGGAACGGCGCGGCCACCTTGCCCTCGATGGCGGCGAAAAATTTTATTACCGTTTCGCCCGGCGAGCCGAAGGCGTCGAAGTCGACGGCAGAGAAGTCGAGGTGGTTCGGCAGGTCCTCGGCGATGAAATCGGCGTTGACCTTGTTGTAAAAGCGGACGTTGGCGAACCGGCCGACCCGCTTTAGGAGGCGGCGGAAATGGCCCGGGTCCTTTTCGACGACGACGACCTCCCGGTACGCCTCGGCGTAAACGCGCGAGGTGAGGTGGCCCACGCCGGCGTATAATTCGATAATCTTGTCTCGCCGACGGTCGCGCGCCAGCGCCTCGCGCCGGAAGGTGAACTTCTCGGGGTTGATGCGGTCGACGTCGCCTTCGAGCCAAAGGCCGTCTTGATATTCGGCGTCGTTTAACATAGACTAGCCTCCCTGGTCCGATTTCTTCGGAGGATGATAGTGGAAATCATCGAACGGCCGCGGCGCTCCAAGTTCATCCGCTACTTCGACAAGACGCCGCCGGGAATAATTTGCCCGCACTTTTACATCCTGGCGCACGGCAACGGCTGCGTCTTCCAGTGCGCCTACTGCTATCTGCAGCTCACGTTCCGCGGTAAGGTCCGGCAGACGATATTCACCAACGCCGACGTTATGCTCCGCGAGGTAGAGCAATTCCTCGCGCGCGAGGAACCGGCCGTCCTCAACGCGGGCGAGCTCTCGGACGCGCTGGCCGTCGACGACCGCACCGGCCTGACGAAGGAGCTCGTCCCGCGCTTCGCGGCGCAGGACCGTCACCTCCTGCTCCTCCTGTCCAAATCCGATAAAGTGGATAGCCTTTTGGGCCTCGAGCACAACCGCCGGACCGTCGTCTCTTTTTCCGTCAACGCCGCCGACGTCGCGCGGCGCTATGAGATGGGTTCGCCCTCGCCCGTCGAACGTATCGCCGCGGCGCGCCGCGCCGCCGACGCCGGTTACCCCATACGCTTTCGCGTCGACCCGATAATCCCGGTGCCGGGGTGGGAGAAGTCGTACCGCGAGCTAATTGAACACATCCTGGCCGTCGTACCGCCCGAGCGCTTCACCTTCGGGTCCCTCAGGTATTTCCCCAACGTGAAGGCGTACGCGCGCAAGCTGGGCCGCGATACTTCGGCCTTCGACTACGCGACGGAGTGGACGCCGGCGGACGGCCGCCGACGGGTCCCGACGTCGCGGCGCGTAAACATTTATAAATTTTTAACGCCGCTCGTTCCCGCGGGAATAGAGGTCGGCCTTTGTAAGGAGACGGCGAGCTGCCACCGCGCGCTGGGGATAAAAGACGTCGTCTGCAACTGCACCTTTTAACCCTACGGGAAATACGCGACGACGTCGCCCGGCGCGCGGTTATCGACGGCGAACTCGAAGCCGAGCGAGCCGAATTCGCCCCCGGCCGGACCCGACGCCAGCGGCCCGGCGCGCCGGCAACGTTCCGCCACCAGGACCAGCTCGCGGTCGTATAGGCTGCTGGCCGCGTCGAAAAGCGTCAGGTCGGCGAGCAACTTGAACTCGCCCGGCAAGTTGAACGGGTTGAGGACGAGGGTCTTGCCGTTATCTTTATCCGAATAGAAGTAGTCCACGTAGACGTAGTAGCCGGCCTGGGCGGCGTTGAAAGTCAGCTTAGCGCCGGCGATGCCGTATTCGCCCGGCCCGGGGGACCCGGCGGCCCGGACGAGGCGGCTGTTGTCGTCGGCTATCACGATTTCGGAGCGCGCCACGTTTGACGTAGCGGCCAGCGTGACCTCGAAGGGTTCCTCGAGCGGGACTTGATGCGGCTCGGCCTCCGTTCTCTTCACGGCGCCCGGCGAAAGCGTATCCCCCGTAAACGCGGCCAGAAGCTCGGCCGTCAGTTCGTACCAGGCGATTTTGCCCTTGATGGGCGCGTCGTACGGCACGACGTAGCCGCCGGCCGACGCGGGCGGCGGCGGGCTTGGAAAGTTCAGGCCGAAGTTGATTTCGACGTCGCCGTAATCCGGGAAGTCGATGCCCCTTCCCATATCTACGATCAATCCTTTTCCGGTTAACTTCATAATCGACTCCTACGCCCGGGCGCGCGTCAACG
>CAZWAM010000008.1:31688-39305 GCA_964631855.1 uncultured bacterium | reverse complement strand
CGCTCGATGAGGGCCTTGACCTCTTCTTTAGTCTTTTTGACGTAGTCGGTGACGTCGTACCGCAAGGGTGCCGTCCTCCTACTTAACCGCGTTCCGGATTAAAGTGCGGACTACGCCCTGCGCCGGGATCTCGACGACCGTGCCCGCCAAAACCGAGTTCGCGCTCGAGAGCACCACGGCGTTGTCGTCGACGACGTACGCGGCCGCGCCCAGGTCTTCCAGCGTCGGCGAGCTCATCGCGACGCGGAACGAGCCGTCCTTCCACACGCGCACCGAGACGTCGCCGTCGTCTCCCGCGGCGTTGTCGCCCCTTTCGTACGCGACGCCTACGAAGGTCAAGCCCGGCTCGTCGGCCGCGGGGACGGCGTACCCCGCCCGGTTAAGGCAGACCATGGCCCCCTTGTATATCACCGTTCGCGCGGCTACCTTGTACGCGACCAGTATGCCGTCCTTTCGTTCGGCGTCGTAATTCGCGGTTAAAGCCGTCATCTCGCAACCTCCTGCGTCTTTGCATAACGCTTCGCTGTAATTTCGTTTTTCGGGAAAAGCGTCCGCCCCTCGCTCGGAAGGCGGCATCGCCTCCAAAATTTCGTGGAGAACCGCCGCGGCGTTCGTGAGGCGCCCGTCGAGCCATACGGGTACGTCGTCGCCGGCGGCCAGGAGGGCCTTTACGTACGGCGCGCTCGCCGGCGGAATCTTTCCGTCTTCCACGAGGTCGGCCGCCTCCGCGGCGGCGGCCGCATCCGCCCGGCGCAAGCGCTCCGCTCGCAACGCGCACAGCTCCCGCCCGAGCTCGAGGTTCCTTCGGCTGAGTGCGGCCAGCCTGGCCTCGAGCGCGAGCGCTTTTTCGCGGCCCGCCCGGCGCGGGAGAGCTCCGCCCCGGCTTTCGCTGGTATTTCGCGCCATAACCGCCCAATAAAAAAGCCCGGTCGAAGACCGGGCCCGATTTTCTCGGCATCTATTTTTCTACGACCCTCAGGGGGTGAACCGTATCGACGCCACCAATTGTTCGAAATCCTTCTCGACCTTAGGCCACTCGCGCTCGAGGCTCTCCGCGGAGAAGAAACATACGATGGTTCCGTTCGCGATTGCGTACACTACGGTGTGGTGGTAACCGAGCTCGTCGAAACTCGAGAACTCGAGGCGGGCCGCGCGGCCGAAGTGGAACTTTTTGTCGCCCAGCGAGATCCGGTCGTAGTTCGGCTTCGTAATTTTGAAATTGTTCTTTTCGTTCTTCTCCAACTTATCTTTCAAAAAGCCGTAATCCACCTTGAAGCCGTAAATATCGTAATCGGAATAGCTTATCGTGATCCGCGCGTTCAATTCTTTGTTTTCGAGGCTGGCCGCTACCGGCGCGGTAAAATTCGTGTTTACCCGCCAACCGCGCGCCGGCGCTTCGAAGGCTACCTTCGCGTCGCGGCAGATAACCTCATCTTCGCCAAACGCCGCGCCCGCAGCGCACAGCGCCGTAAAGCAAAAGACGCACGTCAGCATTTTCATAATTTTTTCTCCTGTTTTTATACCGCTTCCCCCTACTATACTTAAGGCCGTCGAGTTGGTCAACTAATTATGCGGCCTGTCGCCAAAATATCCCCGCCCCAGCCTTCGTCGCATATTAACATAAAGCTGGGCTATGTCAAGCATTTCGCAGGGTATAATGTGCGGAATAGGCCGAAAAGCGCGGACGATTATGGTTTTTTTATCTTCCGGCGGAAAAAGGAAAAGGGCCCCCGATAGGGCCCTTCTTAAAGACCTACAAAGATAAAACCGTTACCGGACCGTTTCCTTCAAACCTTTCCCGGCCTTGAATTTGACCGACTTTTTTTCCGGGATGTATATCGTTTCGCCCGTCTTCGGGTTGCGGCCCATCCGGCCCTTGTTCGTACGGACGTCGAACGTGCCGAACGAAACGATCGATACCCGTTCGCCCCTCTGGAGACTATCTTGAATGGTATCGAACACGAGCGATACGACGTTGTCCGCGCGGCTCTTGGGAAGACCCATCTTTTGCGCCACTATCTGTCCGATATCCGATTTGCTTAACGGCATCTCACGGACCTCCTTTCTTAAAAATTTTAAACGACGCTAACACACCGCGCCTACCGTGTCAACCGAAAAAAGCATACCACGTATGGATTTTTTATAATTCGATTTTTCCGGAGCGACTAATTTTTTTGGGTCAAATGCGACAGCCTCTCCTCCGCCATCTCGCGCCAGGCGGGGAGGGCGTCGGGCGCGTCCCTGACCTTTCGCCACTCTGCCGCGGCGCGAGCCGGATCGACGTATTCGAGGGTCAGCGCCAGGTTCAGGTGCGCCAACGTGTTTCCCGGCTCGAGGACGAGAGCCCGCGCCAGCGCCGCCGCGGCGCCCCCGTAGTCGCCGGCGCTGCGCAAGGCCGACCCCAAGTATACGAACGGCTCCGCCTTTTCCGGTTCCAACGACGCCGCCACTTCCAACTCGGCCGCGGCCTCCTCGTACTTATCGGCCCGGGCCAACGTTACGCCGAGGTTGAACCTGAAGCTATAAACCTTCGGCTCGAGCTCCACCGCCTTGCGGTACGCCTCCGCGGCCTCGTCGTACCGGCTCAATTGGTTCAGGTTGTTGCCGAGGCCCATATACGCCTCCGCGAGCTGGGGCGCGAGCTCGATTACGGCCCGATATTCGTCCGCGGCGCCCTCGTAGTTGGCCGCGAGCTCGTGTATCTCGGCCATCTTGGTGTGTTTTGCTATTTCTTGTTTGCGGCGGTGCTCCTCGCCGCCGATGAGCCAATAACAACCGCCCGCGGCCAGGACGGCGGCGCACGCGGACAGTTTTAAGGCGGTATCGGTCAAGTTCACGGCGCAGCCTTTTCGGGCCGTTCTTCAAGCAATCGCTCGAGGCGGGCCCGCGCCTCCGCCAGGCGGCGCCTCTCGCCGGGTGTCCCCTCCGCCAAATCTATGTACCGGCGCCATTGCTCCGGCGCCCGTTTCGGTTCACAGAGTTCCCGCGCTACGGCCAGGTTATAATTAAAATCTAAATTCGACGGTTCCGCCGCCACCGCCTGTTCAAAAGCTTCCGCGGCCCACGACGCCAAGTCCGCCTCCAGGTAAAGTTCGCCGATCTGGTTGTGGACTTCGGCGGCGTTCTCGAGCCTCGCCGCGGCCTCGAAAAAATCCGCCAGCGCCGCGCCGGGGCGCCCCAACGCCCGTTCTATCCGCCCCAAGGCCGCGTAAACCCGGCCCGCCTCGCTCCCCTTGAGCTCCGCGGCCTTCTTCAAAAGCGGCGCCGCCTTCTCGTAACGGTGCCACTCCTCGTACGCCAGGCCCATCCCTTCCGCTACGTCGCCCTCGTCGTAACCGAGCTCGTACGCGCGCTTGAAAAATCCCACCGCCAGGTCGTACTTCCTCAGCTCGAGGTATGCGCGCGCCGATTGATAGAAGAATCGGCCGTCCAAAGGTGCCAGCAGCGCGCCTTCGTTGAAGGCCGAAGCTGCCGCGGCGTAGTCGCCGTCATAATAATGGGACAATCCGAGGCCGTAGTAGGCGTCGGCGTCGCGCGGCGCCACCTCCAGCAGGCGCCGCCAAAAGAAGGTCGCACGCCCGAAATCGCCGCGGCGGTGGTACAATACCGCGAGGTTGTGGAGCGCGGCGACGCTCCGGGGGGCCTCCGTCAACGCTTTCAGGTAAGCCTCCTCGGCGTCCCCGGACCGTCCCGCGGCGGCGTACGTTACGCCGAGGTTGAACCAGGCTGCGGCGTCGTCGGGGTAAAATTCCAGATAACGGCGGTACCGCGCCTCGGCGTCGTCGAATCGCTTATCGTCGTGATAAAGCAACCCCAGGAAGAAGTACGTCTCCGGGTATGCCGGTCCCGCCGCGGCCTCGTAATGTTCCACGGCGTTGCTTCTCGAGCCGCGCGATTGGTAGATCCTCCCCAAATAATAATGGGCCGTGCCGTCGTCCGGGTGCGCCATCAACGCCTCGAAAAAAGCCAACTCCGCCGTCACGTAGTCGCCCGCCCAGAACGCCGCCTCCCCCTCGAGCAACCTCGCCTCGGCGACGCTATCCGCGGCCGGCAAGTCGCCCGCGGCCGGCGAAGCCGCCGCGCCGGCGACGCTTAGAACAATAACCCACGAGGCCGGTTTTTTAATCGCCGTATCCTTCCCTTCTAAGCGATACGTACCGCCGTTGGGCGTCTTTTAGTCTTTCCATCGTTATGCCGGGGACCGTTTTATACATCTCCAATATTTCCCCGTATAACGCCGCAGCTTTACCTTTGTCGAAATTTTCGTACGCGCGGCCTAAATCGTACCTGATGTTCACCGAATACGGCGCCAACGCCAGCGCCTTTTCGTAATATCGGGCCGCGGCGACGTAATCGCCGGCGGCCGCCTCGTTGGCAGCCGCGCGCCTTAGAATGTCCAGGTTTTCCGGGCTCCACGTTAACGCCTTCTCGAACTCCTCGCGCGCTCCATCGTAATCCGCGGCCTCCGTCAATTCCAGCGCCCGGGTGAAATGGGGCCCGGCGCGGAGCCGGCCGCGATAGTCGCGCGCCTGGGCCAGCCATTCTTCCTGCGACGGCTCGTCCTTCGCTACCTCGAGGTACTTTTCCCACGCGGCTAAGGCCTTTTCGTCGTCGACGTACTCGTACGCCAACGCGAGGTTGAAGTATGCGCTCCAGAGCGTCGGGTCGTTATTAATGGCCGTTTTATAGAACGCGATCGCCTGGTCGTAATCTTTCGCTCTAAACGCCGCGTCGCCCCACGTCAAGCGTTGCCGGGCTATCTCTTCGGGCGATTTGCGCTTCGCTACGACGACCGCGATGGCTACGACGACCGCGAGCAATATCGTCCAATACATCCACCGGCCTTTACCGAATCCGATCTCCAGGCCCACTTAAGGCCCCTCCGTTCCGTCGAGGCGCCGGATTATATCGGGCAGCTCGCCGAGGTTCGCGATAACGTAGGCCGGCCGGGCCGCGGCGAAATGCTTGGACGGCGGCCTGCGGTTCGCCCACCCCTGCAATACGCGGACCGATACCATGCCCGCGAGGTTGGCGCCGATGACGTCTTTGGCCCGGTCGCCCACGTACATTACGGCCGCGGCCGGCGCCTTTGCCGCGGCGAGCGCGTCCTCGAACATCGCCAGGCTCGGCTTACCCTTAAAGACCGGGTAATCCTCGGAGACGAAAACGGGCCCGATTAGTCGCGCCAGGCCGGCGTGCTCGAGCTTTGCGCGTTGTTCGTCAACCCGGCCGTCCGATATGATGCCGCGGCCTACGCCCTCCTCGGCCAGCCATTCCAAAACCGGCTTGGCCTCCGGGAACGGCTCGATTTCCCTTGTCCGCCGCAAAAAGATCGCGGTCCCCCGCGCGGCCAGTTCCTGCCTTAAGTCGGAGTCCACGCCCGCCTCGTACAACCACGCGTTAAAGTACTCAGCCGGCATCGTCGAGCCGAAGGTCCCTATCAACTCCTCTTCGACGGCCCGGGAAGGGGGTTCGTGCCCCGCGTCGACGACGGCCGGCCTAATCTCGGCCAGCGCCGCGGCGTACGCGTCTATCACGGCGTTCGTCGTGTCTATCAGCGTGTCGTCCAGATCGAAATATACGAAACTTACGGCCAAGCTACCACCTCGACGTAAATCTTATACCACATTCGGCCGCCGCGTCACAACTTTTTCGCCCGGCGCAATTCGGCCAGGACCGCGTCGCCCCGGGCCGTCCGGCCGCCGGGCGTCGTCACCCGCTCGAGCCCCTCCGCGACCCACCTAAGCGCCTCGTCTTCGGGCCGCGCGCCGCCCGCGAGCCAGCCCAGCTCCACCCTACTCCTCGCGTTCTCTGTGTCCTTTAACGCGGCGTAAAATTTCGGGTAAAGTTCCTCTTCAAGCGCGGCCGCGGCCTCCGCCCACGGCTTCGCCGCCCGCACGTAGAGTGCGCTCTTGTCCTCGGTCCCGGAATTCCGGCAGAAGACGGCCAAGACCTGGCGGCCGCCGTCGTATCCGGCCCGGTACAATAAATCCGGTTCCTCCGAAAAGTTGACGTTTTTTAGCGCCAACGAAGGCACGTGTTTCTTTAACGCGGCCTCGATCTCCCCGGCCATAAAATCGTACCCGGCCGCGCCCTGCAGAAGCTTTTCCTTATCGGTGAAGAAGACGTAATTATTGCTTTTGTAACCACGTTCGAACGGCTCCCTCAGCCGGGCGTACAAATCCTTGGGGGCGAGCTCTTTCCTCAACGTCGCGACCGCGGCGAGCGTATTCAACGCCGACTTCAGGCCGTTGCCGGCGGCGAAAGGTACGACCGAACCGTCCGCCCGCGCCAGCTCGCCGAAGGTGATGGCGTGGCCCGTCTCCTCGCAGCCGACGCCGTAGGGTATTTCCCGCGCGTGCGGCAGCTCGCCGGCCCCCGCGAACGGGGGCTCGAGCCGGGCCGAAAGCGAAGCGCCGTCCCCGGGGCCCCCTCCCATACCGGCCGCCAGGCGCCACGCCTCGGTCAATATCCATTTGTCGCCGACGGGCTTCTGGATGGGTTTGAACCCAAGCGACGACGCGGCCCGGGCCACGGCCAGGTCACTCTCGACGGTGTTTATAAAAGCCCGTCCGTCGGCGCCACCCAGGCGCCGCGCGAGCTCCGTCGCCTGCAATATCGCTACCTCGTCGCCGCCCAACACGATTAACTCGGCGCCGATAGGATCGCAAACTGCCAGAAAGAAGCGGTCGCCGTCGGCGTCGAAGATAACCGCGGCCAGTAGCGATTCGCCCGTAGTCAAAGCCGCGTCGTCCGTGGCCTCGAGTTTTTCCAGCGCCGCCAGCGCCGGATATTCGCCGAACCGGCCGCCGGGCGAAACGTCGGCGAACGATATCGACGCGATACCCTCCAGGTCCGCGACGCCGGAGCGCCAGTTGACGCGGCCGTCGCCCTCGTCGGCGTTTACCTCGACGACGTCGGCGCCGTGCGCCCGCAGGATAGCTGCGGCGAAGCCGGAGTACGACCCCCGCGCCGGGTCCACTACGAGGACGAAATCCGCCAGCGGCTTCGCCCCGGCGGCGAGCCAGGAGTTGCACTCGGCGAGGTGAAAGCCCGCGAAGACCTCCGGCCATTCGCGCGACGCGTTGATTTCTCCGCCCCTCGTTTCGGCGGCGGCAACCTCCTCCCAATCCAACGCCGCCACCGCCGCGGTCAAACGCCGGTCGTCCGCCGGCAATAATTTTAGGCCCGCGGGCGCGAGGAATATTTTAACGCCGTTCTGGGCCGCGGGATTGTGGGAGGCGGTGACCATCAGGCCCGCGGCCGCGCCGCGATACGCCATATACGTCGGCACCGCCGGCGTCGGCGTTATGCCCATCACGGCCGCCGTCGCGCCCGCCTTCCTCAACCCGCGCACTACCGCCCCCGTAAACGCGCCCGACGGGTCGCGCGGGTCCCAGCCTACGACTATTTCCCGCGACGACGTCCAATCCTCGAGCCACGAGCGCGCGAAGGCGTACGCGTACCCCTCCAGAAAAGCGTCCGTAATGACGCCCCGCTCGGCGAACGCGGCGCACGGCGAAAGGCCCGCGAGCGACGGGTCTTCCCGGCTTCGCACGTCGCGCCTTATGCCGTCGGTTCCCTGTATCCTGTCCACGGCGGATAGCCTTCGGGCGC
>CAZWAM010000008.1:27243-31678 GCA_964631855.1 uncultured bacterium | reverse complement strand
CCCTCGACTCGAGCCACGAGTATAAAATTTTAAACGCGCCGCCGTGCGACGACCTCTTGGCGCTGGCGCAACTTCACCACCGAGTCGGCCGGGATGAAGCCGCGAACGTTGCAGTTGGCGTAGATTATGGTGCGCGGCCCGACGACGGTCCCGGGGTTCGCCACCGCGTTGCAGCCGATCTCGACGTCGTCGCCGAGGATGGCGCCGAATTTGTCGAGGCCCGTATCTATGACGCGGCCGCCGACGGCCAACTTTATCTTTTTATTCGCGGCGACCTTCCAGTTCGAGAGCTTGACGCCGGCGCCCAGGTTGGCGCGCAGGCCCAGGACGCTGTCGCCGACGTAGTTGAAGTGGGGCGCGTGCGCCCCCTCCAACATCAGCGCGTTCTTGACTTCGCTCGAGTTGCCGACGACGCAGCGGTCCGCGATGACGGCGTTGCCGCGGATGTACGCGCCGGCGCGGACCTCGCAGTCGGCGCCGATGACCGTCGGCCCTTTTATGACGGCGCCCGGCTCCACCACCGTGCCCGGACCTATATCGACGTCGTCGCCCAGGATGAAAGCCCCCGACATAACCTCGCCGTCGCGGACCCCCCGTAAAAGCTCGCGCGCCAAGGCCTCGAGCTCTTTGAGTATGTCCCACGGCCACTCGAGCCGGGCGAGGAAGTCGCCGTAAGCCGTGGCGTCGAGGTCGAAAAGAGTCGCCGTCTTTATCTCTTCGCTCATCCGGTCCCGCCTTCGGCCGTTTTAACTCTGCGTGGCTTTCAAGACCTCGATCAACGCCGCCGTCAGCTTGGCCGGGTCGTGGCGGAGGACGGTCTTCGTCTCCACGTCGCCCGCGCCGGCCTCTTGCCTTATGGATTGCTCCTCGACCTCGGCTATGACGTCCGCGGTGTGGATAATACTCCCCTCGACGACCAACAACTCGCGGCCGCCGCCGAAGGACACCGCCGATACCTCGTCCGATTCCTCGGGGTCGAACAATATCTGCGTCGCGCCTTCCTGCTCGTACATGGCGAGCACCGCGGGCGAAACCGCGCGGTCGTTGACCAACACGTAGTCGACGGGGAAGCCGCCGTACTTCTTAATTTCGCGGATGTGGTCCGAGAGAGAGTAGCCGTCGGTCTTCCCCGGCTGCGTCATAACGTTGGCGATGTATATGGTCCGGCAGTTGGCCTGCTTGATGTTCTCCGATATGCCTTTCACGAGCAGGTTGGGGATGATGGACGTGTACAGACCGCCCGGGCCCAAAATCACGACGTCCGCGTCCTGTATGGCCTCGACCGCGCCCGGCATGGGCTCGCAGGCGACTTCCTCGGGCGGGCCGTCGCCGTTCTCGCGTCGCGCGAGGTAAACGCGGCTTATGCGGCCGCCGTTGCGGTTCAACTCGTCCTCGCCCACCAACACGCGGCCGCCGTGGATCTCGGCGCACAGCCGCACGCGCTCCAGCGTCGCCGGCAATATGGTCCCCTCCGCGCGAAGTACCCGGCTCGCGTCCTTGATGGCGTTCAGGTAATCGCCGTCGTTCATCTGGATGAGGGCCGTCAGGAACAAATTGCCGAACGATTGGCCGCCGAAGGCGCCGCCCCCCACGAACTTGTGCAGGAAGAGCTTCGATAAAAGCACTTCCTCGTCCGCCAGCGCCGCCAGGCAGGCGCGGATGTCGCCCGGCGGCAAGATGCCGAACTCGTCTATCAATTTGCCGGCGGCGCCGGCGTCGTCGGAAACGGTGACTACCGCCGTAAAGCTCGAGAGGTCGAGGGGGGCCTCCTCGTCCTCGTCGTGCCGCCGCACGTAACCTTTGATGCCCCGCAGCAGCGTAGCCAAACCCGTGCCGCCGCCGACGGCCACGAGTCGGAGTTTACTAAGAGATAACGCCATCTATCTTCACCTCTTCGGGCGGCGCCGCTTACTCGACGGTCACGCTCTTGGCGAGGTTGCGCGGTTGGTCCACGTCCCGCTCGAGCGCCGTCGCCGCCTCGTACGCGACGAGTTGCGCCGGGACCGCGGCCAGCACCGGCGTAAATAATTCCGGCACGGCCGGCAGCGTGATTACGCCCTCCACCAGGTCCTCCAGGCCGTACCCGCCTTCGCGGACGACGGCGAACGTGCGGGCGCCCCGGGCGCGCACCTCGTGGATGTTAGATATCATTTTATCCCATACGTTCTCTTGGGTCATAAACGAGACGACCGGCGTGCCCTCGGATATGAGGGCGATGGTCCCGTGCTTGAGCTCCCCCGCCGGGTACGCCTCGGCGTGGACGTACGATATCTCCTTGAGCTTGAGCGCGGCCTCGCGCGCCAGCGGCTCGTCGACGTTGCGGCCCAGGAAATAGCAGTCGCGCCCGGCCGCGATGAGCCGGCCCCACGCCTTCGCCGTAGGCGCCGTAACCTCCAACGTCCGCTCGAGGTACGCGGGTAGCTCCAACAAGTGCGTCAACAATTCGTCCCGGCCGTACGGCCAATCGACCTTGCGCTGGTCCGCGAGGTAGCAAGCCAAAAGGATCAACGCCGTGAGCTGGGCCGTGAAAGCCTTCGTGGAGGCCACGGCGATCTCCGGGCCGGCGCGCGTATAGAGCACGGCGTCCGCCTCGCGCGCCAGCGTACTGCCCCGCACGTTGACGACGGCCAGCGTCTTGGCGCCGCGGGCGTGGGCCTCCTCCATGGAGGCTATGGTGTCCGCGGTCTCGCCGGACTGGCTTATCAATATCACGAGCGACTTGGCGTTGAGGATGGGGTTGCGGTAGCGGAATTCGGAGGCGATGTCGGCCGTTACCGGGACGCGCAAGACGCGCTCGAGCAAATACTTGCCGAACAGTGCGGCGTGGTACGCGGTCCCGCAGGCGACGACGTGGAAAGAATCGACGCGCCGGATTTGCTCGGGCGTGAGGTCCATCTCGCGCAAAACGAGCTCGCCGTCCTTGATCCGGCCCTGCAGCGTCCTCTCGACCGCGCGCGGCTGCTCGTAAATTTCTTTGAGCATGTAGTGGGGAAACTCGTTCTTGGACACGTCTTCCGCCCGCCAGTCCACGATCGTGAGCTGGCGCTCGGCCGGCGTCTTGGCGCGCTCGGGCAGGAACGTATCCACGTCGATGCGGTTGGCCTCAACCGATACCACGTCGCCGTTTTCGAGGACGTACACCTTATTAGTATCCTGGAGGACCGCGGTGATGTCCGAGGCTATGACGTTCTCGCCGCCCCCCACGCCCACTATAAGCGGCGCGTGGTAGCGGACGGCGACGAGGCGGCCTTCGTCCGCGGCCAGGAAGGCCAGCGCGAAAGACCCTTGGAGCCGGGCCGCGGTCTTCTTCACCGCGGCCATCAGGTCGCCGTCGTAATACTCCTCCAATAAATGTACCACGACCTCCGTGTCGGTCTGCGAGCGAAACTCGTGGCCCCGCTCCAGAAGCTCACGCTTAAGGCCCGGGAAGTTTTCGATTATGCCGTTTTGCACGACGAACAGCCGGCCCGTGCAGTCGGCGTGCGGATGGGCGTTGACCTGCGTGGGCGCGCCGTGCGTGGCCCAGCGCGTGTGGCCGATGCCGATGGTGCCGGGCGGCTCGTTGCCGGCGAGGGCGGCCCGCAAGTTCTCTATCTTCCCCGGGAGCTTCTGTACGACGACTACGCCGTCGTTCGCGACCGCGATGCCCGCGGAATCGTACCCCCGGTACGAGAGGTCGTCGAGGCGGTCGATTAGCATCGGCGCCGCCGTCCTCCGGCCCACGTATCCTACTATGCCACACATATGGTCCTCGCTCTCTGTTTAACGTGCCGCCGCGCCCCTAAGTCGCTTCCTCGAAAAAGGGCTTGAGTTTGGCGTCGGCGGCCGTTTGCTCGTCGATGAATTGCCGGGCGGTACGCGCGTCGCCGGCCTCGAGCGCGCCCTTCACCGCGGCGGCTATCTCGGCCAGCGACTCGTCGTTGTGGTTGCGAGCCGCCGCCAGCGCCTCCGCGAAGTAGGAGAGCTGCTCGCCGCCCTCGGATAGTAAACCCAGCTCCACCAGAACCTTCGCGCGGTGATATTGGCTGCCCATCTGCTGGAATATGGCCACGCTGTTCTTGAGGTTGATGATGGCGTCGTGGACCAGGCCCTGTTGGGCCGCGGCGACGCCCAGGTCGGCCCAAACCTGCGCCACGCGATACTGGTCGCCGAGGTCCTCGAAGACGCCGAGGGCCCGCCGATGACGCCGCGTCGCCTCGAGCAGCAGGTCCGCGGCTTCCGCCGCGGCCCCCTCGTCGCGCCGCCAACGGCTCTCCGTAAAGAGACATAGGCCGTAGCGGTTTTCGGCGACCGCGGTCTCGGCCGGGTCGTCGCTCACCGTTATGGCCTCCTGGCACGTCGCCTTCGCGCGCTCGAGCGACCTCCGCGCGGCGGCCTCCTCGCCCGAGCGCATCAACTCCTCGGCCTCGAGGCGCAACGCGATGGCGTAGTTCGA
>CAZWAM010000008.1:17292-27143 GCA_964631855.1 uncultured bacterium | reverse complement strand
GCGGACCCATAGTAATCGGCCGCTTCGGCCAAACGCCCCTGCAACCTCGTCAGGTGGCCCAGAAGGCGGTGGGCCTTCATCCGCAACAGCGTACCGTTCTTAAGCGCCCCCTCGGCCGCGTGGGGCGACAGCTCGTCGTCCAGGCGGCGCAGCGCGTCCTCCGCCAGGCCCAAGCGGTTTTCGGCATAGTCCGCGGCCGCCTTAAAATAATCTCCCCAAAGTGCCAGCGCGCGGACGTCACCCGCGAGCGACGAGACCAACTCCCAGTCGGCATCCGCCAGCTTCAGGCCCCGGGCCTGGACGTATTCCTCCACCTCGGCCGGCGTAAACGGTTTCAACTCGAGGGCCAGAACGTTTTCTATCCCTTCCCGTACCGCCGGCGGCCGCGGCGGCCTGACCGTCATAACGACCAATACCTTACGCCCCAAAACGCCGGCCTCGTTGAGCCGTTCGATAAACTGCCATACCCAATAACCGACGGTGGCGCCCACGTCGTGAAAATCGTCCAAGAAGATGACCGCTTTGGAGGCGTCCTTCGCTAACGACGCGCGCCAACCGGCCAGGAACTCCTCCGTCAGCAGCCGCTCCGCCTCGCGATATATATATTTCTCGGCGTACGTCAGCTCTCCCTCGCCGCCGGCCTCGGCCACGCCGGCCGTAACCTGTAAGCTGAAAGGGTCCTTAAACCGGCCCCGCAGGCGCCTTTCTATCGATTCACACTGCTCATATATTTCGTCGAAGGCGCGGTACCCGCCCTTGCGGGACACGAACGTGTCGCGGAGGTCCTTGAGAAAGCCGCGGTACGACGTTAGCCGCCTGCTGTCAAAATAGATATAAGGAACCCGCTCGTCGCGGCACGCCGGGATAAAACGCTCGTTGAGGAGGGCCGTCTTTCCCAGCCCCGGCCCGCCGCCGATGACCATCAAACCTTCGCGCCCGGTCGAACAACTCTCGAAAGCGGCGACCTCGTTTTCCCGGCCGACAAATGCCGCCGCCCCCTTCGCTTCCGAGGACGGGAAGTACATCGCCAACAAGTCCGCGACCTCGACCCCCAAGGCGCGCGCTAAGCCCTCTATCGTGCGTGCGGAGGGGAACTTATAGTCGCGCTCGAGCTGCGATATATATGAGTCGTCGACGCTCGCCAGCTCCGCAAGCTCTTTCTGCGTCAAGCCGCGGCCTATGCGCTTCTCGCGGAGGACCTTACCGAAAGTTATGTTTCTTCCTTCCATCGCGCGTCGTTGCGTAATCGGGGTAAATATAAAGGTTTAATTAATAGTTGATTATATTGCCCGATTGTGATAGTATTTAAGCTAAATTATTATTATCAAAAACTTCCCATTCCTTACTGAGGAAAAAGATATCTTACTTATAGTAAGATAGCATAAAATTTACTATAAGTCAAGCCCTAAACGATAAGCCGAATAATCCTTTGAAACTAAAAGATATACTGGCGGAAGTCCCTCACCGAGGGGTAAAAGACGAAGCCGACCCGGAAATTACCGCCGTTACGTACGATTCGCGGCAAGTCAAGCCCGGCAGCTTGTTCGTGGCCATAAGGGGGCTTCGGCTCGACGGCCACGACTACCTTGCGGACGCGTTGGCTCGCGGCGCCGCGGCCGTCATCGTCGAGGAGGTTTCGCCGCGGGCCGACGGCGTACCTCAAATCGTGGTCGACGACTCGCGGCGCGCTCTCGCCGCCGCGGCCGCGGCCTTCTACAGCCACCCGGCCGAAGAGTTGGCCGTAATTGGCGTCACCGGCACCAACGGAAAGACGACCGTATCCTTCCTCCTCGAGAGTATATTTCGCGCCGCGGGGGCTAAGACGGCGCTCGCGTGTACCGTGAAGAACGTCGTCGCCGGGCTCGAGCGCCGGGCCCGCCTTACGACGGGAGAGGCGCCGGAGGTACAGGCGTTCTTGCGCGAGGCCGCGGACGCCGGCGCGGACGTCGCCGTCGTCGAAGCCTCGTCCCACGGCCTGGCGCTGGCGCGCGTCGCGGGGATACCCTTGGCCGCGGCCGTCTTCACGAACCTCAGCCACGACCACCTCGACTTGCACGGCGACATGGATTCCTACTTCCGCGCCAAGGCGTCGTTATTCGAACAACTGAGAGAGGGCGCGCCCGCCGTAATCAACGCGGACGACCCCTACGGCCGCAGGCTCGCACGGTCGCTGGGGGGGCGTAAAGTTACGTACGGCACGGGCGAAGGGGCGAGCGACTATCTCGCTGTCGACGCGTCGTCCGGTTGGGGCGGCCTTTCCTTCGAGGTCGTGTGCCCCGACGGCTCGCGCGTGGAGCTCGCCTCGCCCTTGAGGGGGTCGTTCGACGTCCTGAATTGCGCGGCCGCTTTCGCCGCGGCGCGCGAGCTGGGCGTAACCGCCGAGGCCGCCCGAAAGGGGATAGCGGAGACGGACCAGCCGCCGGGCCGCTTGGAGTTAATCGAGGTAAACGACGAGCTGACGGTGGTCATAGATTACGCCCACTCCCCGGACAGCATGGCTCAGGCCATGGTTGAGATCCGGCGCCTTCCCGCGGACCGCGTCGTCGTGGTGTTCGGGTGTTCCGGCAACCGCGACGTCGGAAAGAGGCCGAAGATGGGCTCGTTGGCCTGGCGCTACGGTGATTACGTCGTGATCACGAACGAGGACCCGTACTACGAGGACGAGGCGGCGATCGCGCGCGACGTGGCGGCGGGCCTGACCGCGGAAGGGGCTTCCGCGCCGGACGACTTCCGGATAGTACTGGACCGGGCGGAGGCCGTCCGATTCGCGCTATCCTCCGCGGCGCCGGGGGAGCGGACCGTCGTCGCGGTGATGGGGAAAGGCCACGAGGACAAGCTGCGCGTCAAGGGCCGGGAGTTCCCCTACAACGACCGGGAGACGATAGACAGATTAATCGCGGAGCTCGGCCTCCGTTCCGGCGCGCCGCGGGCGGCCCGGGCCGGGGGCAGGCCGGGAGTTTAAGCATAATGGGACCCGACAAATCCGACCATCGCGAGATCATAATCACGACCGACGTTCACAAGTCGTTTGGCGACAACCGCGTCCTCGACGGCGTAAGCCTTACGGTTCACGAGGCCGAGACCCTCGTCATCATCGGCCGGTCCGGCTGCGGTAAGTCCGTCTTCTTGAAACACATAATCGGTTTGATGAAACCCGATGCCGGGACGATCACGGTCGGCGGCGACGATATAACCAAGATGAAGGGGAGGGAATTGAGCGAGATACGCCGCAAGTTCGGCATGGTTTTCCAGGGGGCGGCGTTGTTCGACTCCCTTTCCGTGGGGGAGAACGTCGGCTTCTTCCTCTACGAATACTCGGATATGTCCCCGGGCGAGATTGCCGAGGTCGTCGAAGATAAGCTCCGGCTCGTGGGCCTGGAGGACGTATCGGATATGAATCCCGCGGAACTCTCCGGCGGCATGAAGAAGAGGGTGGGCCTCGCGCGCGCGCTGGCGCACGACCCGAAAATCGTCCTGTACGACGAGCCCACGACCGGCCTCGACCCCATAATGGCGGACGTCATCAACGACTTAATTATCAAACTCGACGAGCACCTGGACGTAACGAGTATCGCGGTCACTCACGACATGGCGAGCGCGTATAAAATCGCCGACCGCATCGCGATGTTGTACGGCGGCAAAATTATCGCCCTCGGGGCGCCGGACGAAATTAAGAATTCCGATAGTAAGTACGTCCAACAATTCATCAACGGGAAAGCGGAAGGCCCCATAGACGTCATAGGCGGTGACTAAATGGAAAAAATATCCAACGAGGTAAAGGTGGGCATTTTGGTCTTTACGGCGCTGGTCCTGTTGTCCATCCTCGTCTTCGGCGTGGGCGAGGTTCGCCTCTTCGAACGCGGACATCGTTATAAAGTTATCTTTGACTCCTCCGCCGGCCTTAACGAGGGGGCGCAGGTTCGTATGGGCGGCGTCAAGGTCGGGTCCGTTACCAACGTCGACTTCATCGATTACAAGGGGAAGCGGCGCGTCGTCGTAACGATACTTATACGTAAAAACCTCCCCCTCCACGGCAAGGACCGCTTCAAGATAACCATGACCGGCCTGCTGGGCGACAACTACGTGGAGGTCGACCCCGGGCCGTCCAGGGCCGAAGTCATCAAACCCGGCGCCACGATCGAGGGGTCGCACGTCGTGGGTATGGACGAGATGTTCAAGATGGTCCAGGACGGCTTAGGCTCCATAAACGAGATGCTCGACGAACCGACGATCGAATCGTTCAAACAAACCGTAGGTAACGTCGAGGAGATGTCCGCGGACCTGACCTATATCCTGGGCGAGAGCCGCGAGGACATAACCGTAACGCTGGGCAACCTCCGGTCCATGAGCTACACCCTCGACGGCATGATCTCTCGCAACGAGGATAACTTCGACGTCACGATGGACAACTTGTCGGGGATGTCGGGGGACTTGCGTTATACGGCGACGTCTCTGCGGGGTATCGCCGATGGTCTCGAGGCGGGCGAAGGCTCGGCGGGCAAACTCCTCAAGGACGACCAGCTGTACAACGATTTGATAGACGCCACGGCCGAAGCGAAGGACCTTATCAAAGACGTACGCGAACGCCCCGGCCGCTACATCCACCTGTCCATATTTTAATAAAAAGCGTTAAGCTTACATCGAGGGAAGCACGTTTATGATATCTGAATTCGACATCGAACTGGGCGGCGGAACGCTCCATTTCGAAACCGGGAAGGTGGCCAAGCTCGCCGGCGGGGCGTGCACCGTCACGTACGGCGGCTGCGTCGTCTTGGTTACCTACTGCCAATCCGAGGAGCCCCGTCCCGGCATAGATTATTTGCCGCTGATGGTTGAGTACCGCGAAAAGACGTACGCCGCGGGCAAGATCCCCGGCGGATTCTTTAAACGCGAAGGGCGGCCGTACGACAAGGAGACCGTAACCGCCCGCCTCATCGACCGGCCCATCCGGCCGTTATTCGACGACCGCATACGCCACGACCTCCAGATTATTGCGACCGTGCTCTCCGCGGACCAGGAGCACGATACCGACGTCCTCGCCCTCAACGGCGCCTCGCTCGCCGTCGCGCTGTCTCCCATGCCGTGGTACGGGCCCGTGGGCGCCGTGCGCGTCGGCCTCGTCGACGGCCGCTACGTCGTCAGCCCCACCATAGCCGAGACGGAAAACGGCCCGCTCAATCTCATCGTCGTAAGCACCTCCGACAAAATCGTAATGCTCGCCGGCTCGGCGAAGGAGGTGGCCGAGGACGAATTCCTGGGGGCGGTGGACGTGGGCTTCGCCGAGGCTCGGAAGCTGGCCGACGCGATCCGCGACTTCACGGCCGACGTCCCCAAAATCGCGATCCCGGGGCCGGAACGCGACGTCGCTCTCGAGAAAGAAGCTAAAGAATTCTTGGCGGATCACGTGAGGCCATTAATAGATACTCAGGAGAAAACGGCGCGTCACCTCGCCCGCAATTCCCTCTTGGAGCGTGCTTACGCCGAATTCGGCGTAGAGGGGGACGACGACGCCGAGAAGCGGAGCTTCATCGAAAAACTCCTCGCCGAGCTCGAGGAAGCCGAGATCCGGCGCATGGCGTTGGAGGAAGGTACGCGCCAGGACGGGAGGGCGTTTGACGAACTACGCCCCATCGGCGTCGAGGTCTCCGTTCTGCCCCGCGCCCACGGCTCGGCGATATTTACGCGCGGCCAGACGCAAGCGTTGGCCGCGACTACGTTGGGAACGGTGTCGGACGAACAACGGATCGACGACCTGCTGGGCGAGAGGACCAAGGCTTTCATGCTCCATTACAATTTCCCGCCGTTCTCGGTGGGGGAGGTCAGGCCCATCAGGGGCGCGGGCCGCCGCGAGATAGGACACGGCCAGCTCGCCGAGAGCGCGCTCCGCCCCGTATTGCCGCCCGAGGACGAATTCCCCTATACCATACGCGTCGTCTCGGACATCCTGGAATCCAACGGCTCCTCTTCCATGGCTTCGGTGTGCGGCGCCAGCCTGTCGTTGATGGACGCCGGCGTGCCCGTAAAAAAAGCCGTGGCCGGCATATCCATAGGCCTTGTAGCGGGCGAAGGCCGCAACGTCCTCCTCACCGACATCCAGGGGCTGGAAGACCATTACGGCGATATGGACTTCAAGGCCGCGGGCACGAGGGACGGCGTAACCGCCGTCCAGATGGACCTGAAGGGCCGCGGCCTATCGCTCGACGCCGTCCGTGACGCTCTCTACCAGGCCCGCGACGCCCGTTACGCCATCCTCGAGCATATGGACGGCGTCCTGGCCAAACCTCGCCCCGAGCTTTCCCCCTACGCGCCGCGGATACTGATTACCTACATCGACATAGACAAGATAGGCACGGTCATAGGCCCGGGGGGCAAGATGGTGCGGCGCATCATCGCCGACACCGGCGTCGAGATAGACATCGAGGACGACGGCAAAGTGACCATCGCTTCGCCCGACGAGGAGGCGGCGCGCAAGGCGTTGGAGATGGTCAAAAGCCTCGCGACCGAACCCGAGATAGGTGCCGTCTTCAAGGGTAAGGTGACGCGCCTGATGAAGTTCGGCGCGTTCGTCGAGATACTCCCCGGCGTCGAGGGCATGGTTCATATTTCCGAACTGGACGTTAAACGTGTGAACCGCGTCGAGGACGCCGTGCGCATCGGCGACGAGGTCGAGGTTAAAGTCATCGAAATCGACGAAATGGGCCGAATCAACCTGAGCCGTAGGGCCTTGTTGCCGGGAGGAGACCGCCCGCGGGACGCGCGTCCCTCCCGGGAAGGCCGGCCGGCGCGGAGAAGGGATGACCGCCGACCCTCAGACGACCGCCGTAATAAAAAGGGCCGCCGCTAACGGTATACGCGTAATCTGCGAACACATCCCGACGGTCCGCTCCGTCGCGGCGGGCGTGTGGTGTTGTACCGGCTCCGTCGCCGAGCCTCCCGCGCTCAACGGCATCTCCCACCTCATCGAGCACATGTTCTTTAAAGGGACGGAGCGGCGGACCGCCGCCGAGATAGCCGCGGAAATAGACGGCGTGGGCGGTGCCCTCGACGCCTTCACGGAAAAAGAAAACATCTCCTTCTTCGCCCACGTCCTGTACGAACATCTACCGCTCGCGCTCGACGTGCTCTCCGACATCCTATTGAAGGCGACCTTCCCGCCCGAAGAATTCGTCAAGGAAAAAAACGTCGTCGCCGAGGAAATCCGCCTTTACGAGGACTCCCCCGACGAAAAGATCCACGATTTAGTTATGGGCGTACTCCGCCCGGGCGAGGCCATCGGCATGCCCGTTCTGGGCTCCTTCGATACGTTGGAGGCCATAGGCTGCGACGACGCGTTGCGATATCGAAACGAGATATTCACGGCGGACCGGATAGTGATCGCCGCGGCGGGTTACGTCGACCCGGAGGAGTTTATCGCGATGGTCGATGATTACTTTGCGGCCGTGCCCGGCCCGGTGGGCGCCACCTTCCCAAAGGCCGCCGCGCGGCCGACGCCCCGGGCGGCCTACGTTAAGGATACCGAGCAGACTCACCTCTGCGTCGCCGTGCCGGCGATCCCCTACGGCCACCCCGACCGCTACGTCCTGGCCGCGCTCACTACGGTCCTGGGCGGCAACGCCTCGAGCCGGCTGTTCCAAAAAGTGCGCGAAGACCGCGGCCTCGCGTACGCCGTGTACGCCTACGGGCGGGGGTTCCACGATTCCGGCGCGCTCGTCGCCTACGCCGGAACCAGCCCGGCCACCGCCCTCGAGACCCGCGACGTTATGTTGGAGCAGTTCGCCGACCTCGCGGCCCATAAGATAGGGGCGGGCGAATTAAAACGAACCCGAGATTTCCTGAAGGGGACGTTGATGTTGTCGCTGGAATCCACCGCCGCGCGTATGGGCCGCAACGCGCGACACGAGATTTACATGGGGAGACACGTCTCGCTCGAGGAAACGCTCGCCGGCGTGGACGCCGTGACCGCGGATGACATCCTCCGCGTCGCGGCCGAAATTTTTTCGGATAAACCCGCCGTCGTGGCTATCGGGCCGAACGCGGACGCCGTCGTAAGCGCCTAACGTGACGTCGACCAGACCCCCCCGCCACGGCCTCCGCCGTGGCCGTTTTGCAACGAACACGCCGTCGGCTCGAGGCGTTCTGGCCGCCTTTTGCGTCGCGGCGGCCTTGACGACGGCCGGCCCTTCGTCCGTCTCGGCCGAAACCGTCGAGGGCGACGAGGTCCGCATACGGGAGATCCGTACGTACGGGAACTACAAAACCTCGCGCGCCGTCATGCTCCACTACTGCGAATTTAAGGCCGGCGACGTACTTAGCCAGCGGGCGCTGGACCGCAAACTATCGCGGTCGAGGCGTAACCTCGGCAACACCCATTTCTTCTCGCGCGTGAACGTTTTCGACTTGCCGCGCAGTAGCCCCGGCGAAGCCGTAATCATGCTCGACGTCGCGGAGGGTACGGACTGGCACCTCTCGGCCTCGACCTGGCAGGCCCGGCTGAGTAAAGAGAACATAGGCGGCGACGCCGTAACGTTGGGCGTCGAGTTCGGCCTCGACCGACAGCGTTTGTTTTACGAACAACCCTGGATCTTCGACTTGCCGCTCGCCGTCGGCGCGTCCGGCTTTTACGAAAGCGGCCACAAGACCGATATCGAAGGCGACCACGGCTACGGAGGCGAATGGTTCTACCACGAGGCGGCGGGAGGCGACGCCTCGCTCGGTTATATCATAACGCTACGCTCCGAGGTTGGCCTGGCGGTCCTCGGCGAACATATAAATTATTACGACGGCCGCTTTAAGACGGACCCGGTCGGCCGCTTCGGCGTCATGCCCGAAGCCGACCTCGTCGCGGCCAGGCCTTACGCCGAGTGGGACCGCCGCGACAACGACCTTTACCCTACGAGGGGCACTTTTTTCAGAATTCAGGGCGAGCTATCGTCACCCGCGGTGGGCGACTACGATTACGCGGGTTTCGAAGGAGACGTGCGCGGTTACGTTTCGCCGTGGCGGTTGTTCGTGCTGGCCGGGCGCGTCCGCGGCGGGTCTATGTCCGACGCCACGCCGTACATCCGCCGCATTTCCATCCGCGGCGCCGACGGCCTGCGGTACGCCGCGTCGAACCGCACCGTGGGGACGCAAGCTCTCCTGGCTACGGCCGAAATCCGGCGGCGCCTTTTCCGCTCCCCCATATTCGACGCCTGGTTCGAGGGCGTCGCGTTCGTCGACGCCGGCCGCACCTGGGACCCTGGACAACCTGTCAGTCTCAGCGACTTCGACTATGCCTTCGGCCCGGGCATCCGCGTTCATATGCGCAGCCCCGTATATTTCGACTGGCGGGCGGAGCTAAACGTCTACGACGAGCTCGCGTTTTACGCGACCGCGCGGCGAGCTTTTTGAATGCACCGCTTAACGGCGATTTTTTTATTAACTCCCTCGCTCGCGGCCGCGGCTGCCGAGCCTCCCTCGACGTACGCCGGAGTCGCGGCACTCGTAAGCGCCGCGGAGCGTGGGGAGTTGGCGCCGGCGGAAGCGTTCGCGCTCGTATCGGCCGCGCCCGACGCGCCGCTCGCGGGCGCCGCGCTCGGCCGCCTTCACGTCCTCAAGAGCGACGAGACGCCTTTTATATTGTTGAAATTCCTCGAGATGCAACGGGGCTTCGTCGCGCTGAATAGATACGTTAAAAAGCATCGCGAAGACCCGCTCCCCCGCGTCTGGCGCGCCGCCTCCGCGGTCGAGACCGACTACGTGCTGTGGAGCGTTTCCGATACGCGCGAAGACCTCGAGGCCGCGTGCCGCTTCTGCCGGGGCGATCCTTCCTTGCCCGACCAAACGGCCCGTTGTAAACTACTCCTCGGGAA
>CAZWAM010000008.1:13085-17192 GCA_964631855.1 uncultured bacterium | reverse complement strand
ACGGCCGCGGCGGCCCGCCACGTGAAGAAAGCGCTCCTGAAACACGACGCCGAGTTCAACGCCAACCGGCGGCTGCTCGCGATTACCAGGAACCCGCTGGTAAAATTCCGCCGTTGGCTGAGGTACCTCCACCGGCGCGGCTACGAGCTAGCCGCCTGCCGCAAATTCGACCACGTCCTTTGCCTGAGCCGGGTGGACGCCGAGCTCCTCGGGCCGTACGCGCGCCGGCCGCCGGGCGTCGTTTTCCCTATCGTCGACCTTCCTCCCGAAGGCCAGTTGTGCCGGCGTTTCGACAACGCTACGCTGATATATTTCGGCGGCACGAGGAGGCCGGCCAACAGCCAGGGCCTGGAAGTTCTCCTCAAGGATATTTATCCGCGCGTTAAAAACGCCGTCGCGAACGTGAGCCTCGTCATTCGGGGCGAGGCGCCGACGCGCGGTTTGCTGCGGCTCGGCCGCGGGGACCCATCGGTGGCCTTTGAACCTACCGTGGAGGAACTGGGCGCCGAGCTAGCCCGGGCATCCGTTGCGGTGGTGCCGTTGTGGGCAGGTTCCGGCATAAAGATTAAAATACTCACGGCCCTCGCGCACGGCCTGCCGGTGGTAACGACGCCGGTGGGCGCGGAAGGGATTCCGGCTCGCGACGGCGCGGAGATAGTCGTCGCCGAAACGGCCGCGGGTTTTGCCGACGCCGTGGTCCGTCTCCTCACCGACGGCGAGCGCTGGCGCGAGCTGTCCCGGGGGGGCCGGCGCTTCGCCGAGCGCGAGCTTTCCCCCGCGGCTCGAGACGACGAGGTAGCCCAACTCTATGACGAGCTCGCGCGAAATTAGCGTCGCGGTCCTGGCATCGACCCTCGCCGTCGGCGGCGCGGAACGTCAGCTCGCGACGTTGGCGCGCGGCTTAGAGGCGCGGGGATATGAGTTCAACTTCTTTCTATTGCGCGACGTCGGCGCCGTAGGGGCGGACCTCGGGCGCGACGGCTTCAACGTCGAGGGAAATATTATGTCGCGGCCGGCGCGGTGGCTACGCGTCGTTCGAGAGTTGCGCAAACACGACCTTTTGGCCGCGCTCGACCACAATAACGTTTTGAAGTTATTGCCGGCCTTGGGGCGGCGACTGCCGCCGTACGTCGTCCTCTACCACCTCCAGGACGAGCCTCCCCGCCGTTGGCTACGGGCGCTCCGGCGCGCCTACGCCGTGGTCGCGGTCGCCCAATCGCAAGTATCCCTTCTGGGTTCGTTGGACAAGGGTTCGCTCGAGGTTATCGCCAACGGCGTTCCGCTCCCGCCGGCCGTCACGCCGGGCGAGCGTCGCCAAGCCCGCGAAGGCCTTCGCCTACCCGCGGACGCAGTCGTCGCCGCGGCCGTCTCGCGCCTGTCGCTGGAGAAGGGCGTCGACCTCCTGCTGGAGGCCACGGCTCTTATCGAAGAGGATGCCCGCCCCTTGCTGGTAATCGCCGGCGACGGCCCGGAGCGGCGCCGCTTGGAGAAGTTCGCGCGCTCACGCCTCGGCGGCGGCTGCATCTTCCTGGGGGAGTTGGCCGACGTCTCGCCGCTCTACCGAGCCGCGGACCTTTTCGTGTTGCCCTCCTATCGCGAATCGGCGCCGCTGGCTCTGCTCGAGGCTATGGCCTTCGGCTTGCCCGCCGTCGCCGCTTCCGTAGGCGACGTACCGGCTATGCTATCGGGGGGAGGGGGCGTCACCTTTACCGCGGGCTCCGCGGCGGAGCTGGCGGCGGCGATAAAAACTTTAACCGCCGAGGCCGCGACGAGGTCGGCGATGGGCGCGTCGGCGCGCGCCGCGGTCGCCCGGCGGTACGCCGTCGAACGGATGCTCGACGAATACGAGGCGTTATTTAAGAGGGTTGCGGGCGAAGGTAAACGCGATGCCGGCGACGAGTAAGGGCCCCGTAGACGCGGTGGTGGCGCTGAGCTATCGGTGCAACCTCCGTTGCTTGACGTGCGACCTGGCGGACCGCGCGGGCGAGGACCGGGTAACCCCGGCGACGTTGCGGAAGCTCCCGTCCTCGCTAAGGTTCGTGAACATTACCGGCGGCGAGCCGCTGCTCTTGAGCGACCTGGTGCCCTGTACGCGCGCCGTCTACGAGGCGACCGGTGCGCAGATAACTATTTCCACCAACGGCACGTTGCCGGCCCGGGCGGAAGAAATCGCGCGTGAGTTGTTGGGTAAAGTGCCCGGCCTCCACGTAGCCGTCTCGCTGGACGGCCTCGAGGCGGCCCACGACTACATACGCCAGGCGCCGGGGTCCTTTCGGAAGGCTTTGGAAACCGTCGAGCGATTGGCCCCCTTGCTGGGGCGCGACGTCCACCTGGCTTTCACCATATCGGCCGCCAACGCCGACCAGTTCGACGGCGTCGCCAAGCTCGCCGCCGAATACGACTTGCCGCTGAGCCTCGCGCTGACCCATACGTCGGAGCACTACTTCCGGCCGCGCGACGGCGCCGTACCGGAGGACGAGGCGGCGCTGCGCGCGGTCCACGACGCGACGCGATATTACCTCCGCCGCCTGTCGCCGCGAGCCGCGGCGCGCGCGTACTTCGCCGCGGGCCTGCGGCACGTCGTAACCACCCGCGAGCGCCCCATACCTTGCCGCGCGGGCGACCGTTTCTTTTACCTCGACCCGGCCGCGGACGTTTACTTGTGTAATATGCGCGCCGAGAAAATCGGCAACCTCGCCCGGGAAAGTTTCGACGAGATCTGGGCGGCGGGTACGCGGGCCGCGCTCCTGGCTACCACCGGCCGGGCTTGCCCGGTGCAGTGTTGGATGGTTTGCACCGCGCGGATGTCCATTTTGGACCACCCGGGCCGCGTGGCGTTCTGGGCTTTGGGCGCTTACGCCCGTAGGTTTTTCGGCCTGCCGCCGAGCAAGACGAAGAAGCCGCGCTCGTAACCCGCGGGCGCCTCGGTTTCGTCGAACTTGGGCCGCTTATCTCTTGTTAAAAAATAATCCGTTCCTATCGGCCCGGCCTAAGGCCGGGTTTTTTTGTTGTCTTGTCGCGGCCGCTAAGTTTTTATGTTAAAATTTCGCTCCATGGCGTCGACGCTCGAGAAGCGCGCCGGGAGAACGCTCGTTCTCGGCATCGGCAACGAGATCCGCGGCGACGACGCCGTCGGCCTATATGTCGCGCGCCGCGTCAAGGAGAAGCTGCCCCCGGAGCTCGCCGCGCGCGTCGACGTAGAGGAAGCTTGCACCGGCGGCTTCGACCTCGTCGACTACCTGCGCGGCTACGCCCGGGCGGTAGTCGCCGACGCGATCCGGACCGAGGGGGGCGAGCCGGGGACCGTTTATGAATTCTCGGCCGGGGCGCTCGAGCCGACCGCCCACCTCGGCCACACCCACGGCGTCAACCTCGCCTCGGCGTTGGCGGTTCTGGAGGAGCTTAAGCTCGGCGCGCCGCGCGAGGTAACGGTAGTCGCCGTCGAGGCCGAGTGGTTGTACGAATTCAAAGAGGGGCTGTCGCCTCGCGTTGCCGCGGCGGTGGAGGAGGCGGCCGGGGCCGTGCTCGAGATTTTAAATAATCCTAAGGCTTGAAACCCACAACGACAATAGTTAGGAAGAAATTGCGGGTAACGGGCGTCGTCCAGGGCGTCGGCTTCAGGCCGCACGTATACAACCTGGCGAGGCGTCTCGGCCTGGCGGGCTTCGTCCTCAACGACGGCGCCGGCGTCATCGTCGAGCTCGAGGGCGCCCCGGGAACGATAGACGAGTTCATCGATCAGCTGAGAGCGGGCCCGCCGCCGCGCGCGCGGCTCGACGCCCTAGAGGAGGAAGAACTCGAGCCCCGCGGCGAGGAGGCGTTCGTCATCGCCGAGAGCCTCCCGGGCGAGGCGGAGACGTTGGTTTCGCCGGACCTCGCGACGTGCGGCGACTGCCTCGACGAGCTCCTCGAGCAGGAGGACCGACGGTTTCGGTATCCTTTCATAAATTGCACCAACTGCGGGCCGCGCTTCACCATCATCGAGGGTGTGCCGTACGACCGGCCGAAGACGACGATGGCTTCGTTCGTGATGTGCCCGGCGTGTCAGGCCGAATACGACGACCCGTCCGACCGCCGCTTTCACGCCCAACCGAACGCGTGCCCGGC
>CAZWAM010000008.1:0-12985 GCA_964631855.1 uncultured bacterium | reverse complement strand
CCGGAGGCGATCGCGCCGCGCAACCGCTACCTCGGCGTTATGTTACCCTATACGCCGCTTCACTACCTCCTATTCGACGACGACCTCGAGATTTTGGTTATGACCTCCGGCAACCGCGCCGACGAGCCGATCGCCTACCGCGACGAGCGCGTCGTCGAGCACCTCGCCGGCATCGCCGATCACTACCTGGCGCACGACCGCCCCGTCGCCCGGCGCGTCGACGACAGCGTAACGCGCGTCTTCCGCGGCCGCGAGTACCGGCTTAGGCGTTCCCGCGGCTACGTGCCGCTGCCGCTCGAGCTGAACCGCGCTTATGGGAAAAGCGTCCTCGCGGTCGGCGCCGAGTTGAAGAATACGTTTTGTTTGACCAAGGGCGCGCAAGCCTTCGTCTCCCACCACGTCGGCGACCTCGAGAACGTCGCCACGGTCGAGGCTTTCGAGGAAGGCATCGCCCACTTTCGCGAATTGTTCGACGTTGAACCCGACGCGGTCGCGCGCGACCTCCACCCCGACTACCTCGCCTCCCGGTACGCGCAAGCGTCAGGCCTTCCCGAAGTCGTCGTCCAGCACCACCACGCGCACGTCGCCTCGGTCCTCGCGGACGCCGGCTACTACGAGGGCCGCGTCATAGGCGTCGCGTTCGACGGCGCGGGCCTGGGCGACGACGGTGCGATCTGGGGCGGCGAATTTCTGATAGCCGATTTAAACGGTTACGAAAGGGCGGCCCACTTGAAGTACGTCCCGCTGCCGGGGGGCGACCGCGCGGCGCGCGAGCCGTGGCGGATGGCGCTCTCTTGGTTGTATACCCTCTACGGCGACGGCGTGCTTAAAAAACGCCTGCCCTTTCTCGACGAAATTCCCCGGGGCCGGCGCGAGATGGTGCTGGAGGCGGCGGCGAGGGGCGTGAACGCGCCGCCGACGAGCTCGATGGGGAGGCTGTTCGACGCGGTGGCGGCGCTGGTGGGCCTCCGGAATTTTATAAATTACGAGGGGCAGGCGGCGCTCGAGCTCGAGCAGTTGGCCTCGCTCGAGGAAGAAGGCGCGTACGAGTTCTCGTACGGAGAAGGTACGCCGTTGATAATAGATGCCTTGCCCGTCGTCGAGGCCGCGGCCTCGGACGCGGTCGCGGGCGTAGCCGCGGACGTTGTTGCGGCGCGGTTCCACAACGGCTTAGCGGCCATGGTGGCGCGCGTCGTCGCGGCGCTGCGGGACAAGTACGCGCTGGGAACGGTGGCGCTCGGCGGCGGTTGTTTTCAGAATATTACTTTATTATATAAACTGGTGCCGATGCTCGAGGGCGCCGGGTTCAACGTGCTAATACATTCGCAGGTTCCGACGAACGACGGCGGCCTTTCGCTCGGGCAGGCCGTGGTCGCGCTCGCCCGCCTCGAGAAGGATTGATTTGTCTTATGTGCTTGGGCGTACCGATGAAGATAATCGACGTAGAGGGAACGACGGCTACGGTCGAGATGGCGCAGGTCCGCCAGCAGTGCGACCTTTCGCTCGCGCCGGAAGCCCGCGTCGGCGACTACGTAATCGTGCACGCCGGCTTCGCCATAGAGGTCCTCGACGAGGAGGAGGCGCAGGAGACGCTCGAGCTCCTCGACGAGATCGGCTTTGGTACGGGGCGAGTGCCTTGAAATATTTAGACGAGTTCCGCGACCCGGCGCGGGCACGAAAGGTAGCGCGGGCGATCGCGGCCGTTGCCCCGGCGGGCCGCGAGTTTGCGTTTATGGAGGTCTGCGGTACGCATACGATGGCGATCGCGCGCTACGGCCTGAAGAAGTTGCTGCCGCCTAATGTCCGCTTGATATCGGGGCCGGGTTGCCCGGTATGCGTGACCCCCAAGGAGTACGTCGACCTTGCCGTCGCGCTCGCCCGTACGCCGGGCGTCACCGTCGCGACCTTCGGCGACATGATGCGCGTTCCCGGTAGCTCGGCGGACCTTTCAAAGCTGCAGGCCGAGGGCGCCGACGTACGCGTCGTCTATTCGGCGCGGGATGCCCTCGCCCGGGCCGAGCCGGCGCGGAAGGTGGTATTCCTGGCCGTCGGTTTCGAGACGACGTCTCCCACCGTCGCCGCCACCGTCAAGGCCGCCGCGGCCGAGGGGGTCGGGAATTTTTTCGTCCTTACGGCGCACAAATTGATACCCCCGGCGATGAGGGCATTGTGCGAGACGGACGGCCTCGCCCTCGACGGCTTTATCTGCCCGGCCCACGTGAGCGCCATCATCGGCTCGAGCGCCTACGACTTCGTCGCCGACGGCTACGAGTTGGCGTGTGCCGTAACCGGCTTCGAGCCGGTTGATATCTTGCAAGGTATTTATTTATTATTGAAGCAATACGCCGACGGCGAACGGCGCGTCGACAACCAATATTCGCGGGTCGTCAAAGCGGCGGGGAACCGGCGGGCGCAGGAGCTTTTAGCCGAGGTATTCGAGGTTTGCGACTCGCGGTGGCGGGGCCTGGGCGACCTGCCGGCGAGCGGCTCGGCGCTGCGCGAAGAGTACGCGGCTTTCGACGCCGCGCGGGCCCTGCAGCTCGAGCCGGAAGAGACGGTGCCCGACCGCGGCTGCATCTGCGGCGAGGTCCTAACCGGCCTAAAGTTGCCGGCGGATTGCGCGCTCTTCGGCGAACGGTGCACGCCGGCGGCGCCGGTCGGGCCGTGCATGGTTTCCTCCGAGGGGAGCTGCGCCGCGGCGTTCAAGTACGGATATGAGTGAAGAATTAATACAAATGGGTCACGGGTCCGGCGGCATCCTTATGCGGCGGCTGGTGGCGGACCTCTTCGCGCGCCACTTCGACAACCCGGCCCTGCGCGACCTCGACGACGCCGCGACGCTGGACCTTCCACCCGGGCAGGTTGCGTTCACTACGGACGCCTACGTCGTCAAGCCGCTCTTCTTCCCCGGCGGCGACATCGGCAAGCTCGCGGTGTGCGGGACCGTGAACGACCTCGCCGTTATGGGGGCCGTACCGCGGTACCTGGCCGCGAGCTTTACGTTGGAGGAGGGGTTGCCTTTGGCGACGCTGGCGCGCGTCGTGGCGTCGATGGCCGCGGCGGCTCGAGAGGCGAACGTCGCTATTGCCTGCGGCGACACCAAGGTCGTCGCGCGGGGCGAGGCCGACGGCATATTTATCACGACCGCGGGCGTCGGCGTATTCGAGGGGGTTGGGCCGGCGCGGGCGCCGCTCGAGGCGGGCGACGCCGTCATCTTGAGCGGGACCCTCGGCGACCACGGCGTCGCGGTAATGGTAGCGCGGGAGCAATTCAAGCTCGAGACGCTGCTCGAGAGCGATTGCGCGCCTTTGGGCGAGCTGTGCGCGGTAATGCGTGAGGCGGCGCCGCATATAAAGTTCATGCGCGACCCGACGCGCGGCGGCCTGGCGGCGGCGCTCAACGAGGCCGCGGCGGCGAACGGCGTCGGCATCGAAATTTACGAGGAAAACGTGCCGTTGAACGAGGACGTCGTCGCCGTGTGCGAGATTTTGGGGCTCGAGCCGTTCCTGGTCGCTAACGAGGGGAAGGTGGTCGCGGTGGCGCCGGCGGAGGAGGCGGAGGCGCTCGTCGCGGCGATGCGGCGCCACCCGCTCGGCGAGCGCGCGGCGATTATAGGTGGGGTCGTCGCCGAGCCTAAGCGCGTTTTCGTCCGAACCGTCGTCGGCGGGACGCGCATCCTCGATATGCCGCTCGCGGACCAGCTGCCGAGGATCTGCTGAGGTGCACGAGCTTCCGGTAGTCCACAGTTTGGTGCAACAACTTCAAGCGGAGGCCGAGCGCCTGGGCGTCGCGGGTAGGGTTGCGGTGGTGCACTTGAAGCTCGGCGCGCTGACGACGTTCGTGCCCGAGGCGATGACCTTTTACTTCGACGCGTTGACGAAGGGGACGGAGTTGGAGGCGGCGCGGCTCGAGGTCGAGGAGGTGCCGGTGGTGGGAAGGTGCCACGGCTGCGGCGAAGCGTTGACCATCGAGGGCCTGCCGTTTATCTGCGCGGCGTGTGGCTCAGCCGAGCTCGAGATAACGTCGGGGCGGGAGCTGTTGATAGATTCGCTCGAGGTGCGGGACGAGACGGGGTAGTTTTTAAATGGAGATAAAGATCGTCAAAAAGGTGCTCGAGGCCCACGAAAAGTTGGCGGAGGAGATCGCGCGGCTCCTGGCCCGTAAGGGCGTGTATGCGATTAATATCATAGGGTCGCCCGGCTCGGGCAAGACGCTGCTTCTGGAGCGGACGTTCGAGGCCGCCGCGGCCGACTTGAAACCGGGCGTTATCGAGGGCGACATCGCGACCACGGCCGACGCGGAAAGGCTCCAGCGCTTCGGCGTCCCCGTGGTCCAGATAAACACCGGCCCCTTCGGCGGCGATTGCCACCTCGCGCCCAACCTCATACGCGCCGCGCTGGAGGAGCTACCGCTAGACGACCTCGACGCCGTTTTCGTCGAGAACGTCGGCAACCTCGTTTGCCCGGCGGAGTTCAACGTCGGCGAAAACGAGAAGGTCGTGGTTTTGTCGCTAGCCGAGGGCGAGGACAAGCCGCTCAAGTACCCGCTCGCCTTCCGCGAGGCGAAGGCGGTCGTAATAAACAAGGTGGACCTCCTGCCCCACCTCGACGTCGACGTTGCCGCCTTGAGGGAGAACGTCGCCGCGGCCAACGCCGGCCTTAGCGTTTTCGAGGTTTCCGCGAAGACGGGGGAGGGCGTCGGCGCCTGGGTGGATTACGTCAAAGGCCGCCTGGCGCGTGGCTAAGGGCGCTTTGTACCTTGGGCCCTAAGTAGATATTTTCACGGCCGTGTTTCGAATTTTTATTATAATAAAATGGGAACGAGACCGACCGAATCTACCGGGCGCGGCGGCCGGTAGGAGCCTTGGCTAAGACTAAGTGGCGGATAAAGAAAGCGCGGGGCGATTATGACGCACGTGGACGGGCCGGTCGACCGGGGCGACGTTACGTTGTACGCGTTGTCGACTTGCGTATGGTGCAAGAAGACGCGGGCGCTGCTCGAGGAGTTGGGCGTCGCGTACGACTACGAGTATGTGGATTTGGCGGCGCCCGCGCGCCAGGATGAGATCGAGGCCGAGATGATGGCCCTCGCGGGGCGGGCGAGTTACCCGACGTTGATTACTAAAAACGGTTACGTTGTCGGCTACCGCCCCGATGAAATAAAAAAGTTGTTGAACGTGTAAGGGGGCGAAGTATGGCCGAGCTCGAGCCCAAAGAGGTTGATGCGCTGTACGAAAAGCTCGCGCGCGAGGCGGAGGCCGGCGGCTATCACCTGAATCCCGACCGCGGGTTTACGCGCGCGCTGGTAAAAGGGCTCCTCACGAACGTCAAGCGGTACGGCTACGCGGCGTGCCCGTGCCGGCGCGCCACCGGGACCCTCGAGGAGGACCTCGACGTCATCTGCCCGTGCGACTACCGCGACGCGGACCTGACCGACTACGACGCGTGCTACTGCGGCCTCTACGTCTCCGGCGACGTCCTCGCCGGCAAGAAGGAAGCCGGCGCCATACCGGAGCGCCGGCCGGCCAAGAAGGAGGACCGGCCCCAATCTAAGCAGAGGGCGGAAAAGGCCGGGGCCGGAATCAAAGTTTGGCGTTGCCGCGTTTGCGGTTATCTGGCCGCGCGCGACGCGCCGCCCGAGGTCTGCCCTGTCTGCAAGGCGAGCAAGGACCGCTTCGAGCCGTTCGCGTTTCCGGGGACGTGACGTTCGCGGGAATTATTTTTAAAGAAAGGCCGGCCGCGAGGCCGGCATTTTAAATCGGCGCCCGCGTGCCCGGGCGCGCTTACGCTGTCACGACGTTGTCGCCGACGTACCCGAGGCGCCGGGCGACGCCCCGCGCGTCGACGACGAGCTGCGCCTCGCGGAATACGAGGTCGTTGTCCAGCGCCGCGTGGTCCGTCGTTAGGATGACGGCGTCGTAGCTCTTTAACGCCTGGGCGGTGAGGGGCGCCGACGTTAGGCCGAAGTCGTACTTTCGCGTTTTGGGCAGGGCCGGCGCGTAGGGGTCGGTATAGGCCACGTAGGCACCCCGCCGCCTCAGGAGGTCGACGATGACGAGGGCGGGCGATTCGCGGAGGTCGTCGACGTTGGCCTTGTACGCTACCCCCAGTAATAATACGTTCGCGCCGGAAAGCTCCCGGCCCCGTTCGCGGAGGGCCTCCTCCAGGCGGGAGACGACGTACGCGGGCATCTCGTCGTTTACCTGGCCGGCGAGCTCGACGAAGCGGCTCTCGTGGCCGAATTGGCGCGCGCGCCACGCGAGGTAATAGGGGTCGATGGGAATGCAGTGGCCGCCGACGCCCGGGCCGGGTATGAATTTTTGAAAGCCGTAAGGCTTCGAGGCCGCGGCCTCGATAACCTCGAACGCGTCCAGCCCCATCTTGTGACATATTACTTTGAGCTCGTTCACGAGGGCGATGTTTACCGCGCGATACGTGTTTTCGAGGAGCTTCGACATCTCCGCGGCTTCGGCGGAGGAAACTTTTACGACCTCCGTGACTACCGGCTCGTAGAAGGCCGCGGCGAGTTGGGTCGCGGCCTCGTCGATGCCGCCCACGACGGTGGGTATGTCCCGGAGCGGGAAGGCCTTATTGCCCGGGTCGACGCGCTCGGGCGAGAAGGCGAGCCAGAAGTCCCGCCCGGCCTTGAGGCCGCTTTTTTCGAGTATGGGCAGGACTACGCCGCGCGTAGCGCCGGGGTAAACGGTGGATTCGACGATCAGGAGTTGGCCCGCGCGCAGATTCGTGGATAGCTTCTCGGCCGTGTCGACGAGGAACGAGAGGTCCGGCTCTTTGTCGGGCGTGAGCGGCGTCGGGACGCATATGGCTACTACGTCGGCTTCGCGTAGATACGCCGGGTCCGTCGTCGCCTCGAGGGCACCGCTCGCGGCCGCCGCGGCCAGCCGTTCGTCGGCCACGTCGCCGATATAAGAACGGCCCGCCTTAAGGGTCGCGACCTTGTCGGCGTCGACGTCGTAGCCGATAACGCGGTAGCCGGCGTCGACGTAGGCCACGGCCAGCGGCAAGCCCACGTAGCCCAGCCCCACGACGCCGGCTCGCGCCGTCCGACTTTTTATCTTTTCCCGTAGGTCGTCGTACGTCATTTCCTTCTCCTTAGGGCCCGCCCGTCAAACAAAGGCTGTAACGTAAAGGGTCGAATTTGCACCAATAATATGAAAGGGCTCATGTATTATTCGTAGGTTTCTGTCGCAGGAGGTGGCGATATTTTAACGGAGGTTTGAAATGCCGACAAAGGTTTCGTCCGCGGTTCGAAAGTTAACCGAGGAGAATGTCCGTAACGAGAACGCTTCGCCCGCTCGCATTTTAAGTAAGCAAAGAAACAAAGGTAGCGACTACCTCCAAACCCGGTTGGGCCGGTTGCTCGAGCGGTTGGCATCGCGCGCGGCGCTTTCCCCCGAAAGGGCGGCATACATTTTAACGCGCGTAAGAAATTCGGCCCAAAGATGACGGGGGTTGGTTTTTTGCGTTCGGGAACGGTTGCGGCCGTTCCTTTTTTTTAACCCTTCCCCGCTCACGGCCCTTTGTGTTAATATACCATATAAATAGGAGGTATTTTCTATGCCGCGCGGATATCTGATTTGGTTAACGGCATTCGTTACTTGTATATCTCTGTGCTCGGCCTGCAAGCCTGAGCGCGAAGAAGGCGCGCCGCCCGGCGGCGAGGCCGCGGCGCCCGCCGAACCCCCGGAGGGTTTCTCGCTGATAGACGCCTCCGATTTCAAGGTGGACAATTATAAGGGCCAGGTCCTCATCCTCGACTTTTGGGCGACGTGGTGCGGCCCGTGTAAGAGGGAAATCCCGCACCTCATCGAGTTGCAGGAGAATTACCGCGACCAGGGCCTGACGATTGTGGGTATTACGTTGGACGATAATCCCGATAAAGACGTACCGCCGTACGCCGCGGAGGTCGGCATGAACTACGTGAACGTCCGCGGCACGGAGGAGATGAAGGGCGAATACGGGATTATGGGCCTCCCTACCATAATTATTTACGACCGCGACGGCAACGAGGTCATGAAGCGGCCTGGTTATATCGGCGAAAAGCAATTGGAAGAAACTATAAAGCCGCTTCTTGCGCCGTCGGCGTGATAGCGGGCGCGCCCGCGGGCCGGCGGGGCCCCTAAAACATAGTTCGAACGCGAAGGCGCCGGCCGTCGGTTTGAGCGACGGCGGCGCCGTTTTCGCCGGCCGCGAAGAGGCGCGCGCCGGCTTTACGGTACAACGCCGACGTTTCCGGCGCCGGGAACTTCGCCGAGCCGGCCTTGGTGGGGAAGAAGGCCACGCGCGCGTTGACTGCGGCGACGAAGGGCGCCAACGCGGCACCTCTCGAGCCGTGGTGCGGTACCTTTACGACATCCGCAGCCAACTCCTTCCCCGTCTCTAGAATAAACTCCTGCGCCGGGTGTTCGACGTCACCCGTCAAAAGCGCCGAGAAGTCGCCGTAGCTCAGACGTAGTACCGTCGAAGCGTCGTTCGACGATAGCTCAGCCGCCGGACCGCGGCGAGGAGGCCAAACCCGCGCGACGCGTACGCCGCCGACCTTTACGCAACCCGGGGCAGCGTCGACTCTGCGAATGCCCTTGGCTTCCGCCGCCTCGGCCAGCTCGTCGAGGGCGCGGCTTCGCTTCGGGTCGGCCGGGAACCACAACTCGCCCACGTCGAAATTCCTAATTAAATACGCCGCGCCGCCCGCGTGGTCCGCGTCGCCGTGCGTCACGCAGAAGTAGTCGATTTTGTTGATGCCCTTGCCGTGGAGTACGGGCGCCACGACCCTCTCGCCGGCGTCGTAGCCGCGGCCCGCGTACCCCGCGTCCACGACCATCGTCTTTCCGTTGGGAAACTCCACCAGCGCGCTGTCCGCTTGCCCTACGTCCAGGAAGGTGACGCGCAAGGGCAACTCGGGCGCCCCGAGTTTCGGCGCGAGCCAGAGCGCGAGGCAACCCGCGGCCGCGGCACCGAACGCAAACCGCGACCGCCACCTTCGCGCCGCGGCCGTTCCGATTATAAAAATTATAAGTAATATGAGAAAAGGCGACGGCCGCGCCACCCAGAACTGCAAGTCCCACCGGGGCCCCAAGGCCGGCGCGTCCGCGAGCGCGGGCCAGAGCCGCGTAAGGGGCTCGAGGCCCGAGGCGAAGTAGTGGCCCGCCGTTATCAACACCTTGGCGCCGAGCCAGGCGGCGCCGCCGAAGAGGCCGCCGAGCGCGGGCCAGACGGCGCCGGTTATAATGGTGATTAGCGCGAGCGCGACGGCGCACCCGGCGAGCGGCACCATCACCAGGTTGGAGACCAACGCCGTGGGCGTAAACCTATTGAAGAAATATAGCTGCAGCGGCAGTACGCCCAGCTGCGCGGCGCAGGTTACGGCGAGCGGTTCTCGCACTAGGCGGGGGACCGGTTTTAAGAAATTTTTTATGGGGTGGTACAAAGCCGCGATGGCGAAGACCGCGGCGAACGACAACAGGAACGATACGTCGGTCACGTAGAGCGGGTTGTATACCAGGAGGATTAAGGCCGCGGCGGCGAGGATATTGAACAGGTCGACGTCGCGGTCCAATAACGCGGCCGTGAGCGCCAACATCCCCATCACGCTGGCGCGGACCACCGGCGGGTTGAATCCCGTCAGCAACGCGTACGCCGGTAGGAAGGCCATCACCGTAAGGTTGGCCGCCACCCTCGGCATCCGCGTCCCGGCCAGGACCAGAAATAGTAGAAAGGCGACCAGGCCGACGTGCAGGCCGGATATCGCGAGGAGGTGGACCGCGCCGGCGCCGCGGAAGTCCTCCACGATCGCCGGGTCTATTTCCGCCCGCTTGCCCAGCGTCAGCCCTTTGAGGACCGCGGCCTCGTCGCCGCCGACGGCTCGGTCCAGTATCGACGCGGCTTTATGCCTCGCCGCGAAAGAAGCGCGGAGTACGGGATTGCCGCGGCCGCGCGCGAGGAGCGTTACGTCTTCCGCGCCGCCGGCCGTGACCAACGCCGTTATGCCGCGACGCTGGAGGTACGCGCGGTAATCGAAACCCGCGGGGTTCCGGGCGGGCTTGGGCGCGGCGAGCTTTCCCCGTATCGCGACCTCGTCGCCGTAGCGGAGGGATACGTTTTCGTAAACCGAGACGCGCGCCCGGCCCGTGACGCGTCTTGTGCCGGCCGCCGTCGCGATATTTTTTACCTTTAAGGCGAAGATCGTGCCGTAGGGGCGCTGTTCCGGGTCGTCGGCGACGACGCCGGCGACGACCGCCGCCGTGGGGCGGAAGCGACGGTCCAGGTGGTGCGAGACGTCGTCCGGGGAGAGGTAATCGGCGCGCGCCACGTACCAGGCGGCCCCGGCGAGGGCCACGCCGGCGAGCAAAAGCCAGCTAGCGGCGCGCCGCCGGCTTAGGAGCAGCGCTGATAACGTGAGGGCCGCGGCGCCGACGGCGAGCGGCCAAAACGGCGGCGAGTACAAAGCGGCGACGACGAGGCCGCCGGCGAAGGGCGCGGCGGCCAAGCAGGCGGGCCGGCGGCGGTGAGGCGATGACTTAATTCTTAAGAAACGAGCTATAAATTCCTTAATAAGGGTTTGGGGATAAAAATTAAATAGAAGGAAAGGGCAAGAAGATGGTCAACGGGGATTTAATTCTATGAAAGGGAATTCTTTATTTAAACCCGCTCGAATTAACCCGATGCTTTTTTCACTATCGAAAAATTTCTTATGATAAAAACCTGGTTCCTTTTGTTTGCTGCGTAAATAAAGCTTTAGAGCCTCCTTTATGATTTCGTATTTATCATTTAGATAATTATCGTTCGTATCGAATCGTTTTATTAATCCGTCAATGTCGGGTTTTTTGCTTTCGATATCGTAACCATCTTTTTTGATAAAATCTTTTAATAGGTTTAGTATAAAGAAATCCGCGTATAGTAAAAATTCGTTATTATATATTTCCCGCATTTTCCTTACGCCTAATTTATCAGCATTGCGATAAACCTTTCTATACTCTTTCTTTTTAGCTTGTATGAATTTTAACATTAACCAGGAAAATAATAGTTTCTCAGCCAGTATATCGTCTTTTGGGTTAAATATATCGTCGTAATAACCGCCGATTTCTTTCATAAATATCCGCCACCGGGTTATTTTAGCTTCGGCGGGTTTATCTAAATAGAAAGATAGAAACGCCTGAGCAGCGTTTTCGTTACTTATAATATTAGCCTTAGAAACCTTTCGTGTTGTTTTCCGTTCCGTTCCGTTTGTGGTTTCTCGGGCTTCTACTTCACCCCGCTTTCTTTCGTAAAAATACCCGTACGAGTCCCTAATTATTATTTGCATTTTTCTTTGTATTTCATCGTTTGAGCATAGATCCCTAAGTTTAATCGCGTTCTGAGAATTAGTATAAAGGGTTACGTTTTCTATAAAGTTTTTATCGCCGGATTCTATAGCTTTTATTAATACATCTACGTCGTCTTCCAATAAACCTTCTTCAAAAGCTTCGGATAAAGCGTGTGTTGTTTGGGCACCGTTAATTATTTGGGGTCTTCTTAGAGTTACACAATTGCCGACTGTGCTTTTCACAATTTCCTTACATACTATCGTGACGCCGTTGTTGAAATACCAAAAGAGGTCACTTCGGTCCGGGGACTTAGCAGTTTCTAGTATCTGTTTATTAATACTTTTGCTTTTAGTGCCTAAAGAAAGCCTTACGTCTTGTTCTAAAATATTATCTTTGTTATCTATATATATTTCGGCTAGTTTTTTTCCTTTGCACGTAAATACGACGGATTTATGCGGAAGGGGTTTTATTAACGGTTTATCTATGGCTTCGAAAGTTATTTGGTCGGGAGGTTGAGGAGTTGTTTTTAAATATTTATTATATAGTTCAAAAAGGCCGTCGAAATCTATTACTTCATATTTTAATCTCTCGTAGTTTTGTTTTAAATGCTCCAGGTATTTTAAGGACGCGGGTCTCCTTTTCAACGTCAATATTAAAATTTCTGTATCATAGTACCCCTTGTTGTCATATTCCTTATACTCTTCTACTAAATTTTGAAGTAACGGCGTAATTTTACCTTTAATTTTTTCAGAAACTAGCAACCCGAACCCTGCGGTTACCTTCTTCAATTCATTTTCGGGTAGGTGTTTTTTTGTTCGGTCGTACCGTTCGACTGTTTTTGCCTGTACGAAAATGAACCGGTTATTGGATTTATCGAATAAAATGGCGTCTATACCTTCTGCATGTTTATCTTCTACTATTCTATCTTTTATATCTTCGGGGTCGATAAAATAACGGTTCTGTCCGTACCAGACTATTAACGCATCGTGTATATTGCGTAGTTCGAAAGTTTCTTTAGTGTGTTTAAGGGCCCCTAATAGCCTTAAGTAAAATATTTCCTTTTTATCCATCTGCTAACCCCGCAGTTTTATATTTAGTTTATCTTCGGCCCTTTATTATATGGAGCCTATTATAATATGGTATTTCGGTTTATTTCAACCAAAAAATTATATTTATGCGGCAGCCCAATTACCTATTGTTGTTTTAATTAGGGTTTGGTTTATTAAGTTACGCGCTAATTATTTTGCACGTGGACCCTACATAATGGGCGTAGGCTAAAGCCGGCCCGGGGAACCGGGGGTATATTACCGCCCATTCGCGCGTCGACCGGGGCATTGGCTCAGGCCGCGGCCAGCTCTTCCATCACCGACGTCGGGATGTCGAAGTTGGCGAAGACCGTCTGGACGTCGTCGTGCTCCTCGAGCGCTTCCAAAAGCTTCACGAACTTGGCCGCGTTCTTGCCCTGAAGCGGGATGACGGTCTTGGGGACGAACGAGACCTCCGCGCTCGCGAACTCGATGCCCGCGGCGGCGAGGGCGTCGGTGACGTCCGCCAGACGGCCCGGCGGGCAATAGACTTCGAAGACGTCGTCGCCGGGGCTGATATCGTCGGCGCCGGCGTCCAGGACGGCCTCCATGATTTGCTCCTCGGTCGCCTTCTCCT
>CAZWAM010000007.1:0-44612 GCA_964631855.1 uncultured bacterium | reverse complement strand
AATTGGTGAGAAAACGCAATACATCCTCTGCAACCTTCCAGACGTCGCCCGCGCCGACGTGCACAATTACGTCTCCCGGCCGCATCACCGCGGCTACTTTCGACGGGATGTCGGCTTTATGGGGAACGTGGTGAACGTCCCGGTAGCCGAGGTGGACCAGGCCCGCGACGATGCCTTCCTCGGAAACGCCGGCGATCGCGGCCTCCCCCGCAGGATATATGCCCGTGACGATGACGACGTCCGCCCCGGAAAGGGCGCGCGGGAATTTATTAAGTTGGTCCCGCGTTCTCGAGTAACGGTGCGGCTGAAACACGGCCACCAGACGCCTGCCGGGATAAGCCTGGCGCAGCGCGGCCAGCATCGTCTCGATTTCCCGCGGATGGTGAGCGTAATCGTGCATTACCGTCACCGAACCCTGGACCTCGCCGAGCCTTTGGAAGCGCATCTCAACCCCTTCGAATTCGTCCAACGTTCTTTGGATAGTCGCGAAATCGACGCCTACGACGGTCGCGAGCGCCGCGGCAGCGCCGGCGTTCAGCGCGCTCTGTTCGCCCGGTAGATTTATCGTGAGGCGCCCGAGCCGCTCGCCCCTCACCGTTAAATCGAACGACGTCTTAAGGCCTTCACCGGCGACGTTCGAGATGACGACGTCGCGGCCGGGGGCGGTGCCGTACGTCAGCGTAGGTTTCGAGATTCGCTCGAGAATGGCCGCGACGCCGGCGTCGTCCGCGCAGGCCAGGCTCAATCCGTAAAAAGGCACTTTGTTTAAAAATTCCACGAAAGCTTCCTTGAGCCGTTCGAAGTCGCCGTAGTAGTCGAGGTGGTCCTCGTCGACGTTAGTACACAACGCGTAAATGGGGGCAAGCTTCAGGAAAGAGCCGTCGCTCTCGTCGGCCTCGGCAACGAAATATTGCCCCTCGCCCAATTTCGCATGCGTGCCCACGCGGTTCAGGCGGCCGCCGATGACAAAGGTCGGCTCGAGGCCCCCCTCGGCGAGAAGCGTCGCCAGAATCGACGTCGTGGTAGTTTTGCCGTGCGTACCGCAAACCGCGATTCCCTTCTTCAACCTCATAAGCTCGGCCAACATCTCGGCCCGGGGTATGACCGGGACGCGGCGCCGCCGAGCTTCGAGCACTTCGACGTTGTCGTCCCGTACGGCGGAGGAGACGACGACCACTTCCGCCTCGCCCAGGTTTTCCGCGGCGTGGCCCTCGTAGACCTTCACTCCCAGCTTGCCGAGGCGTTCCGTAACCGAGCTCGGCCTCACGTCCGAGCCGGAGACGTCGAACCCCAGGTTGTTAAGTATTTCGGCCAGGCCGCACATCCCGGCGCCGCCAACGCCCACGAAGTGGATTTTCTTAATTGGCCCGAACTCGGTCACCGTTTTATTCCTATAAGGTTAAGCGCCTCGCGCGCGACGCGCAGGGCCGCGTCCGGCCGCCCCAACTCGCGGCTCGCCCGCGCCATCGAGGCGCGCCGGCCGTCGTCGCGTTTGAGTTCAGTTATCAGCGACGCCATCCTGGTGCCGTCGAGATCTGCGTCCGGCACGACGACAGCGGCGCCCTCCTGTTCGACGTACGCGGCGTTTCGCTCCTGGTGGCCGTGGGCGGCAAAGGGGTACGGCACAAGTACCATCGGCTTGCCGAACGCCAACACCTCCGCGACGCCGCCTCCCGCCCGGCAAAAGACCAAATCCGCGGCACGGTAACAATCGTATATCTCGTCGAAGAACGACCTCACGAGAAGCCGGCCCTCCCACGCCGCCGGTACGTCAAGGGCCGCGGCGTCGCCGGTCTGGACGATGAGCTGTATATCCTCGCCGGCCAACTGCTCGAGGGCCTCCCTCGCCGCCTCTACCAAGCTCCGTGCCCCCTGGCTGCCGCCGAAGACGAAAACCGTGAATGTCTCCGCGTCAAGGCCGAGTCCGGCCCGGGCACCCGCTACGTCGCCCGCGTCGCGTACCGGGCGGATGGGATTGCCGGAAACAACGGCCTTTATGCTTGCCGCGAGCCAATCCCGCGACGGCTCGAACGCAAGGCAGGCCAGCCTCGCGAGACGGGACAACACGCGGTTCGTCAAACCCGGTATTATGTTTTGTTCCAAAATAATAGTCGGCATCCGACGAAGCCGCGCCGCGACGATGACGGGGGCGCTGCCGTAGCCGCCGGTCCCTATAACGAGCGCCGCTTTCAGCTCGCGGAGCAAACGCGCGGCCCGCGCTACGGCCCAAGCGAACCTGACGGGCATCACGAGATTGATAGGGTGTAAGTTCCGCTCGAGGCGAGGCGCCGGCAAAACGCGATAACCGTACGCCTTACCAGCCAGCGCCCTCTCCTCCACCGGCCGCCCGGTTCCGACAAACGTAATACTCGCCTCGGGCGCAAGGGCCGTCAAAGCTTCCGCGGTCGCGAGGCCGGGGAACAAGTGGCCGCCGGTGCCACCACCCGCTATTACGACCTCAACGCTGTCTTTGGACGACGCCATTTCGTTAAACGTAATCGACGAAGGTCCCTTCTAACGACGTCGGCGGCGCGGTATAACGCGCGTAACCGAAACTGGTGTCAACGCCCGAGCGACGGGCGACGCTGATTAAAATGCCTACGGCCGCGAACGTAGCGGCGAGCGACGTGCCGCCGTAGGATATGAACGGCAACGGTATCCCGGTCGTTGGTATCAAGCCGGTAACGACGCAAAGGTTTACCGCGGCCCCAAGGCCGATAACCGTAGTCATCCCCGCGGCCAGGTACCTGGCGAAAGCATCGCGGGCGCGCGCCGCCGTTTTAAAGCCGACCGTTACCAAAACGGCAAAAGCCACAAGCACCGTCGCGGCGCCTACGAAACCGAATTCTTCGCCCAATACGGCGTACACGAAATCGGTGTGCGCCTGCGGCAAGTAGAACAACTTCTGATTGCTCGCGCCGAGCCCTTTGCCCACTAAGCCGCCCGAGCCCAACGCTATAAGCGACTGTATAACCTGGTACCCGCGGCCGCGGGCGTAGCGCCACGGGTCGATATAAGACATAAGCCGGGAAACCTGATACTTCTGCGCGGAAACCATTATCGCGAGAAGCGGCGCCACCAACGCGCCCGCGCCGACGATATACCGTAAACGAACGCCGCCCAAAAAGAGCATAACGAACGCCGTGACTGCGATAAGAAACGCCATGCTGAAATCGGGCTCCGCGGCGACCGCGGCGAACATCACAACCACCGCGCCGAGTGGGAACCACTTCTCATAAGCACTCTCGAGATACCCGCGCCGCGCGAGGTATTTCGCCAAGATCAGCACCGTCGCCAATTTCGCGAGCTCGGATGGCTGGAGGAAGAAACGACCGATCTTGAGCCATCGGTGCACGGGCGCGGCGTAGCTACCTACGCCGACTAAGAGCGTCGCGATCAATAACCCGATAGCTGCAACTGCCGCGGGCCAAGCGAGCCGCTCCCATAAACGATAATCGGCGAACGCACAAAACGCCCCTACGGCCAATGCTACCGCCAAGTTAATAACGTGCCGCTTGAGGAAATACATGCTGTCGCCGTCGTGCTTCACGTACGCCAAAGCCGCGCTCGACGAAAAAACCATAAGCACGCCCGCAAACGCCAATAGCAGCGATACGACTACCAACGATATGACCAACGAACGCCGCATCCTTTAGCCGGCCTCCCGGCTCAAATCCGCCACCGCCCGTTTGAAGTCGTCGCCGCGCTCTTCGAAGTCCCGGTACTGGTCCCAGGAGGTACACGCCGGGGAGAGCAGGACCGTGTCGCCCGGTCGCGCCGCGGCCGCGGCCTTCGCCACCGCCTCCTCGACGGTGGCCGCTCGCTCGAGGGGCACGACGCCCGCAAAAGCCGCGGCCAACTCCTCCTGTGCCGCGCCGTAGAGTATCGCCGCGCGCACTTTGCCGTGCGCCGCCGACGCCAAGGCCGCGAAATCTTCGCCCTTCGACTTGCCGCCCGCGACAAGCACGACCGGCCCGTCGAAACTCGCGAGGGCCGCAAGCGCGCTCGCCACGTTCGTGGCCTTGGAGTCGTTCACGTAGCGGACGCCCGCCACTTCCCGGGCAAACTCGAGGCGGTGCGGCAGCGCCTCGAACGAGGCGAGGGCCTCCGCCACCGCCGCCGCGGGAACGTCGGCCGCGAGGGAGGCGCACGCCGCAGCCATCGCGTTCGACAGGTTATGGGGCCCCGGTAGCCGGACCCCCGACGTCGCGAGGAGCGTGCCTCGCCTTTCGCGAACGTTATATTTCACGTCGTCGCCCTCGAGCCAGACGCCCGGCCCCGGCGCGGCACGCCCGCCGAATAGCAACACCGCGGCGCGGAGGTTGTCCGACTTAGCCGACGACGCGTCGTCCGCGTTCAATACCGCGTAATCGCCGGCGCCCTGGTTTTCGAAAAGGCGCCACTTCATGCGGTAGTACGTCGCCGGGGACCCGTGGCGGTCCAGATGGTCCGGCGCGAGGTTGAGCAACACGCCCACGTGCGGCTTGAACGTAGCCACGTCCTCCAGTTGGAACGACGAGACCTCGGCCACGACCGTAGTAGTAGGCTCGAGCTCCGCCAGGACCGCCGTCAACGCGACGCCGATGTTGCCCGCGACGACTACTTCCTCGCCCGCGCGCCGGAATATTTCGCCGAGCAGAGCCGTCGTCGTCGATTTCCCGTTCGAGCCCGTGACGGCGACGATGCGGTCCGTGACGAGGAGGCGATAGGCCAGCTCGAGCTCGCCGATAACCTCTACTCCCGCTTCGCGCGCCGCGGCCACGAGCGGCGCCACCCACGGAACGCCCGGGCTTCGAACCAACAGGTCCACCTGCTCGAGCAACGCCGGCCCCTGGTCGCCGCCGCGGAGCTCAACGCCTAAGTCGCCAAGTTGGCGCGCGGCCGGGTCCAATTCCTCGGGCGGCTTTTGGTCGGAGGCGACGACGCGCGCAGCTACGGGCGCGAGCACCTTCGCCGCGCCGACGCCCGATCGACCCAGGCCTACCACCAGAACGCGGCGGCCGCGAAAAGCCGCCAGTTTATCCGAAAATTTGCTCACCTGATTTTTAACGTCGAAAGGCCGATGAGGGCGCATATCGCCGAAATTAACCAGAAGCGGACCGTTATCTTGGGCTCGGCCATCCCCTTCAGTTCGTAATGGTGATGGATAGGTGACATTCTGAAAAACCGGCGCCCGCCCGAAGCTTTGAAATAAATAATCTGCGTCATTACGGATAAGGTCTCGATCACGAAAGCGCCGCCCACTATGACGAGCAACAATTCCTGTTTTATAAGGATGGCAACGGTCCCGATGCCGCCTCCCAACGGCAGGGCACCCGTGTCGCCCATGAACACCTCCGCCGGGTAACTGTTGAACCACAAGAATCCCAGCAGCGCGCCCACCATGGAGGCCATGTATATCGTGAGCTCGGCGCCGCCCGTGACGTACATAACCTGCAGGTAATCGGCGAATTTGAAGTTCCCCACGACGTAGCACATAACGGCGTAGGCGGCGCCCGAAAAAAGCATCGCTCCCGCGGCGAGGCCGTCGAGGCCGTCGGTCAAATTGACGGCGTTGGTCGATCCCACGATGGTGATCATTACGAACAGGATGTACCACGGGCCCAGGTTGAGGGCGACGTTCTTGAGGAACGGAAAGTTTAACCAGGTCGTCGTGCCGTTATCCAAAGGAAAGAAGTAGACGAAAAGGCCGATGGCGAGCGCCAATATAGTCTGGCCGATAAACTTCCACCGCGCGAGCAGGCCCAACGGCTTCCTGCTTACGAGTTTTAAGTAGTCGTCGGCGAAGCCCATCGCGCCCAGCGCTAACGTTGCGATAAGGGCTGCGAGGACGTACCGACTCGTGATGTCGGCCCATAAGAGGGTCGGCAGGACAATCCCGGCCAATATTAAAAGTCCCCCCATGGAAGGCGTGCCCGCCTTCTCGAGATGGCGCCGCGGCACCTCCTCCCTTATAATCTCCTCGACCATCTTGCGTTTAAGCAATCTGATTATGGGTGGGCCCAACAGGAAGGCTATTAAGAACGCCGTAATTGCGGCGTACGCCGAGCGGAAGGTCACGTAGCGGAAGAGGTTCAGCCACGAAATCTCGGTATGGAGCGGATACAATAAAAGGTACAGCAAAGGTTAACCTCCTTGAACCGTAACGCCCACCTTATCCAGTATCGCCTCCAAACGCACGGCGCGGCTGGCTTTCAATAAAACTACGTCACCTTTTTTTAACTCCCGCGCCAGGAAGTCGGCGAGTTCGTCCTTGCTCGGGAAAAAAGCCGTGGCCGCGGGCGTCATCCCGGCGGCGCGCGCCCCCTCCGCAATTAGCCGGCCGCCCTCCCCCAGGCCGACGACCAGGTCGAAGTGCCCTCGGCCGGCGAATCCTCCCACCTCCCGGTGGGCGGCCTCGCTCGCGGCGCCCAGCTCGAGCATGTCGCCCAAGACGGCGACGCGGCGCCCTTCGGCCGGGGCGACCGCGACGAAAGCCAGAGAAGCCCGGGCCGCGCGCGGGGACGAGTTATAGCAATCTACGAAGAAAGTAACGCCGCGGCCGCTAGTGACCACTTTCGAACGGAGGGTACGGCCGCAATAGGTGCGCAGGCCGGCGGCCATATCCTCAGGCGCGACGCCCAGGACTTGCCCCACCGCGGCCGCGGCCAGCGCGTTCATAACGTTAAACTCGCCCGGGAGCGGCAGCTCCACCTCGGCGTCCCCCGGGAGCTTAAATCGCGAACCGGCAAAACCTTCGTCCTTCAATTCCTCCGGCCTGACGTCCGCCTCCGCCGCCAACCCGAAGGTGACGACCTTAAGGCCGTTTACGATTTCGGCTGCCATAGCGGCCACCAAAGGGTCGTCGGCATTCAGGACCGCGGTCCCGCCCGGTTTCACGTAATTGAGCAACGCCATCTTCTCTCGACGCACCGCGGCTACGTCGACGAAAAACTCCAGGTGCGTCGGCGCGACGCTCGTAATGACGGCGACGGTCGGCGCCGCCGCGTCCCCTAAACGTGCCATCTCCCCGGGCGCGCTGACGCCGAGCTCGAGTACGAGGACCTCGTCGCCGGGTTCCAACGCCAGAATCGACAGCGGCACGCCGACGTCGTTATTGAAGCTATCCCGCGCTACGCTCGCCCGGTATTTACGAGCGAGGACCTCCCCTATCAGATCCTTCGTGGTGGTCTTTCCGCAGGAGCCGGTTATGGCCACCACAGGCCCCTGGAACTCGCGTCGCCGCGCCCGGCCTAAAACTCGCAACGCCTCAAGAGTATCTCTGACCAAAACCTGAGGAATTGTCTCCGGCACTTCCCGAGACACGACGGCGGCCGCGGCCCCCTTCGCCACGGCGTCGGCAACGTAGTCGTGGCCGTCTCGGCGCTCGCCGCGCAACGCGACGAAAAGCTCGCCCGGGCGGACGGCCCGGCTGTCCGTCGCCACGCCCCGAAGACAAAGGCGGCCGTCGCCGCGCAGAATTTCGCCCTGCACCAGCTCGTTAATGCGGCTTAACGTCCAATCCACGCTCACGGCCTCACCCCGTCACCCCGGCTCGGCCCTCAGGGGGCGGTTTGCGACTGGGAACCACGGCGGCACGTAAGCAGCGAGGGCCGTCGGGGCTTAAGGTGAGCGTACAACGGCCGTCCAATCTCGCGCCGGCGGCGGGCGATTGTCCCGTTACCCAGCCGCCTTCGCCAACCAGGTTCACACTCACGCCCAACGGCCCGAGGCGCCTCATAGCTTCGCGCACTGAAACGCCGACCACGCCCGGCATAACGCGGCCTTCGCCGCCCAATTTAACCAAAACGACGCTACCTGCATCGGGAGGGGGGCCGTTATCGGCCGAACTCCATAAAACGCGCGAGCCTTTCCCGTCGCAACGGGCGCGGAAACCGGAAGAGCTAAGGCGTACTATCGCGGTAGAGGCGGGCACGTCGCGGAATGCGAAGTCGTCGGCCCGGACGGCCGGGTCAACGGGCAACGTTAACTTCCGGCCGCCGGCGGGAAGTACCTTCAACGCGGGCAAGATATCCGCGGCTATGCGGGCGCAAGCGGGAGCGGCGATCACGCCGCCGAAGATCTTGCTGCGCGGTTTTCTTATAGTGAAGAAAATTACGACGCGAGGGTCGTCGGCGGGGTAAATCCCCAAAAACGACGAATTGTAAGCGCCGGGTATGTAACCTCGGCCGCCGGGTTCGGCGATTTCCGAGGTCCCGGTTTTCCCGCCGGCCCGGTAGCCGGGTACGCGACCAAACTTGCCGACGCCCCGTTCCACTACACTCGCCATCATCCGCCTTACGCGGGCCGCGACGTCGGGGGAAACTACGCGCCGCTGAATCTCCGGTTCAAACCGCCTTAGTACGCGGCCGTTTTCGTCGACTATAGCCGAGACCAACGTCGGTTTGACCAACGTACCGCCGTTGGCGAGGACGCAAGCCGCGGCCGCAATTTGAACGGGCGTCGCCGAAAAGCCCTGACCGAAACTCGCGAACGCCAAACCCAGAGGCCGGCCGAACTCGTCGTAGCGCAAAATACCCGGGTTCTCCGCGGGGAGGTCGATGTCTGTTCGTTCGCCGAAGCCGAACTTACGGAGGTATTCGCAGTAGCGGCGGCCGCCGAGTTTCCGCGCGACGAGCACCGCGCCGATGTTACTGGACCGCTCTATCACCTCGCTAAGCGTAATCGGTTCCTCGGAGGGCTTAACGTCCCCTATCTCGTAGCGACCGAAGCGGAGCGCCCGCGTACAATCGAAAACGTCGCCCGCGGAAACGACGCCCTCCTCGAGCGCCGCGGCAACGAGAAAAGGTTTTACGATCGACCCCGGCTCGAGGGCACTCGTAACGGCGTTGTTGCGCCAACACTCCCGCTTATAATCGCCGTAGTAGTTCGGGTCGTACGTGGGGTACGACGCCAAAGCGAGGATCTCTCCCGTATCCGGGCGCATCATTACCGCGGCGCCCGCCTCGGCCTCGTACCGCTCGCACGTAGCTCTAAGCTCGCGCTCGGTTACGTACTGGCACCACTTATCAATCGTCAAGACGCAGCCCAAACCGTTCATAGGCGGTACGAAGTTATAGGTGAGGTCGGGGAGGGTACGCCCTACGGCGTCGGCGCCGCCGTCGAAGAAGCCGGGAAGGCCTTCCAAGTAAACGTCGAGCGTGTTTTCGGCACCGGCCCGGGCGCCGTCGCGCGGGCCCACGTAACCCAATACGTGGCATGCCAAATCGCCTTCGGGGTAGATGCGCCGTTCGCAAGGTTGGGCGAAAACGCCCGTAAGGCCCGCGGCGAGCACTTTCGTGGCTTCCGCGTGCGAGACCTCGCGCGCGAGCCATTCGCAACCGGCGCCGGAACTACACTTGCGCTCGAGCGCGGCTTCGTCGACGCCGAGTACCGGGGCCAACGTACGGGCTACGGCGCGGCCGTCCCGGATAAGGCGCGGGATGCAATAGATATCGTAAACGGGCCGGCTAAGCGCCAACGGGTTCATACCGCGGTCGTAGATAACGCCGCGCGCCGCGGCTAAGTAGCTCCGGCCGTACTGTTGCTTAAACGCCACGTCGCCGTAAAAATCGTGCTGCAGCACTTGCACCCACAACAAGCGCACGAGTACGGCGCCGAATACGACGACGAAGAAAAGGTATAGTAAAGCGAAACGGATTTTACGTCCGGACCTCAATACTCTTCCTCGACTATGACGATTTGGCCCGGCGCGGGCGGTTTCAACCCGAGCTTATCGTGCGCGATCTCGTCGACTTCACTCATCGAGCGACGGCGATAAAGGTCCGACTTCAGCGTTACCCTCTCGTGGTAAGCCTCGTCCAGCCGTCGTTGCCGCTGCGTCACTTCGTAATTAAGCTCGAGGATGGATACGTATTGCCACAGATACAAAAAAGCCAGTAAGAGAACCGCGACCACGGCGGCGACCGCCCAGAGGTATACCCGCCGGCGGCGCTTAGGGCGCGATTTAACGTCCGTAGTGGGCGGTCGATAGAAGACTGCAGCCATATCAAATTTTCTCGGCTATCCGCAGGCGCGCGCTACGGCTTCGGGGATTCGCCCGTGTTTCTTCGGAGGCCGGCCTCTTAGCCTTACGCGTCATAATCTCCACCTCGCCTCGAGCCGCGGACGCCCGGAAAAATCGCTTTACGGTACGGTCATCGAGCGAGTGATATGAGACCACGAACAACCGCGCGCCGGGCGCCATGATTGGTGGTGCCTGGGGTAAAGCGGCCTCGAGCGCGGCCAACTCGTCGTTTACGAATACGCGCAAAGCCTGAAAAGTCCGCGTCGCCGGGTGGAGGCGGCCGCGACGGCCGCCGACGGCCCTCGCCACGACCTCGGCGAGGTCCGCGGCATCCGCAAAGGGACGCTGCGCGCGCCGCGATACGACGGCCCGGGATATCGCACGGGCGCGGCGCTCCTCGCCAAACTCGTAGATGATATCCGCGAGCCTCTTTTCTTCGAAGGCGTTCACGACTTCGGCCGCGGTCAACTTCGACCGGTCGCCGTCGAAGCGCATGTTGAGATCGCCAACGGCGTTAAAAGAAAAGCCACGACTCTCGTCGGCAAGTTGGTAGCTCGAGAGGCCGAGGTCGAACAAAACGTTGGTCACGCGGCCGGCGTAAGGGCCGGCCACGTCGCCGAGCCGGGTGAAGGAGACGCGCTCGAGGACCACGCGCGGGCCGAAAAGGGCAAGCCGGCGCCGCGCTCGCTCGAGCGCCGCGACGTCGACATCCAGGCCCAGGTAAATGTTATCCTCGGGCAGAACCGCCAAAAGCGCCGCGGCGTGGCCGCCGCCACCCACGGTAGCGTCCACGAAGACGCCGCCGGGCCGCCGCGCAACCGCGACCGCCACCTCCTCCACCATCACCGGGAGGTGAAGCGGCTCGGCTTCGCGGCCCTGCTCGGGTGCGGGGGCGGAGGATATAACGACGTCTTCCCAAACGGCCATCGTTATCAGAACCGTATCTTATAGCGCGCCGCCGTTTCCTCGAAGGCCGCCTCGGCCTCCGACTCGTAGGCGAGCCACTTGTCTACGTTCCATATCTCGACGCGCGTATATATGCCGTTGACTATAGCCTCGTTGTCGAGGCCCGCGAACTGGCGGAGGGGCGCCGGGACCATAATCCGCCCTTGCCGGTCGGGCTCGCAATCCGCGGCGCGGCTCAACAGCATCCTCGTCACGAGCCGCGCCTCTGCTTCCATAATGGTAAGTTGGAGGAGTTGGGGTTCGACGACCGCCTGCCAGTATTCCGAGGGAAAAAGGAAAAGGCATCGCTCGAAGCCTACGGTCAGCTTGAAGCGGGCGATGGCGTTGCCGGCGGCGTCGCGGCGGAAGTTAGCCGGGACGCTAAGGCGCCCCTTTTCGTCAAGGGAGTGCCGATATTGGCCGTTGAAGCCGAAGGACCAACGGCCGGGATCCACGATGTAGTTACTAATGTCTTCCGAATCGGACATATAACTTATTTCCTAAGAATATATTATGTGGATTTTCCCACAAATCACCACAATTCACCACCACGGACATTAAATCAAATTAGCCGAGAGTTGTCAAGTAAAAAATGGCCTTTTTTAGAAAAAAATTTATAACCCAAAAAACGGTAAATATTCCGAACCCGGGCCGCCTATAATCCTAAAAAAAAGCGGCTTAGCGACAACGGCTCCGCGGCGCGCGAAATTTATCAAAATCCTCGGTTGACGCGAAATAGGAGCGGATTTATAATTTCCGTAAATCAATATCTAAACTCAACCGCCTGGGGGCCTTCAAAACGGGCGACTTAGGAGAACTTTCTTATGGAATATCGCGCTTACGACGCCGCCCGGGACCGAGACGCCGTCCACCGTATCTGGTATGAAACCGGCTGGCTCGAGCCGGGCAAGGCCGAACACGAAGAGGCGATGGACATCTTCCTCGGGGCCGGCCGCGCGCTCGTCGCCGACGTCAACGGCGAGGCGGAGTGCCTGGCCCACACCGCCTCGGGGAGCCTACGCTACCTTGACGAGGACCTCGCGTTCTCCTGCGTCACCGCGGTTACGACCAGCCGCGTCGCCCGCAAGCGAGGGCTCGCGAAAAGGTTGACCGCGGCCGTGGTCGCCGCCGACGCCGCGGAGGGCGCTCTGGTCTCGGGCCTCGGAATGTTCGAGCAGGGTTACTACGACATGCTCGGCTTCGGCACGGGCGGCTACGAGAACTGGGTCTCCTTCGACCCGGCGCGCCTGAACGTCAAGGCGAAATGCCGCGTACCGCGCCGCCTTAACGCGGACGACTGGGCCGCGGCACATCGCGCGCGACTCAACCGGGCGCGCGGCCACGGCGGTTGTAATTTGACGCCCCCCGAGATTACGCGAGCGGAAATGCTCGCGACGACGAACGGCTTCGGCCTGGGTTACGCAGACGGCCCGGGCGGCGAACTTAGCCACCTTATGTGGTGCTCCGCCCGCAAGACGGAAGAAGGACCCTACATGGTATATTGGATGGCGTACCAAAAGCCGGAACAGTTCCTCGAGCTCATGGCGCTCTTGCAAAGCCTGGGGGACCAGGTGCGGCTGCTGAGGATGCGCGAGCCGCAAGGTATCCAGCTCCAAGACCTCCTCGAGCGGCCCTTCCAAATACACACGCTAACCGAGAAGTCGAAGTTCGAACATAAGGTCGACGCGGTTGCGTACTGGCAAATGCGGGTCCTGGACGTACCCGGATGCCTCGCGCGCACGAAGCTGCCGACAGAGGAGGTTCGTTTCAATTTGAAATTGACGGACCCGATCGCGGAGCACCTAAGCGAGGGTTCGCCGTGGCGCGGCGTCGCGGGCGACTACGTCGTGACGTTGGGGCCCGCCTCCGGCGCGGAACCGGGCAACGATAAATCCTTAACTGCGCTGGCCGCCTCCGTCGGCGCCTTCACGCGGATGTGGCTCGGCGTCAGGCCGGCGCGCGGCCTAGCGGTCACCGACGACCTTACGGGGCCGCCCCAACTCCTGGAAGCGCTGGACGCAATACTCAGGCTACCCGACCCGAAACCCGATTGGGACTTCTGACTTAAATAAATTTACAATTAAATAAAGGGCCGCTTTTCGAGGCCGCTTTTTTATACGGCCGGGCCGCCTTTGTCGCTAAAAAGTCCTTGCGCGGCTTCGCCCACCCTTTGCTCTCAACTCGTCGAGGAATATTGTAGTGCCCAAGTTATTTCGCCCATTTTTTGAATAAAAAGAGCGTAGTGCCCAATATAATAACCACCTTCTCGCAAATATTTATACTTAGCCCGCGCCGCCTATTATAAATCCCCCAATATTCTTTTACCCGGTTCACTATCCGCCTCCAAGGAAGCGGAAAGCGACGACGCCGTATCACTCCGCCCGCGGACGAACGAAACGCCGGCCAGGCGGCCGATTCCACTTGACGCCGGGCGGAAACCCGTTTACCATAAATTTGGAGAATCTCGTTGGAAGGGAGTTAAGCTACGGCCGCGGTCAAATTATTAAAAAGCCATTGGCCGTTGACGGTGGCGGTAGCGGCCTTTTGGGCCGGGACCGTTGCGTGTTTATTATGTTCGCTGGCGCGGACCGACGGCCACATCTCGTACGCCCTCGACGACGCTTACATCAACATGGCCATGGCGAAAAATCTCTCTCGCCACGGCGTATGGGGTATAACTAAATACGGCTTCTCTTTCACCTCCTCGTCGCTTTTTTGGCCTCCGCTTTTAGCCGCCTTTTATTTCCTCTTCGGCGTAAACGATATTACCCCCTTAGTACTGAACGTCCTCTTCGGGACCCTCGCGTGCGCGGCCGCGTACGCGGTCCTCAACCGGTCGCTCGGCCGGAGGGCGTTGGTACTTGTCACCCTCCTCCTCTTCGTATTCCTTACGCCGCTGATCCCGCTGACGTTTGCGGGGATGGAACACACGCTGCAAACCTTTCTCGCGTTGACTTTCGCCTACGTATCGGCGCGGGCCGTCGCCCGGGGAGAGCCGACGGCGCGGCAACTCGTTTCGATTACCGCGCTGGCCGCGTTCCTCACCCTCACGAGGTACGAGGGCATCTTCCTCGTATTCATAGTCGCGGCCTTATTCCTAAGCCGCAATAGAATCCGCGCAGCGCTCCTCGTAACGGCGGGCGGCCTTTTTCCCATTGTCTCCTTTGGCGGTATTTCGATGGCGAAGGGGTGGTACTTCCTCCCGAACTCGGTGCTTACCAAAACGGCAAACGTTAGCCTTCTTCCCCTCCGTATGCGGACCTTCCTGAGCCTCCCGGGGCTCGAGAATCTTTACGGAGCGCCGCATATGTTGACGCTCGTCCTCGCGGCCCTTATGGCGTTCGCCCTCGCCGTGCGGAAGTCGAGGGACGTACGGCGCGAGGCCGCGATCCTACCGGTCATATTCGTCGTCGCCGCGTTCTTACACGTGCAATACGCGCAGACGGGGCACTTCTACCGTTACGAATCGTACCTCGTAGCGTTGGGGGTAGTGACCGTCGCCGTCGCGCTCGCGGCCGGGTGGCCGGACCGCCTCGGGCCTACTCGCGGAAAGTACGCGGCCTCGTACGTGGGCGCCGTTGCTCTTTTCTTGTTCTTCGCGGGCTGGCCGCTCGCCCAAAGGGCCGTAAGGGCGTACCGCGAGACGCCCCAGGCCACTATGAACATCTTCCACCAGCAATATCAAATGGGGCTGTTCCTACGGGAGTACTACCAACGGAGAACGGTCGCGGCCAACGACGTCGGCGCCATCAATTACCTCGCCGACGTCAAATGCCTCGACCTGACGGGCCTGGGTACGATGGCGGTCGCACGCGCCAAAAAACATCGGGAATACGGTACCGCTTTTATGGCTGCGTTGGCGGAGGCCGAAGGAGCAAGAATCGCGGTCGTATACCCCCGGTGGTACAAGGCGTACGGCGGCCTTCCCCGCGAATGGTCCCGGGTCGGCGCCTGGAAAATACCCGACAATTACGTGTGCGCCTACGACGAGGTATCCTTCTTTGCCCTAACCGCCGAAGAGCAATTCCGACTGTTCCACAACCTCCGCAGATTTTCCGAACGGCTTCCCGCGGGCGTCGAGGAACGGGGCCCGCTCGCGAGGCCGGCCTCCCGGCGCGCGACGCCGACCCGGTAAGAGAAAAATGACTTTACCGCGCTAAGGCGCTATGACGAAAAAACCCGGCCGCGAGGCCGGGTTTTCTGAAAAGCTTTAGCGGGACCTTAGCGAAAGAGCGCCTTGACGCGCCCCAACGACGCCGGCGCTACCGCGACGCCGGGGTAGTCTTTAACCTCCACTTCGAAGACGTTATGGTCGCCGGATTTTAAGCCGATGAAAAGGGATTCGTTCGTGCCGACGGCGTCGACGCGGCCGCAGCTTAAGCCGGCTATGTAGTTGGCGGGGGGCTTCTTCAGGTGGATTGTATCCTCGTGCTTGCCTTCCGTATCGAAGACGTAGATGTCGTAGAAAGGGAACATCCTCAAGAGGAAGACGTGCCCCCAGCCGACGGCCAGGCCCTCGTTCGCCTCGCCCACGGTGGCGAACACGTTCCACGCTTTCCCGTCGTAGCGCGCGACCCTCGGGTCGTCGGTACCGCCGTCGAGCACGCGCATGTTGCTCGAAATATAAACGTCGTTAGTCTTCGCGTCGACGGCGCAGCCGGCGGTGTAGCTCGGCTTGCTGAAATAATCCGGGAGGCTCCCTTTGTATGAGCCGTCGCGCGGGTCGATAATCTTCGTATACGGCGAATAATCGACGTCGTCGTTAACGACAAAGCATTTAACGCCGCCGTACTCGTAACCGTAGCCGATATCGAAACAGCTGCCGACCGCCGACGCCATCGACGCCCAAGGTCGGACTAGCTGGTGGGTCTCGGGGTCGAACTTGCAGTACTTACATTGACGCGAAGTACCTGAAATAGGCCCCGCGGCCCAGATCTTGCCGTCGGCCGGGTCGAACGCCAGGCCGCCGATGACTATGTTCTCCGTCGCCGGGATCTGGCCCCACCAAATCGTATCGCCGGGCTCGGCGACGGCCGAGGCGGCCGACGCGATAACCGCAACGCATATACGTATAGTTATCCGCATAATCTTACCTCCTTTTTTTAATTCATAATAAACGAACAAGTTCCTTATGTCAATAGGCTTCGATTCGACATATTTCCTAGTGAAAAAAAGGCCGTTCCCCCGGGCGGGTTTGCCTCCTTAAAATTAACTATTCACTACCGCTCCGTCCTGAGCACCGCCAGTTTTATATCAATTCCCCCTAAATTTTGACATATTATAAACGCGTAACCTTGCGCCGCCGGCCGTTCTATGTTAAAAGTATAGAAACCTTCAAGGAGTGAAACCGACCTCGTGTCCCGCTTGTTAACCGTTTCCAACCGGCTTCCTTTAAGCGTAACCAAAAAGGGGGGCCAACTATCGTACGTGCCGAGCGTTGGCGGCCTGGCGACCGGCTTGGCTTCGTTTTACAAATCCCGTCCCAGCGCGTGGGTCGGGTGGCCCGGAATATCATCGGGCCGGATAGACGACGCCGAAAACAAAGACATTAGCAAAAAATTAGCCGGCGAAAACTGCCACCCTGTCTTCCTTTCCCGATACGAACTCGAGAACTATTACCACGGCTTCGCCAATAGGACGATCTGGCCGCTCTTCCATTACTTTCCGCTATATGCGAAATACGAAACGTCCTATTGGAACGTATACCAGCGCGTGAACGAGAAATTCCGCGACCTGGTCCTGGAAATCGCCGAGGCGGGCGACGAAATTTGGGTCCACGACTACCATTTAATGCTTCTGCCTCGCCTTATTCGGGCGGCACGCCCCGAAGCCGCGGTCGGCTTTTTCCTCCACATCCCGTTTCCCTCGTCCGAGATATTCCGTTTGCTCCCGTGGCGCGAGGAGATTTTGCAAGGTCTCCTGGGCGCGGACCTGATAGGGTTCCACACGCACGGCTACGTGCATCATCTCGTTAGCGCCGTCCGAAATATCTTAGGTTACGAATACGCATACGGTAAGATCGCCGCCGGCAATCGAGTAGTCAAAGTAGAGGCCTTCCCGATGGGCATCGACTTCGAACGTTGGGCGACGGCGGGGGAAGACGAAACGGTACAAAAAGAGGTCGCGAAAGCCCACAAACAATTACGAGGGCGGAAGATAATTTTATCCGTCGACAGACTGGATTACACGAAGGGAATCCCGGAGCGCCTCGAGGCTTTCGAGCTCTTCCTCCAAAACAACCCCCAATACCGGGGTACGGTTACGTTGATTATGGTGGCGGTCCCAACGCGTACGGCCGTGGAAACGTACGCCCGATTAAAAAAGCACGTCGACGAACTCGTCGGGAGGATCAACGGCGAATTCGGGACGGTGGGCTGGGTACCGATTTGGTACCTTTACCGCTCGCTGCCTTTTCATACCCTTGCCGCTTTTTACCAACTGGCGGACGTGGCGTTGGTAACGCCGCTGAGGGATGGGATGAACCTCATCGCGAAAGAGTTTTGCGCGACGAAAGCCGACGGCCGCGGCGTGCTGATACTCAGCGAATTGACCGGGGCCGCGCAAGAACTCGGCGGGGCACTCCTCGTAAACCCCAATAACAAAGAGGAAATTGCCTCCGCCCTCGGCAAGGCGTTGGCCATGCCCGAGGAGGACCAGCGACGGCGCGCCCAAGCCACGTGCCGCCGCCTACGGCGCTACGACGTTACGAAATGGGCGGAGGAATTCGTCCGCGAGCTTAAACGAACGAAGAAGGAGCAAAGCGAATTGGCCACGCGCCGGCTGCCGCCGAGTGCGCGCGAAAAGATGGTCCGCGATTACGGCGCCGCCGCGAAGCGCCTACTCCTCCTCGACTACGACGGGACGTTAGTACTTTTCACGCGGAGGCCCGAACAAGCAAAGCCCGACGGGGAGTTGCTAAGGCTCTTGGCCGCGCTCGCGCGCGACGAAAAGAACGAAGTAGTCATCATGAGCGGCCGCGAACGCCAAACGCTTGAGGACTGGTTGGGCGCGCTGAGGCTCTCGTTCATAGCCGACCACGGCGCTTGGCTTAAGGAAGGCGGTAAAGATTGGTCGCTCGTCGAGCCGTTGCGCGACGACTGGAAAATTCGCATCAGGCATATAATTGAACGCTACGCGGACCGGACCCCGGGTTCGCAAGTCGAAGAGAAAAACTTTTCCCTCGCGTTGCATTACCGCACCGCGGACCCGGAGCTCGCGGCGATGAGGACCGCCGAATTGAAAGGAGACCTATTCCACGAAACCGCCAACCTAAATTTAGAAATCCTGGAAGGCAATAGGGTAATCGAGGTCCGCAACGCGGGCGTAAACAAAGGCCGAGCGAGCCTGCGGTTCCTCAATAACAAGCCGTGGGATTTCATCCTGGCGATCGGCGACGACCGCACGGACGAAGACGTATTCGCCGTCCTACCCGGCGACGCGTACTCGATTAAGGTACGGCTCGAGCCGTCCCACGCCCGGTTTAACCTGGACTCCGTGGCCGACGTCCGGGCCTTACTCAAAGAACTGGCGAGGTAACCCCATGCGAAGCTTAGCCGACTACCGACAAATCGTAGGCGACGACGTCATTCATTCCATATGCCTAAAGGCGAGAAACCTATACGGTAAACACGTCTTGCACCTCAACTCGACTTATCAAGGGGGAGGCGTCGCCGAAATGCTCGTCTCGCTACTGCCGTTGATGAACGACACCGGCCTCGACGCCGGCTGGCGTATCCTACACGGCCACCCCGACTTCTTCACCATCACCAAAAAATTCCACAATGCGTTACAGGGCGACGCCGTAAACTTAACGCCGATCAAAAAGCGTTTGTACGTGCAAGCCAACGAAGATTTCTCCGTCTACACTCACGTCGACCACGATTGCGTCATCATTCACGACCCGCAGCCGTTGCCGCTGATAATGTTCTACAAGAAAAGGCAGCCGTGGGTATGGCGCTGCCATATCGACCTCTCGAGCCCCAACGCCGAGCTCTGGGAATACCTCAAACACTTTATAATAAGGTACGACGCCGTCGTAATCTCCAACCACGCATACCGCAAAGACGACCTGCCGGTCGAACAACGCGTCGTCTATCCAGCGATCGACCCGCTCGCGCCCAAGAACATAAAGCTCTCGGAAAAAGACGTAACGAAGTACCTTAAGAAATTCGACATCCCCACGGACAAACCCTTCATAACGCAAGTCTCGCGATTCGACAAACACAAGGACCCCTCCGGCGCGATCCGCATATTTAAAAAGGTCCGCGACAACGTCGATTGCCGCCTAGTGTTGTGCGGTAGCATGGCCACCGACGACCCGGAGGCTTTAAAAATCTACGAGGCCCTCGAAGGAAAAGCTAAACGCCTCGTCGAAAACAAGGACGTTGTGTTAACGACAGTCGAAAACGACATCCTCGTAAATGTCCTCCAGACAACGGCCGCCGTCACCCTCCAGAAATCCAAAAAAGAGGGCTTCGGCCTTACCGTTACCGAGGCGCTGTGGAAGGGAAAACCGGTCGTGGCCTCTCGCGTGGGCGGCATCCCGCTCCAGCTCGAGGACGGCGTAAACGGCTTCCTGCTCGAGCCAGACGACGAGGACGGCTTCGCCGACCGGATCGTAAAGGTTCTGGAAGACCCGTCGCTTGCCGGGGAGCTCGGCGCCCGCGGCCGCGAGACGGTCCGCGAGAAGTTCCTCATAACGCGCCTCGTCGCGGATCACCTGGACCTGCTGAACGACCTCCTCACCTAAAGGCCGCGTGAGGAGAAAGCTTAAGAATAAACCCGGCCGCTAAGCCGGGTCCTCCGCCGCTAATCGGAATGGCCGCTATTCGCCGGTCCTGAGCACCGCCAGGAACGCCTCCTGCGGAACGGCGACGTTGCCCACCTGCTTCATACGCTTCTTGCCGGCCTTCTGCTTCTCCAATAATTTGCGCTTCCGCGTTACGTCGCCGCCGTAGCACTTGGCGGTGACGTTTTTGCGCGAGGGCTTCAGCGTCTCGCGGGCAATCACGCGCGAGCCGACCGCGGCCTGAATAACCACCTCGTAGAGCTGCCGCGGGATCTCGCGGCGCAGCTTCGTCACGAGCTCGCGGCCGCGGCGGTACGCCCGCTCCTCGTGGATAATAACGCTAAGCGCGTCCACCGCCTTGCCGTTGAGCAACACGTCGAGCTTCACCATTTTGGAAGGCCGGTAGCCGGCGTGGTCGTAGTCGAGCGACGCGTAACCCTGCGAGAGCGCCTTGAGCTTGTCGAAGAAATCGACGATTACCTCGACGAGCGGCAGCCGGTACTTGACGGCGACGCGGTCGCCGGCGAAGAACTCCATGCTCACGTGCTCGCCCCGCCGCCCTTTCAAGAGCTCTACTATCGGGCCGATGTAGCGCGCGGGCGTGTACACCGTCGCCTCGACGAACGGCTCGCCGATAACTTCTATCTGGGCCGGGTCGGGCAGCTTAGCCGGGTTCTCTACGTATCGCGTCCTGCCGTCCCGCGTCGTCACCTCGTACGCGACGTGGGGCATCGTCGTGATGACCTCCAGCTCGTACTCGCGCTCGAGCCGCTCGCGCACGATCTCCATATGAAGCACGCCCAAAAAGCCGCACCGGAAACCGAAGCCGAGCGCCGCAGACTCCTCCGCCTGCCAGCTGAGCGAGGCGTCGTTTAACGCCAGCTTCTCGAGGCCCCGCTTGAGCAGGTCGTAATCGTCGGCCTCTACCGGGAACAGCGAGGCGAAGACCATCGGCTTGACCTCCCGGTACCCGGAGAGGGGTTTGGCAACGCCGCCCTCGGCGTAGGTAATAGTATCGCCGACGCGCGCCTCGGCGATCTCCTTGACGTTGGCCGCGACGTAGCCGACGTTACCGGCGGCCAGCTCAGCCGTTGCCGCCATCGCCGGTTTGAAGATGCCGACCTCGTTAACCTCGTAAACCTGGTCCGAAGCCATAAGCCTTATGCGCGTACCCCGGCGGAGCACGCCGTCGACGACGCGGACGTACGCCAAGACACCGCGGTGGGGGTCGTACCGGGCGTCGAAAATAAGGGCGCGCAGCGGGCCCGAGGCGTCGCCCGTCGGCGGCGGCACCCGCCCGACTACGGCCTCCAATAGCTCGACGACGTTGGTCCCTTCCTTCGCCGAGACGAGCACGGCGTCGCCGGCGTCAATGCCCACCACTTCCTCGAGTTCGTCGCGCGTGACGTCGACGTCCGCCGCGGCAAGGTCGATCTTGTTTATAGCCGGGACCAAGACGAGGCCGTTCTCCGCCGCGAGAAGCGCGTTCGCGACCGTCTGCGCCTCGACGCCCTGGCTCGCGTCTACGAGCAAAACGGCGCCGTCGCACGCCGCGAGCGACCGCGATACCTCGTACGTGAAATCCACGTGCCCCGGCGTGTCTATAATGTTGAGCTTATATTCATCGCCGTCCCTCGCCCTATAACCGAGCGTTACGGGGTGCATTTTGATCGTAATGCCGCGCTCGCGCTCGAGCGCCATGGCGTCGAGGAACTGCTCGCGCATTTGCCGCGGGTCGACGGCGCCCGTCGCCTCCAGGATCCGGTCCATCAGCGTCGTCTTGCCGTGGTCGATATGCGCGATTATCGAGAAATTACGGACGAATCGTTGTTGGCTATTTTTCATGATTCGATATTCTATATCGCGGGGCAAGATTATACAGAAAAGGGGCCACCATTTCCATAGGGTGAAGCCGCCCGCGCGACGCGAGCGGCGCCTGCCTTAGTAAACAAAGGCTTTTTTATTGGGCACTACGGTATAATGGCGAATAATTATATACCCCGCGAATACTAAAGTGTGCTTGAACGAGGGCTGTTATTAGATAAAAATGGGCACTACAAATATCGCCTTTTTATTGACCCTTCCCGCTTATCACCTGGGCAAGCGTTCGCAGAATTACCTTGAGGTCGAAAAGGAGGGACCAACTTTCTATATAATACAAATCGTACTCGACCCGCCGGGCGATGGACGTGTTCCCGCGGAGGCCGTTAACCTGGGCCCAGCCGGTCATGCCGGACTTGACCTTGTGCCGCTCGACGTAACGCGGGACGTCGGACGCGAACTTCTCAACGAAATACGGCCTCTCGGGCCTCGGCCCCACTACGGACATATCTCCTCTAAGTACGTTTAAGAGCTGGGGTATTTCGTCGAGCGACGTCCGCCTAAGGAACCTGCCGAAAAGCGTAACGCGCTCGTCGTTAGCTTGGGCGAATACCGGCCCCGTCTCCGCTTCGGCGTCTTGTCGCATCGAACGGAACTTCAAGAGCTCAAAAGTCCGGCCGTCCTGGCCTACGCGGTCTTGCCGGTATAAAACCGGCCCGCGCGACGTAAGTTTGATAATCAGCGCCATTGCCGCCCATAGGGGCGAAAACGCCACCAACAAAAAACCGGCAAATATTACGTCCACAGCGCGTTTTAGGAACCGGTTGAACCCCGTAAGGCGGAATTGCCTGAGGGCGAAGACGGGAACCCCCAGCGCCTCGTCCGCGTGTATTTTCGAAGCCATAAGTTCAAGCGTAGAGGGTAGGATTCGGACCTCGACGCCTTTCAGGTCGCATTCCAACACGAAATCCAATAAAACCTGGTCCGGGACGTCGCCGCCGAAGAATACGACGGCGACCTTCTCGCGCGAGACGACGTCGAAGAAATCCTCGAGGTCGCCCAGAACCTTACAACCCTCCTCCGGTTCGCGCTCGCCGGTGGGTATCACCCCCACGAGGTAATAATCGCTCGCCGGGCCGCCCAGCAGACGCCGGCAGAGCTCGTTGGCCGGGACCGACGTACCTACTACGAGCGTCCGCTTCGCACCCACGCCCCTCCTCAGAAGGTACGCCCGTACCCGGACCGCGGCCGCGCGCGCTACGCAAAAGCCCAAAAAAGCGAAGGTCCCCGCTACGGCCAAAACCAATCGCGAATACGAGAACCCCCGGTATACGAAGCCGACCGCCCCCAAAAAGACTAGCCCCAGCAGAACCGCGCCCAACAACGCGAATATGCTGTCCCAACCGAAATTCCTCCCGCGACGCCCGTACAGGCCCAACGCCTTTAATATTATCAGCCAGAGGACGATGACTACCGGTACGGGGTATAAATAAGGCTCAAAAGGCGGCTGGCCTATCCCCGGCGGCATCGGCAGCAGGCCGAACCGGAAGAAGTACGCCCCTATCAAAGCCACGACTATGACGAGGGCATCCAACGATACAAGTATAATCGTAAACGGCAAAACCTCACCCCCGGGCCGCGGGTAGTTGTTTCGGCGCCAAGATTATTTCCTTTTTTTCCACTCGGTCCACTTCGCGACAAAATTTGACGAATTTTTTATACTCGCGGGGCGATATGTCGCCCTGGCCTATGAAAAGATGGCGTTTTATCGCCAACGTTTTACCCTCGACGCTCAGCTCGAGCACGTATTCGGATTTAGGTCCCCGTAAATGCACGCCCCGCGGCAACCAATCGACTTCGCAGCCGTTTGGGATTTCTATGCGGACTTCGTCAATCCACGCCTCGGGCCTCTCGATGCGCAGGGGATAACGCCTCTTCTCCGCGCTGATAAATACCTGGGCCAACGTAAATTCGTAGGGGACGACGCGCACGGCCAAATTGTCGCCCCTGAGCCGGGCGAAGTTCGGCACTCGCCCTTCGAAATTCAACGCGAACTCGCCGCCGAGTTCGTGCAAATTATCGAAGCTGTAGTTATCGATAGTTGCCGCGGCGAATATCTGCGACAGACTTATCTCGACGTTGGCTTGCTGTTCTTCCGGGTTCGAAAAGCTCTCGCGGTAAGCGCCGCGAAGGCCGCGGTAGGCGCGCCGGCCCGTAAACGTCGCCGCGCCACTCCAATCGAGCTCGAGGTCCAGCTCGAGCACGATGCTGTCTTTCTCGAAAGGCACCGTCGGAACCCGGCGGACCTCGAAGCCGGCGTCGTCGACGATAAGTGCCGGCTTCCCGTAGGCCGCGGTCCACACGTCGCCGAACGCGAACGTATCCAATAACGGGTCCGCGTATAACCCCTCCGGTCCGAGCGTGGGGAAATATACCAAAACGGTATCGAAAATTTCCGGCGTAATTACTCCCCATTCGGCCTTCGAGCCGGCGGTCCCCACTAACGCCAACTTGGCCTCGATGCCGAGCTCACGGCACAGCGCTACGATCAGCACGGCCCGTTCCACCGTACGGCCGCGGCCGCGGAAAGCGGTAAGGCGCGCGGGCGCCGGGTAGTAGACGCTCCCGCCCGAGCTCTCGACGTTGCGTACTACGTAGTAATACACGGCTGCCGCCCGCGCCGCGTCGTCACCGTCGGGCATCTCTATCGCCTCGAGACGCGTCCTCAAAAAATCGTCGACGCGGAATTTTCCGAATAACTCGCCTCGATACCACTCCGCCAGCGTCGCGACGTCCCGAAAAGTAGTGGTGCGCACGTAAGGCGCAAACGCGTCTTTGTAGGGCATCATCGGTTCCTCGACTACCGCGGGGATATCGCGACGTTCGAACACGTACGCCGTCCGGCCGTCGCCGCGAACGCGCCTCGCCCTCAAACGCTGGTTACCCACCTCGAACTGCAAGCGCCCCTTAGCTGGAAAATCGTCGTCGACCACGACCGCGAATCGCGTCCGCAGGAGCGCCTCCTCCACCTCTGCCATGTAAAACGGTTGAGAGTAGTACTGTAGGAGATTGAATATCATACGGCGGTTAATGTTGAGGTCGTAAACCGTTTCCAGCACGGCGCCGGGAACGACGCGCTCCATCGATATAACCTTATAACCGTTCGAATCCTTTATCGAGATCGCGTCCACAACTTCGGCCCCGGGCAAGTGCGTTCGCGCTTCGACGATCTCGGTCCCCGCGCCCGACATGACGGTGACCTCGGCCCAACGTTCGCGTCCCGCTTCGTTCATGATCTTTACGAGGTTGTGGTTCGATTCCCGAAAAGTAAAATCCTCGTTGACGTAAACTACCGACTGGTCGAAGAGCATCGCCGTATCGGCGTGCGGGTAATCGCGGGCTTCGACTTCCCTCGCCAGTGCGGCCTCGACGTCCACGGCGAGCGCCTCCGTCACGGCGTCGGGCTCGATAGCGCCTTCCCGCTCGAGATACTGGCGCGTACGGTAGTCGCTCACGTCCAGCTCGACGGCCCGGCGTAGCGCGGCATAACCTTCCGCGCGCGCGCCGAGGGCGCACAAGTAATAACCCCACTGGCGCCTTATCTCCGCCGAGCGAGGGCGGGCGGCAGCGCCTTTCCCGAACCACTCCCGCGCCGCGGCCGCGTCGCCGCGCCGCGCCGCCAAGTCCGCCATCCCCAGGTACGCATCTTCGTTATACGGATCGAACTCTAAAATCGCCCGATACAGCGCCGCCGCCTCGTCCGGCCGGCCCTGGAAAATATAAGCCTCGGCCAGGTCGGTTCGTACGTCGGCGTCGTCGGCCTTGACGGAAATATACTCTTCGTAATATTCAACCGCCCGCGCCGTGTTGTCGTTATCGTAATAATAATCCGCTAGCTGCAACAACGCCCGGTGCGCCGCGGGGTTAAGCGTCAACGCGGCCCGGGCCTGCCGCAAAAATTCCCCCTCCCAGCCTTCGTGAGCCGCGATATCCACCAGGCCGCATACGGACGATACGTACGAGGACTCGGCCCTCAGCGACTCGCGGTAATAATCCACCGCCTCGTCGCGCTTCCCCTCGTACGAAGCGAAGACGGCGAGCTCCTCGGTGGCAACCACGCAGGCCGGGTCCTCGGCACGGGCGCGGCGTAGCTGTGACTTGGCGTCCGCCAAGTTGAACTCGCCGCCGGCGAGTATTCGACCGTACGCGCCGGCGACATAGAATAGCGCGCACGAAGGCGCCCGCGCCGTGACCTCGTCCATTACGTCGACGCCGTCTACGTACGCGCCGACGGCGAAATCGCTCAGCGCCCCGTAGAATCGGGCCAGCGTCTCCCCGGGCGGCCGCCGCTCAGCTTCCGGCTTAGGGACCGCGGGCGCCCCGCCCCCATAAAAATCGTCACGCTGCGCCGTGACCGGAACGGGCCGGTAATCGCCGCAGCGCAAAAACCGCGCGCGAAATGCCCACCGGCCGTCCGTAGCGAAAACCGAATCGTTATTCTTGAGCGTTTTAATCAATAACCGCTGGCGTCCCCCGGCGGTCGCGAAACGGCCGCGGTGAAGGGACCGGCTCGGCCCGGCCGCGGGATGGTTCGATAAAACGTCGACGCCGCCGAGGAACGCCCGGAACCAATCGTCGGTCTGCACCTCGAGCCAGTATTCCCCGGCCGGCAAATCGAAAACCGCGGTAGCGTATGCCACACCTACGTTAAAATCCAGTGCGCCGCCGACGGCCACTCGGCCGAACCGGCCTTCGACAGGGCGCCACGCCGCCTCTCCTAACGTCACGGGCGGCGCCGCGGCCAGCTTCGCCTCGGGTTCGAACGCGTAGTCGATATCCGCCAAGCCGTACTTATTGAAAATGCCGCACAGCGCGAACTGGGACACGTAACCCCGCTCGCGTGCTAATGCCGCGGCATCCCCCCACCGCCCGAACTGCAGGAGAAGTGGTTCCGCGGCGCGCCGGGCGGCATCGCGCGCAGGCGCCGGGCAATCGGGCCGCGCCGCGAGCTCGAGCAAGAAGTCGGGCGCCTCCCGGTACGTCGGCACGACGCCGTCGAAAAACTTCAACGTCGAAATTAGCGCGACCGCGGCGTCGCCGTCGGGGTAAAGCTCGAGGTATCGCCGCCAACGCTCGAAAGCGGAAACTATCCGCCCCTGCGTAAAGTCGAGCCAGGCAGCCCCCTCGAGCGCCGCGGCGTCGTCGGCGTCCGCGGCCAACGCCCGGGCGAAAGATTCGCGGGCCCGCGCCTCGTCGCCGGTATAGACCATGGCCAACCATCCGGCACGAGCCCACTCGCCCGCGGCACGTGCCGCGGCCAAAGCCGCGGCCGCGCCCTCCTCGCCGGTCACGCCGATAAACTCAGCCGAGACGCCGGACGCAGGCCCCACGGCCGCGCCGACCGTAAACGTCAGAACGACTAACGCAACACTTCTTGCCGCCGACTTAGACGCCATAACTCGAATTTAAAGTAAATACCCGTGAATTCTACGATACCCCTCATCGCTTAGCAAGGGAAACCAAATATCGGCCGCCGGAATAAACGCGGACTCCGAACGCCGCCGGGGAGGCGACGGCCGGCCGCCGGCCGCGAAAAAACCGTCTCCCTTTAATCAGCCCCGGAACGAACGCCTGGAAATCGACCGTCCGGACGCAGTACCTAATGCCTTTTGTGCGGCGCCTCGAACACCGACTGCTCTTTTGCGATATCCAATATAGCGTCCCGGTCCTCGCCGTAGGCGACGTGCTGCGCCGCCAACACCCCCATCTTAATCGAGTGGTCCATGTTATTATAACGGAAAAGGCCCCCTCTCCCTATCGTAAGCAGATTTTCTATCGGCCATATGAAATCCAAAACCGTTTTAAGTTTATCTCTGTAAGCGAGGTCGTAAACGGGATAGGAATATTCCTCGAACGAACTGCGGTAAGCTTCGACGTCGTTCGCCATATCCAAACCGAAGGAGGCCAAATCGGACATGCACACGGCCTTTACTTCTTCGTCGGACATCCGCCACTTTTCGTCCCCGGCGTCGCAGGCGATCTCGAGCTCCAAGGCCGACTTGCCGGGCGGGCACAACGACGGCGACCAATTGCGGAGGTCTTGGACGCGGAAGAAGAAGTACTTCGGCTCCGGTACGTAGACCCACGTGTTGTCCGTGATCGCGGGTCGGTCGATTACCAGGTTTAAGAACCTGAGAGAGCGAAACGCCATCCCGCCGGCAGCCTCTACAACGTTGTCGCCGGCGGCCGGTCTAATCATCTCGGCAAGGCGCGGCAGCGGCGCCGTCGAGATTACGAAATCGGCGCTCTCGAGCTCTTCGCGGCCGTCCCGGCGAAAAGCGACGCCCGCCACGCGGCTTCCTTCCCGGCGGACCTCGAGCGCCTCGGCGTCCACCCGGATTTCGGCGCCCGCGGCCCGCGCCCGGTCCGCCAACGTCTCGTAGATGCGACCTATCCCGCCCCGCGGGTAATGAAATTGCGCGGCGTACGTCTTCGGCTGTTCCTTCTTTATCTTCAACAAGAGGAGCAATACGTCCCAAAGGTTCAAGAGCGATATGCGCTGCGCTGCCCAGTCGGCCGAAATTTCGGCGGGCGGCCGCCCCCAAAGTTTGGCGGTATACGGCCCGAAATATATTCGGTATAGGGTCCTCCCGAAACGGTTGACGACCCAGTCCTCGAACGACACGTCGGCTCGAGGCGCTAAACGTTGCCGCGCCGCGGTTACCAGGTAATCGATACCCGCTCGAGCCGTGGTCAGCGGGTTCATACCCAACAGTAAATTTTTGAAATTGAGGGGGTACGCGAAATCCTTGTCCCAAAGGCGGATCGTGCTCTTGCGGCGTCTGAGCTCGAGGCCCTCGCCCATTAATTCGAAGACGTAGTTCCTTACCTCGTCGTCTTTGGTAATAAAACGGTGGCCGCCGAGGTCGAATGTCGCCCCGGAAAAAGAAACGGTCCGGCACAAGCCGCCGACGCGGTCCTTACCTTCCAAAACGAGGACGTCGAGGCCCGCGGCGGCGAGGCGGTCCGCGGCGGCGAGGCCCGCCGGCCCCGCGCCTATTACGATTACGCTCTTAGCCTTGGCCAAAGTTCAACGTTCCCTTGCTCGTTCACACCGCAGGACACAGCTTTAAAAACATGACCCACAAGAACCGAACGCACAAGGGACCAGCTTCGATTTTAAAAGCCGCGTCCGCGCGATTTTTTCCCCGTTCGTTACCGAGTTCCGCTTTCCGACGGTTCCTCGTAGTCCGCTACGTCTACCTCGGCCTTTACGAGCGATATCTCGCCGTCCATTTCCGTCGGCGCGTATTGGGAGGTGAACTTCAAGCCCGCGGTCCTACCGCCGGGCGGCACCATATCGCGCATCTCGAAATCGTGGCTCTCGACAATTTCGTTCTCGGCGTTTACCAACTTGACGTAGAACGTTCCCTTCCACGAGTAATCGGAGCGGTTGACCGCGGTCACGGTCCACTCGTAGCCGCCGTCCGTTTCCTTCACGTCGTCGACTTCGACCTCGTAGTGCGCCGCCACCGCGGTCGCAACCAGGTCCGCGCCCGTGACGGGCGGCTCCGGCCTGGGCCCGCATGCCAGTAGTGCGCCGCAAATCAAGATACACGCCACAATCGCGCTGAGCCTATGCATAAGAGCACCTCCAGCTATTTATTTGTGCGAAAACGTCAATTCGCGCCCAGAAGCGTCGCCGCGGCACCCGGCACGCGACCCCAGAAACCACGGCCCGGGCCGACGTATTCTACAGGCGCGTCCGCGGGAAGGTTTCCTTTCACGCGCGCGTACTCAACCGCGTCGTCAAGGCCACCCAATTCGTCAACCAGGCCGACCTCTTTTGCCCGCGCCCCGGAATAAACGCGGCCGCCGGCCAATTCCTCGAGTCGCGAAAGCTCTATGCCCCGCGCATCGGCAACGATGCCCATAAACCTAACGTACATGTCTTGGGCCATTCGAGCGACCCACGTTTTCTCTTCTTCGGTCAAATGGCGGTGCCACGTGAGGGCGTCGGCGTGTTCGTGCGATTTAACCGGGAAGCGACCTATTCCGTATTTCCGGTAGAACTCTTCCAGCGCCGGCTTAGCGAACGCGACGCCTATAGACCCGGTCAGCGTCGCCGGCTCGGCAAATATATACTCCGCGCCGCAGGCGATAAAGTACCCCCCCGACCCCGCCACGTCGCCCATAGAGGCGACGACGGGCTTTCGGCTCTCGCGGCACTTTACTACCTCTTCGAAGATGTTTTCAGAGGCAATACCTTCGCCGCCGCCGGAGTTAACCCGCAATACGATCGCACCTACGTCGGCGTCCTCGCGAGCCTCGCGCAATTGCTTCACGAGAGTATCCTCGCCGATGGTACGGCTGCCCGTTATAAACGAGCGTCCGCTCTTCCCAGACATAATAGAACCTTCGGCGGTAATAACCCGTACCGACCTGGGCTTGCCCCACTTGTCACGCCAGCGTTCACGCAACGAAATTTTAGTCGTCGCGACCCGCTCCTTCCCGTCGGCGCGGGCGACTACGTCTTTTAAGTCCTCGTAGCGGACCACTTCGTCCACGAGGCCGGCGTCGCGGCACCCCTCCGCGGTCAAGGGCGGGCCCTCGCATAGCTCCCGGAACCGTCCGGTTGTCAGGCCCCGGTCCGCGGCGACATCGCCGACGAACTGCTTGTACCCATCCTCTACGAGCTCTCTAACCTCGCGTTCCATGGCCTCCGTCGGGTCTTCGCCGATTATGTGGAACGCGCCCTTATATTCGCCCGCGGTCAAATAATCCCATTCGACGCCGTAGCGCTCCGTCAGCTCGGTAATGCGCCACATCGTCATATAGGTACCGACGCCGCCGAAGTAGCCGCTCGCCGGCATCGCGACGACGTCCGCGGCCGACGCTATATAATACCCGGCAGGCCGGTTGACGCCCTCGATATACGCGTACACCTTTTTGCCCGCGCCGCGGACGTTTCTTATCTCCGCCCGTATCTCCTGTACCAAAGCGCTAACGCCCGGGCCCAAGCCGGGGTCGACGGACCCGACTTTAATTATTACGCCTTTAATCCCTTTATCCTCCCGGGCGAGCTTGAGGCCCCGTATTACGTCCCGGCCGCCGGTTCCCTTCCCCCCCAGAAGCGAAAAGCCGGGCGCCATCTCGACCAAATCGCCCGCTACTTCGAATTCGGCATACCGCCGGCCTCCCACGAAGACGGAGCGCCGGCGCTCGAGGTTGAACCGGACCGCGGCGTTGTCGGCCGTGACGTTGCCGTCTTCGTCGAGCGACGTTCTATAGGCGACGCCGCCGAACGGGAAGCCCAGGCTCAGGCCGACGCCGAAATTCTTGTCGTCGTCCGCGTCGACGCCCAGCGATACGCCGTCTATAAGCTCGACATCCATTGCGACGCGGACGCTCACGTCCTCGAGCGGGTCGCGCTCGCGCCAGCCGGCGTCACAGCTTAGCGTAAGCCGTTCCCAAACCGGCCGTAGCGCCAGCGCGGCGACGTACGTCCGCCCCTCTACTTGGCGCAGGAAGCGCGGCTCGTTTATATTTCGCGCAACCGCGGCCAGCGAAATATACGGGTTGGGCCGCAGTAAGAGGCCGCCGTCGAAGGTCCAGGCGGAGGTGAGGTACGGTTTGGACGCGGCCAGTCGGTTCAAGCCGACACCTAAACCTACCCACCTATAAACCGGCGCGCCGTACGTCCAGCTGAAGCGGCTCGAGCGCACGTTCTCGTCCCGCGCCTGCATCCAATCGTAGCCTAAGCCGCCTACTACGGTGTCGAAATACGCGTGCCAGTTTTCGGGGCCGAGTTTTTGGACGCGGCGGGATATATAAAGGTTAAAGCCGTGGCCCGCGGCGAGGCCCGCGGGATTCAACGGAACGCTCGCGGCGTCGTCGGCGACCGCGGCGGAGCCTCCGGCCCCGAACGTCGTCGGTTCCCAATAAGAATATACGTCGAACGCGCCCGCCGCGGACGCGCCCCATATTAAAACAATGCCCAATAAGGCCCATACTCTCATGTCGCTACCCCTTTCCGAAAGGATTATCGCGGTATAGTAGCTTAACATCGCCTTTTATGCAACCCGTTTGCTGAACGCGCGACACGCCTTTCAAAATCCATTTCTCTTGACTAAACCTCCGCCCAATAATATATTCTCTTATATTTTCCCGAGAACGAGAAGGCCGAGATGGAAAAAGTGGTCGCAACCAACCGCCGGGCACGGCACGATTACGAAATATTGCATACCTACGACGCGGGCTTAGTACTCGCCGGCGCCGAAGTGAAGTCGCTGCGCACCGGCCGGGCTTCGCTCGGGGACGCGTACGCGGCGCCCGAGGGCGGCGAGATTTTTTTATACAATCTCCATATCGGGCGCTACGACAAGAACACCACGTCGCCCCTGCCCACGCGGCGACCGCGCAAACTGCTCCTCAGCCGCGCCGAGATCAACCGCATCGCCCGCGCCGTGGCACAGAAGGGCGTAACGATTATACCGCTAAAAATATACTTCTCGCGGGGTTACGCCAAAGTCGAAATCGCGCTCGCCCGCGGCAAGAAAAAATACGACAAAAGAGATAAAATTCGCGAAAAAGACGAAGGCAGGCAACGTTGGCAACGTTGAGCTTAAAGAAGATTGCGGTTCTTTCGCCGTTGGACGTCAAGGCGACGCTGGCGCGGATGGCGACGGCGGCGGTCGCGGCGGCCGTTCTCGCTCCCGCCGCGGCCTACGGCGGCAATCGCGTAACCGGCACGCAGGTCCGCGACTACACAGACTACACCGCCGTCATCGTAAAACTCGAAAAGCCGGCGCTATTCAAAGTGAATACGACGAAAGACGGCCGGCTCGTGCTTGTAATAAACGACTGCGCCGTGGCGCGCGGCGCGGCGAAACTAGATAAACCGGTGGGCGTCGTTAAAAAGGTCACGTCGACCACCGCGAAAAACCGGGCCTATATCTACGTCACGCCCGGCAAAGGCGCCAAAAGCTACGAGGGTAAGTCGCTCAAAAGTCCGCCCCAGATTTTCTTTAAAATTTACAAAAAGCCGCCGACGGCCCCAAGGGCCGAAATCCCCAAGAAGCGACCGGAACCGATAAAAGAAAAACCGGCCGTCGCGGCTAAGCGCGAATTCCCCACGTCGGCCAAAGAGATAAAGCCGGATAATACGCCGACCATAATCGATACCATATGTATCGACCCGGGCCACGGCGCCCACTTTAGCGGCGCGGAAGGGCCCAACGGCGTCCTCGAAAAGGACGTCAACCTCGAGATCTCGCTCCGCCTTGCGCGCCTCCTCCGCGACGAGCTGGGCATCCGCGTCGTCATGACCCGCCTCGACGACAGCCACGTATATATGCGCGACCGTACCGGCCTCGCCAACGCCGTCAACGCCGACCTGTTCATCGACGTCCACAACAACGCCGTCCTCAACGCGAAGGTAGGCGGCACCGAGACGTACTTCCTCTCCGAATCGAGGAACGATTGGGAGCGCGCCGCAACCATCGCCGAAAACCAAGACTTCCTCGCAGAGAACCCGAACTTCGCCGCCGACCCCGGGAGCTTGAACTTCATCCTCTCCATGCTCGCGCAGAACGAGTACTTACAGGAATCGTCGGAACTCGCGCATTGCTGCCAGGGGAAGATGGTCAAGAAGCTCGGCCTACGCGACCGCGGCGTGAAGCAAGCGCCCTTTTACGTCCTCGTCGGTTGCGAGATGCCGTCGATCCTGGTAGAGATCGCTTTTATATCGAACGCCGCCGAGGAGAAACTGCTTACGGACCCGGCGTGGCAACGGAAGGCCGCGGAAGCGGTCTTCGCGGGCATAAAAGCGTATAAAGAAGCCTACGAGAAGAATATGGGGCGGGGCGGCGGCTAAGCCTAAGCTATGACCGGCATCGAAATCGCGATCGCCATCCTCGCCGGGGTCGCGCTATTGGCCGCGGCCGCGGCGCTATGGTCCCGGCAAAGCTCGCTTCGGCGTTTGGAGGAAACCCTCGCCCGCTCCCAGGGCTCGGGGGCCACCGCCGCGGACGTCGCCACACTCCGCCAGGCGATGGACAACCGCCTCGACAGCTTCACTAACCTGCTCGCCAATACTACTCATAACATAAGTACACAGCTTGCCAGCGCCGGCGACACCATCGCCTCCGTACACCAGGGGGTGGGCGAAATTCGCGAATCTTCGAGCCAGGTAATGGAGCTCGGCCGCGACATCAAGAAACTCGAGGAATTGCTCCGGCCGCCGAAAACGCGGGGGGCCGTCGGCGAGGTACTATTGGATAACGTCCTGGCGCAATTGCTACACCCCTCTCAATATCATCGCCAGTTCCCGCTCGGCGGCTCGTTCGTCGACTTCGCCGTCAAAATCGGCAACAAGCTTGTGCCCGTAGACGCCAAATTCCCGTTGGAAAGCTTCGAGCGAATGACGAAGGCCCCGGAGGCGGAACGAGCCGGCTGCCGGCGAGACTTCGTACGCGCCGTCAAGGAGAAGATTGACGACATCGGCGCCAAGTACATCCGGCCGGACCTCGGGACGTACGACTTCGCGCTGATGTACCTGCCCTCGGAAAATATCTATTATGAGACGGCTATTGCCGAGGGCGATCTGTTCGAATACGGCGCCGGCCGGAGGGTCTTTCCCGTTTCACCGGCGACGGTATACGTATACCTCATCACCGTAGCGCTCGGCCTTCAGGGGATGGCGTTGGAAGGACGCGCCGCCACGGTGGCCGCCGAGCTCAGGCGGCTGTCCGACGAACTCGACGACTTCCAGGAGCTCTTCCGCATAACCGGTAAACATCTCCGCGACGCCTACAATAAGTACGACGACGCGAGCCGGGCGCTGGCCGCTTTTAACGATCGCCTCGCCGCCGCGGGAACGCCGGATAAACTCGAGGAGGGCGGCGGCCCTCGCCGCGACGAGGCGCAACTCTTCGACGACGAATAATGACGCCGAAAGCGTCCAAGCGGTTCTGGAAAGCGGCCGCGGCCGTAGCGGCTTCCGCCGCGGTGGTGGCGCTCGTTTGGGGCGCGCTTAGTTACCGTTCCACCTTACGTAAACCCTCCGCGCCTGAAGGGGAAGTAGGGGAAGAGATACCTTCGCGGACCCCCGCCGAAGCGGACATTTACTTTGCGGACGCCGAGTATACGAAATTGGTCCCCGAACGCCGCGAAATCGGCGCGACCGACGCCGCGGAAGAACGGGTCCGGCGCGTAGTTACGGCGCTCGTCGCCGGGCCGCGAGAGCCTAAGCTATCCCCCACCCTCCCCGCCGACGCGCAACTGAAATCAGTCTTCCTCCGCGACGGCGTCGCCCTCCTCAACTTCGACGAACGTCTGCAATCGAAGCGCTTCGGTTCTACGGGCGAATTGTTCGCGCTAAACTCCCTCTTCCGGACCGTCACCGCCAACGTCGACGGCGTCGACGGCATCGTCATACTTATCAACGGGCGGACCCCCCGGACGCTGGCAGGAGAGGGCGGCCACGTCGCCGCCGGCTTCCCTGTCTACGGCGAGCTCGGCCGCTACGTCTACCCGGCGCCCGAGGAGAGGCAGAAATGACGGCCGCGGCGCCCATCGCGATCTTCGACTCCGGCGTAGGGGGCTTGACCGTCGCGCGCGAGCTAAGGCGTGCCCTCCCTCACGAGGAGTTAATCTACCTGGGAGACACCGCGCGCGTGCCCTACGGCCCGAAATCCGCGGCTACCGTGAAACGTTTCGGCGGCGAGTGCGTCGAATTCCTGCTGCACTTCCGGCCGAAACTCGTCATCATCGCCTGCAATACGGCCTCCGCGACGGCACTCGAGGACCTCGACCAAATCGTGGACGTCCCGCTTTTGGGCGTAATAGAACCGGGCGCGCGGGCCGCCCTGGGCGCCAGTAACCTCCGCCGCATCGGCGTAATCGGCACCCGCGCCACCATCACGAGCGGGGCTTATCCTCGAGCCGTTGCCGCCCTCGACAAAGGCGCTACCGTCTTCAGCCGGGCATGCCCGCTCTTCGTCCCTATGGTCGAAGAAGGCCGGACGAAGGAACCCGTAGTCAAGGCCGTGGCCCAGGAATACCTGACGTCCCTCCTCGAGCAAGAAATTGATACGCTAATATTGGGTTGTACCCATTACCCGGTCTTGAAACCGGTCCTAGCCGAGGTAGTCGGCGCCGGCGTTACGTTGATCGACTCCGCGGAAACGATGGCGACGGCCGCCAAAGAATTGCTCGCGGCCCGCGGCGAGGGTCGGCCCGAAAGCGCGGAACCGCCGAAACAGCGCTTCTACGTGACGGACGTGATGGACGAATTCGAACGGGTCGGCCGGATTATATGGCCCGATATGGCCGGCCGGATAGAACGGGTAGAAATCGGACGGGCGGCGCTACGCTGACCTATGGGCCGGGCGGCGACGTGACGAGGGACGGCGTTTGTCGGCGGCGGCTATTCGACCTTATACTCGTAACTGATCTTACAAGCCTTCGAGAGCATCGCCGACGCGGAGCAATATTTTTGCCGGGAGAGCCTTATCGCCTCGGCTACGTCCTTATCCTTAAGGCCCTCGCCCCGAAGAAAATAGGTTAACTTGATTTCGGTGAAAACCTTGGGGTGTTCCGCGGCGCGCGTCGCCTCGACCTCGAGCCGGAACGCCTCGAGCGGGGGCCGCTTCTTCGTGAGGATGGAGACGACGTCCATGCCCGTGCAACCGGCAAGGCCTACTAATAACAATTCCAGCGGGCGGGACGCGGCCGCGGCGCCCCCGAATTCCGGGGGACCGTCCATCGCAACCCAGTGACTGGAATCCGATTTGGCGACGAAAGATAACCCTTTTACCATACGAACTTCGGCGTTCATAATATGCACCTCCTAAGCTCGTATACGTATAACACAAACGGGAGTCTCTATGCCCAAAGATAAGGCGCGCGCGGATGGCCGCCGCGCGGACCAACTTAGGCCGGTCAAACTAACCCGCGGGCACCTCAAATACCCGGAAGGGTCCTGCCTCATCGAGGTGGGCGATACGAAAGTAATCTGCGCCGCCTCTTTGGAGGCCGGCGTCCCGAGTTGGCTCGAGGGCGGCGACCACGGTTGGGTGATGGCGGAATACGCGATGCTTCCTCGCGCTACCCACTCGAGGTCCCTTCGCGAGGGGCGGACCGGCAGGCCGCCGGGGCGCACGATGGAAATACAACGCCTCGTAGGGCGGTGCCTGCGCGCGGTGACGGACCTCCGGGTACTCGGGAACCGGCGCGTCGTCGTCGACTGCGACGTCATCCAGGCCGACGGCGGAACGCGGGCCGCGGCGATCACGGGCGGCTACGTCGCGCTGCGCGACGCGCTCGTCTCGTCGCGCGTTTTGGCCGAGGACGGCGAGCCGCCGCTTTCCGACGCCGTCGTGGGAATATCCGCGGGCATCGTCGCCGGGCGGCCCTTGCTCGATTTGGCCTACGCCGAAGACAACGAGGCGATCGTGGACATGACCTGCGCCTTTACGGGAGCGGGTCGCATCGTCGAAATACAGGCGACGGCTGAAGAAAGGCCCTTCACCGACGCCGAACTCCAAGAACTCCTCGCCCTCACCCGCCAGGGTGCCGCGCTTCTGGCAAGGCTCGTCAACCAACTTTTCGGAAGAGACCTCCCGTCGATCCGAACCCACGAGGGTACGTAACGCCCAAGATGCCCCACGTATTCTCGTTCGAAGTCGAAGCCCGCCGCGGCCGAAGCCGCGCCGGCGTCCTGACGACCCCGCACGGCGCCGTGAAGACGCCCGCGTTCATGCCGGTCGCGACGCAGGCCGCGGTCAAGCTCCTCACGCCGGACGACCTCGAGGATACCGGCACGAGCATCGTGGCCGCCAACGCGTTCCACCTTTACCTCCGGCCCGGGACGGACGTCGTCGCCCGCCTCGGCGGCCTGCACCAATTTATGTCGTGGCCCCACTCCATCCTGACGGACAGCGGCGGCTTCCAAATCCACTCCCTCGCCCCCTTGCGGGAAGTGGACGACGACGGCGTGACGTTCCGCTCCCCCGTCGACGGCCGGATGCTCCGGCTGACCCCCGAGCTCGCGACGCGCGCCCAAGAGGACCTCGGCGCGGACCTCATCATGGCCTTCGATTATTGCACCTCCTACCCGACGAGCCGGGAAGAAGCGGAAAAGGCCGTAGCGTTGACGACGGCCTGGGCGGCTCGCTGCCGGGCCGCGCATACCTCGAAAACGCAGCGGCTCCTGGGCATCGTCCAGGGCGCGGTATTCAAAGACCTGCGCGAGCGGAGTACGGCGGAACTGGTCGAGATGGACTTCTTCGGTTACGCCGTCGGCGGCCTTTCCGTCGGCGAAGACACGGACCAAACGGCCGAATACGCGGCCTTCACCGCCTCGCTGCTGCCGCAAAATAAAATTCGTTACCTTATGGGCGTAGGCCGGCCGGAAGACATCGCGTGGGCGGTAGCCGCGGGCGTCGATTTGTTCGACTGCGTCGTGCCGACGAGGGAGGGGCGCCACGCTACGGCGTTAACGGCCGGAGGCCGGTTAAACGTACGCTTATCGGCGCAAACGAGCGACGAGCGCCCGCTCGAGGAGGGTTGTGGTTGTTACACTTGCCGCCGCTTCAGCCGCGCGTACCTCCGCCACCTCTTCCTTGCCGGAGAACACCTCGCGGGCCGCCTCGTATCGGTCCACAATTTATATTATCTTCAAAAATTCGTCGCCGGCCTCCGCGCCAAGATCGTGGGAGAAAAGAATTGACGGCGACGGCCAGGGCTCTTAAAATATAGTGCCGTGAGACGAATAGCATCGACATTGTTGGTCTTTTCGACGGCGGCGCAAGCCGCGGTCTGGGTAGGCCACGAAGGGGGTTTGCGGCAATACACCGACGAAGGAGAATACGTCCGCAGTTACGGCGAATACCGCCGTCCGGTCTCGCTCGCCCTCGACGCGGAACGCCGTCGCCTATGGTTCCTCGACGCGTACGACTATAAGCTCGTGTGTTTCGACGTCGACGCGGAAAAGGAAGTCTTCAACGTCCGGGAAGCCGCCCACGCCCCCTCCATCGGCACGAGCGACCTCCGCCTTTACCTGCTCGAGAAAAGGCCTATTGAACCGTCGCTCTCGCTCGACGCCGGCGACGGCTCGGTTTGGATAGCCGATTTTTACGGGCACCAGGTCGCGAAGTACGACCTCGAGGGCAATGAGGTCTTTCGCTCCGGCGCCTTCCACGAGCCGTTCGCGGTCGCGGCCTTGGGCGATTGCCACGCGTGGGTCGCCGGCGGCATTAGGACGCTGACGCTGGTCGGGCCGGCGTGCGAAAAGCGGCGAACCGTCTCGGGCGTGAACGAAGCGCGGGGGCTCGCTTACGACGCGGAGCGGGACCTCGTATGGGTAGCCGATTACCGGAATAACCGCGTCTTCGCGATGAACCGAGAGGGTAGACTCAAAAGGAAAATAACGGGGGTGGAGCTGCCGCAGGACCTCGCCGCAGACGGGCCGCGCGGGACCGTTTGGGTGGCGACGCATTATTCCGGCGTCGTGAAAATCTCGGCGGACAAGGAACAGATAACCGGCTCCATCCCCGAACCCGAGAGCGTAGCCGCTTTCGACCTGGACGCCGAGGGCAGGCTATGGGTGGCGTACGGCGAGGCGGAAGAAGTCGTCTGCTACTCGCCGCTGGGGGAAAGGCTTATAACCTTAAAGAGGATTAATCGACCTACCGGCGTAGCTGCGGAATGAAGCCCCGAGGGGCCCCCCCCCTACCAACTCCATTCCAAGTGATATTGCGCGCCGGGCCTCATACGGCCGACGCGCCAAGCGAGGACGTTGCCGTCGGGGGACGCCTCCAAATCGGAGGCCTTGGGCTCGCGGGCCCCGACCTTCACGAACGCCCGCGTCCGGTGGGGCGTTCGCCCCGGCGGGAAATGAACGCGGAAAACGACGTCGTCCGTCGGGTAATCGCCGACGAACATAAATGAGACGTCTTCGCCGGTGAATGCGTCGTAAATATTGTACGCCACTTTGCGCGAGACGGGTACGCCCGGGGCCAGGGGCGGTTTGAAAACGACCTTTATAATGTAATATTTACCGACGCTCATCCTCTCGCCTATTTCGCCGGGCGAAACCTCGAAATCGTCCAGGCGGCCGCGCGTAAAGAGGTTCCGGTCGCGAATATCGGCCAGCGGATGCCTAAGCGGGACCAGCTCCTGTTTCTTTTCGAAATGCGCGACCTTCCCCTCCGCGTCGAGCAGGCTGAGAGTCAGCTCAGCGCTCTTGACCCTTATGAAGCGTCGTTGGAACGTCAACGCGGCCCAGGCGAAAACGGCCACCGTCAACGCCGCCAATACGACGCCCGGCCACACCCACCCGAGGGCGAAGCAAACTACGGATGCGGCCGCCAAAATTACAATGCCGATTATTTTCAAAATGGTGCTCACCATGTCTACTCCTCAGTATATGAACATGGCGTCGCCGTACGAGTAAAAACGGTACGCCTCGCGCGCCGCCGCCTCGTACCACGCAAGGACGTTTTCGACGCCGGCGAACGCCGCCACCAACGCCAGTAAGCTCGAGCGCGGCAAGTGAAAATTAGTGAGCAGCGCGTCCACCACTTTGAATTTATACCCGGGGTAAATAAACAAACCCGTCTCGCCGCGGAAGGGCGCCACGACGCCGGCATCGTCCGCGGCCGTCTCGAGCGCCCGGACGGCCGTCGTGCCCACCGCGACAACCCGGCGTCCCTCGAGCTTGGCGGTGCTCAACGTACGCGCCGCCGCGCGGTTTATGTTCATCTCCTCGCGCTCCATCTCGTGCTCCTCGAACGCCTCCACGCGGATGGGCTTGAACGTACCGTAGGATACGTGCAGCGTTATCTCCACCACGTCGACGCCCACCGCACGGATTTCCCCGAGGACGGCGCGCGTGAAGTGCAGGCCCGCGGTGGGGGCCGCCGCCGAGCCGCGGTAGCGGGCGTATACGGTCTGGTAGCGTTCGGCGTCCAGGGCGGTAGGGCCCGCCGGCCTTTTGATATAAGGCGGCAGCGGGACCTCCCCCAAAGCGTCGATGGCGGCCTCTACGTCCTCGGCTCCGTAAAACTCCACGACCCGCTCGGGCCCGGCCAGCACCGCCACGACCTCGGCATTTAAGCCTCCGTCGCCGAAAGAAAACCGCCTCCCGACGACGGCCCGATGGGCGGGGCGGGCCAACGCCCGATAGCGGCCCGGCGCCAATTTCCGGAGCAAGAGGAGCTCGGCGCCGGCGCCGTCGCTCGAGCCGCGGAGACGTGCCGGGTACACCGACGTGTCGTTGACAACGAGAACGTCGCCCTCGCGTAGGTAGCTCGGGAGATCGGCGAAGGCCGCGTGGGACGGCTCGCCGCCCTCCCGCCGGCAAATCATAAGGCGCGAGCGGCCCCGCTCGGCCGCGGGCCGTTGGGCGATAAGTTCACGAGGGAGGTTGTAATTTATTATTTCAACTTTCATAGACGTGCGTTAAAGTTTAACACAGCTCCCATCCAGTTCAAAGGTAAAACGGCGCGCTGGTCAGCCTTGCGTCCGCCGCTTCCAAGTGATAATATAAAAGGGAGGTTCTTATGTTAAGGTCCATGACCGGATTCGGCCGCGGCGAAGCCCCTTACGGCGACGGTTCGGTAATAGTAGAGGCCACCACCGTAAACGCGCGCTACCTCGACGTCTCCGTCCGCGGCTTGCGGGAACACGGCTCGCTCGAGCTTAAAGTGCGGGCCCACGTCGGCGAGCGGCTCGCGCGGGGGGCCGTCAGCGTGAACGTAGCCGTACGCGGCGCGACGCCTATGCGGATGCGCGTCACCGCGGACGTCGAGCTCGCGCGGGAATACGTAAACGAATTCGAACGGCTGCGGTACGCGCTGGGTTTGAAGGGCAGTTTCCCCGTCGAGGCGTTGACGTCGCGGGAATGTTTCCTCGTAATCGAGGAGGAGGGGGGCGACGAGGAAGCCTTTACGGAAAGCGTACTGGCCGCGCTCGAGCGGGCGCTCGAGCGGGCCGTCGAGATGCGCGAAGGGGAGGGGGCTAAGCTGGCGGCGGACCTCGCGACCAGGTTGGACCGCCTCGAGCAACTCGTCGACGACGTCGGCGCGCGCGCGCCCGCGGCGGCGGATGTCTATCGCAAGAGGTTAACGGCCCGCGCGCAAGAACTCGCCGAGAGCGCAACCGTAGACCCGGCACGGCTCGAGGCCGAAGTAGCGCTCTTCGCCGAGAGGTCCGACATCAGCGAGGAGGTAACGCGCTGCCGGGCCCATACTCGGGCCTTCGCCGAAACGCTGGCCGGCGACGGGCGGGTCGGCCGCCGCCTCGATTTCTTGACGGTGGAGATGAACCGCGAAGCGAACACCATCGCCGCCAAAGCCCAGGACGCCCAGATAGCCTCGTCAGTTATCGAAATAAAAGACCTCCTCGAGCAAATGCGCGAGCAGGTCCATAATATCGAATAAAGGGCCCGGGTTAGTATTTCTTGACCGCGGCGACGGAATTGACGACCTCTTCCCACGCCCGGGCGTGGGCGTCCCAGGTATAACTCCGCTCGACCGCCTGGCGCCCCCACCGGCCGTACTCCTGCCGCAATCCCGCATCGGTCAATAGGCGCGCGACGGCGGCCGCGAATTCCCCCGGCTCGTCCGCGGCGATAAATTCGCGCCCCGCGACGAAGTCCATCCCCTCCGCGCCGCGCGTCGTACTCACCACCGGCAAAGCTACGGCCATCGCCTCAAGTACCTTCATCTTCATCCCCGCGCCCAGCCGCATCGGGCAAACGTAAACGTCGACCCGCCGCAGGTAATCTTTGACGTCCGGCACGGTCCCCGTTACGACGACGCCGTCGCGGCGCGCCAACGCGCGGACCTCGGCGTTCGGGTCCTTTCCCACGACGTGAAAGGTCGCCCCGGGAACCTTGGCCTTCACGAGGGGAAAGATCTCCGTCGCGAAATATAACGCGGCGTCCACGTTCGGCGGATAATCCATTACCCCCGAAAAGGCGACCGAAGCCCCCTCCTTCTCCACGTACCTGTCGGGGGGGATATCCGTCCCCGAGGGCGCAAAGTAAATGGGGAGGCCGGGGCACAACTCCCGGATAACCTCCGCGTCGCGGCGGGCCACCATCACGCAGGCGTCGTACCGGCTATACGTTCGCCTTTCGTAACGTCTCACTTTCCAATATTGCAGGAGGCAATAAGCGAACGCGGCCGGGTTGAGCGCAAGGCCGAGCTGACGTTTGTAATATAAAGAAATCGCGTCCAGGGGGGCTATAACCTTGGGCGTATGCTTGACTTCGACCGTATACTGGGCCATGTTGATATGGCCGCCGACTATCACGTCGAAGCGTTTGCGCCTTAGGAGCCGTTCCAGGGCCGCCGCGAAATCGCGGCTGCGATACAACAAGACGCCGAAGGGCCAAATCGTCAGCATGCTCAATAGTCGGCGGAACGGCGTCTTGGTAATCCTGTGTTCTACGAGGACCAATTCCTTCACCATGCCGCGGACGACGGCGACGTCCTCGGGGTCGTCGCCCGACGCCATAGCGAGCATCGTGACGTCGTGCTCGTTCCTGAAATGGCGAAGGAGGTTAAACACGACCGCGCGGTTCGAATCGGTCGGCGGGTAAGGAACCTCGGAAGCTACGATTAAAATACGCAACTCTATTCCCCGGTGCCGTTTTTATTATAAAGCGTTTACGGCACGAAAACAACCCGAAGCTTGCGATCCGCAAACCTCACTCGCGGAATGCGAAAATACTTTCCCGCCACGGCGCCGCTCCCGGCCGGGAGCGCGTTTACACTTATACCGGCCGTAATAAAAAAGCCGCCCCTCCCGCGGGCGGCCCGCCTAAAACGCCCAACCTCACTCCTCCTCGGCCCACTCCTCCAAAAATTTCGCGATCAAGTCCTTTTCCTCCCTATCCACCTCGCGCCTTTCCGCGGCCGATATCGGCACCAACTCCCCCTCGCAAAGTTTTTTCAGCATCAATTCGTGCTGGCTTCGCATCGCCCGGCGCAGCTTCTCGAGCCGGCCCGTGCCCTCCACGGCCCCTATCCGCTGTTTGGCGCGGGCCACCACGGCCCCCGCTTTGAAAATCAGCGTAATCAGATTGTCGCCGACGTTCTCGGTTTGGACGTGGTAAAGCTCGCTGCCGACGGTGACTTGGCAGTTAAGCCCTTGAATGATCATAAGATTCGACTATCGCCGAAAGAACTTCTTTCAATTCCGCAACGCCTTCGCCCGTGACGGCCGACGTCGGGAAGACGGGCACGTCCGGCGCCTCGCGAAGTTCGTCCAACGCGCGCGGGGCATAAGGTAAATCGACCTTATTCGCGACGACGACCTTGACGCGCGACGGCAAACCCCGCTTAAAACGGCCCAACTCGCTGAGGACCGTTCGATAATCTTCGGCGGGCACGGATGCCGTAACGTCTACGACCACGGCCATGGCCTTGACCCGTTCGACGTGGCGAAGGAAATCCTGCCCCAGGCCGCGCCCCTCGGCCGCGCCCTCGAGCAAGCCGGGAACTTCGACCACGGCGAAAGCTTTGGCCGGCGTCACCTCCACGATGCCGAGCTGGGGCGCCAGCGTCGTAAACGGGTAAGGCGCTACCTTGGGGTTGGCCGTACTCATCGCCGCCAAGAGCGACGACTTCCCGGCGTTGGGCGGGCCCACCAGCGCCACGTCCGCGATTATCCTCAACGTGAGACGGACGCGCCGTCGCTCGCCGGCCCTTCCCTTTTCCGCGTAACGGGGGGCCTGCAACGTCGGCGTCGCAAAACGCACGTTCCCTCGGCCGCCCCTTCCGCCGCGGGCGAGCAGAACGCGGTCGCCGGCCGCCGCTATCTCCCCCAGGACCTCGCCCTCCGACGTAATCACCTCGGTCCCGCGCGGTAGCGGTATATCCCGGCCTTCGCCCGCCCGGCCGGCCCGTTTCCGGCCCGCGCCGTCGCCGCCGCGGCCCGCGGCAACGACCTCGACGCCCGCCAAATGGTTAAGGGTACGCAAGCGTTCGTCGCAGACCGCATACGCCGAGCCGCCCCGGCCGCCGTCCCCCCCGTCCGGGC
>CAZWAM010000006.1:27104-47802 GCA_964631855.1 uncultured bacterium | reverse complement strand
CCGGCAAACGTACAGCACGAACGAACGCCCCTCTCGCTCGATAGGGGCGTTTTTTATTCACTTACTTAGGGGAAAATAAAAACCCCGCCCGAAGGCGGGATTTCTTGGGCTTGGGGAAATGCTACTTGTACAGGGCCTTGACCCGGCCTAAGCTCGTGGGCGACAAACCGGTATACGCGTTGAAGCTCAGGCGCGTGTAGTACGCGCGGCCGTCGCCGCGGCCCGTCGGCGCGTTCGGGTTGTTTACCGCCCAAATCCGGCGGTTGCCCGTCAACGGGTTGGTCGTGAAGATGGGTACGCTCACGCCGTTGTCGCCTTCCCAGCGGATCTCGATAAGTAGGTGTCGTACGTTGTCGTACGTGTATTTCTTCGTCATTTTAAGGCCGAACCAACCGCGAGCGCCCGGGATAGTGAAGGCGGTGCGGGAAGCCACCAGGACCGGCGCCGCGTAGTAGTTAACGCCGAAAGTCGTAGAGAGGGACAACCTGGTGGTGTGGCACAAGTAAACGACGTAGTTATTATATCTGCCCGAGTCGACGGAGGAGTTGTAGAATTCCACCTCGTTGATGGCGCCCGCGTATCTTATGCGCGACTGCTCGATGTTGGTCTGGAACCGCATTCCGCTGTAAGCGTGGCCCCAGAACGGACAGAAGTTAGTGGACTGCGCTGAATAGCAGACGATCCGCCTGCCGGTCGCCAGCGCCGACGTCGCGACGCCCAACGTTAGGGCTACGACCAAAATAGATATTACCAATCGTCTCATTATCTACTCCTCCTTTGGGTTAATCGGCTTAATAAAACTCGACCCCGAACTCTTACCGTTCCAATCCTGTTTAATATAATATTATATTAAGCGTATCGTCAAGTCTTTTTAAAGCTAAGCCGCCTCCGCTCGAGCCGATAACGGCCCGTTTTTTTCAAATCAAGCCTTAGTCGAAAAAGTGGCGGCCTCGCCGGGCCGCCTTCTTTGTTCAATTAAACCTAAGCCCTACATCCCGTACTTGTCTATTATCTCCTTCTTGCCAAGGCCGAGGATGCCGTACTTCTCGCCGACCTTCTTGAAGGCGTCGATGGCGGCGTCGATGTGCGCCTTCTCGTGGGCCGCGGAGAGCTGGACGCGGATGCGCGCCTGGCCCTTCGCGACCACCGGGAAGAAGAAGCCGATGACGTAGATGCCCTCCTCGTAGAGGTCGCGGGCGACGTCCTGCGCGAGCTGGGCGTTGTAGAGCATGATGGGGACGATGGGGTGGACGCCGGGGCGAATGTCGAAGCCGGCCTCCGTCACCTTCTCGCGGAAGTACAGCGTGTTCTGCTCGAGCTTGTCGCGGCGCTCGGTCGTCTCGGAGATTATGTCCATCACCTTGAGCGAGGCGGTGACGACGACGGGGGCGACGGTGTTGGAGAAGAGGTAGGGCCGCGCGCGCTGGCGGCAGAGCTCGACGAGCTCGGCTCGGCCGCTGATGCAGCCGCCCGAGGCGCCGCCCAGCGCCTTGCCCATCGTGGTGGTTACGACGTCGACGCGGCCCACGACGCCGCAGTGCTCGTGGGTGCCGCGGCCCGTCTTGCCCATAAAGCCCGACGCGTGCGAGTCGTCCACCAGCACCATCGCGTCGTACTTGTCGGCCAGCTCGCAGATCTCGCCCAACGGCGCAATATCGCCGTCCATGGAGAAGACGCCGTCGGTGGCGACCATGCGGAACCGCTTGTCGGCGAACTGTTGGAGCTTCTTCTCCAGGTGCTTCATATCCATATGTTTGTAAGAATCGTATTGCGCGTCGCAGAGCTTGATGCCGTCGATGACCGAGGCGTGGACCAGCCGGTCGGCGATGACGACGTCCTCCGGGCCCAGCGTGACCTCGAAGACGGCGGCGTTGGCGTCCATACACGAAGCGAACAGCAGCGTGTCCTCCGTGCCCAGGAACGCGGTCAGCTTGCGCTCGAGCTCGCGGTGGGCGTCCTGCGTGCCGCATATAAAGCGGACCGAAGACATGCCGTAGCCCTTGGCCTCCAGGCCGTCGTGGGCCGCGGCCACGACGTCCGGGTGGCTGGAGAGGCCGAGGTAGTTGTTGGCGCACAAGTTGATGACCTTCTTGACCGGCGCGCCCTCCGGGAACTCCACCTCGATGTCCGCGCCCTGGGGCGTTATGATGTAGCGTTCTTCCTTGAAGAGGCCGTCGTTGCGAATTCCGACCAGCTCGTTCCGGTAGAACTCGCGGGCGGCGGTTCCGTAAACCATTTTATCCTCCTAAGCTAAATAATTCGCGGCGGCGCCGACTCTTTACGCGTCCTTGTACTCGCGGACCAGCGCGGCGATGGCGTTCACCGTGTCGAAAGCCTCGGCCGTCGCCTTCTCGTCCGGTATTTTGACGTTGTATTCCGTCTCGAGGAAGAGCTTGAGCGAGACCATCGAGAACGAGTCGACGAGGCCGCCCGAGATGAGGGGGGTATCGTCCTTGACCTCTATGTCTTCCCCTTCCTCGACGTACTCGTCGACGACGTATTCGCGGATCTTATCTTTGAGTTCGTCGGCCATACGCTTCTCCTTTAGTATAAATTATTGATTAATCTTCTTCCAGCGTCGAGACGTCGCCTATTTCCTCTCCCGTCTCGCGGGCCTTGAGCAGGCGCCGCATTATCTTGCCGCTGCGCGTCTTGGGCATCGAGGCCATGAACTCGATCTCCTGCGGCATCGCGATGGGCGAGAGCTTCTTGCGTACGAAGTTTATGATGTCCAGCCTGGTCTTGTCGTCGGCCTCGTAGCCCGGCTTGAGCGCAATAAAGGCCTTGACGACCTCCAGGTTCACCGGGTCCGGCTTTCCCACCGCCGCGGACTCCGCCACCGCCGGGTGCTCCAACAGCGCGGACTCGATCTCGAACGGCCCGACGAGGTGGCCTCCCGTATTGATGACGTCGTCGTCGCGCCCCACGAACCAGTAGTAGCCATCGTCGTCGACGGTGGCGCGGTCGCCGCAGATGTACCAGCCGTTCACAAACTTGCTATTGTACGTCTCCTCATTCCCCCAGTATTGGCGGAACATCGCCGGCCACCCGGGCCGGAGCGCGATCAGGCCCACCGTCCCGGCCTTAGCCGGCTCGAAGGTCTTGGGGTCGAGCACGCCGGCCTCCATCGCCGGGAACGGCTTGCCCATCGACCCCGGCTTTATCTTCATCCCCGGGTAGTTCGAGATGACGATGCAGCCGGTCTCCGTCTGCCAGAAGCTGTCGTGGAAGGGCAGGCCGTAGACCTCCTCCGACCAGATGACGGCCTCCGGGTTGAGCGGCTCGCCCACGCTGACGAGGTGGCGCAGCGAGCTGAGGTCGTGGCGTTTGACTATTTCGGCGCCCTCTTTCATCAGAAGCCTTATCGCCGTGGGCGCCGAGTACCACACCGTGACCTTATACTTCTCGATGGCGGCGTACCACCGCTCGGGCATGAAGCCGAGCTCGAGGACGAGCTGCGTCGCGCCCAGCGCCCACGGCCCAATTATGCCGTACGACGTCCCCGTCACCCACCCCGGGTCGGCGGTGCACCAGTAGACGTCGTCGCCGCGGATGTCGAGTACCCACTTGGCGGTTATGTACTGCGCGATGAGCGAGCCGTGGACGTGGAGCGCGCCCTTGGGGGCGCCGGTGGTCCCGGAGGTGTAGTGCAGGACCGACGGCGTCTCCTCGTCCGCGGGGTAGATGTCGAAGGATTCTACCGCGTCCCCGGCGTAGACGTCGAAATGGGTCTCGCCCTCGCGGGGCTCGGCGTCGCCGGCGTCAACGACGACGACGTGCTTTAAGGCCGGAAGCTTGTCGCGGATACGGCGGACGCGTCCGGCCAGCTTCTTCATCGTGAGGACCGCGGTCGTCTCCGCGTTCTCGAGGCGGGTGAAGAGCGAATCCTCGCGGAAGGCCGAAAAGAGCGGCTGGGCAATAGCGCCGGCCTTGAGGATCCCCACGAACGAGAAGTAGAGGTCGGGAATCTTATCCATAAATATACACACGCGCTCGCCGGCCTCGATGCCGAGCTCGCGTAGGAGCCTGGCGTAGGCGTTGCTATATCGCCTTAGCTCGTCGAAGGTGTACCTCTTGGTAGCGTCGCCGGCGGCGTTCTCCCAGATGAGGGCGACCTTGTCGCCGATGCCGCGCTCGCAGTTGCGCTCGGCCAGGAAGTAGGCGATGTTCTTGGTCGGCGCGTCGTCGTAGGCCAGCTCCTCGCGGGCCTGGCCCCAGTCGAAGTCGTTGCGTCGTTCGTCGTAAGAGCCGATGTTGCTCATAGGCGTCGCGTTCTCCTTGAGCCACGGGGTTTTTTCGAAATACGGCGATGCCGTTGGCGGGATTTTAGGAAGGACGCGTATTTTACAACGGCCGCGGCCCGAGGTCAAGAGCGATTTTGCAAACCGGCGGCGACGGCGGGATCTTCACCCCGGCACTCTTTCCTGTAAGTTTTTGTTGCAAAATGGGAATTGGGGTGTTATAAAGTTCGCGAGGAGGATTATCCGGGTTAAATTTAAAACAGAGGAATCGTTATGAAAAAAATAAAAATCTTAGCGGCGGCCGTCGTCGCAGCCGCCATTTTAGCACCCGCGGCGAGCGCCTCGGGCAAAGTAGTCGTCGTCGGGCCGCGCACGGCCGCCGACGTCGTGCCGTGGCGGGGCGGCTCCGGCAACGCTTTGAGGTTCCAGTGTCTGTGGTTCCAGCGCGACATCAACTACGCCGGCTATGTCAACGCCGTCGAGTTCGAGAAATCCAACTCGGCGAGCGGGAGATTTCTCGGCGTCCTCGTTTTGTTGTGCCATACGAAGAAGGCCGCGCTCGAGGCCGCCTTCAACAACAACTACACCGGCTACACGCCGCTCGAGGTCGCGCACATGAGGAGCATCGGCTTAAGCGGAACGGGTTGGTTTAACCTCCCCGTCAACCCGAATCGATTCAACTACAATAACCGCGACAACTTGCTGATGGAGATCCGTTGGAACGGCGACGACGGCCACGACGTACCCTGCTGGCGCTCGAGCCAGCCGTACAGCCGCTGCTACGCGTACGACCACACCGCCACTACCGGAACGGTATACAACAACGGCCAGCGCATCCGGCTGACCATCGGGGCGATGATTGGCCTCGCGCCGACGAGCCTGGGCCGCGTCAAGACCCTCTTCCGGTAACGACCGCTGACCTTAGCCGTAAAAACGCCCCCCCGCGCGAGGGGCGTTTTCTTTTACCAGCGACCGCCAGCGGTTGAGAATATTCCCTCTTGTCTTCGCCGCGGAGGCGTTGTATATTTGCGGCCCAATTAAGGCGACGCAATAATCTTTTAACTCCCTGAAGAGAGGTCGTTTAATATGGCGAAAGCCCCCATCAAGAAAATTCTCGTCACGGGCTCGGTCGGTCAAATAGGCTCCGAGCTGGCGCTGGCGCTGCGGGAGCGCTACGGCGCCGACAACGTCGTCGCCACCGGCCGCAAGACCAAGCCCTCCAAGAGGCTGGAGGAGTCCGGCCCCTTCGAGTTCATAGACGTGGCCAAGCGCGAGACCGTCGAGTGGGTGTGCGACAAGTACGACGTCGATGCCGTCGTCCACATGGCGGCCATCCTCTCCGCGGTGGGCGAGCAGAACCCGATGCGGTGCTGGGACGTCAACATGAACGGGACGCTGAACGTGCTGGAGGTGGCGCGCGAGCGCGAGATGACGCAGGTCCTCGTCCCCAGCTCCATCGCGGCCTTCGGCCCGGAGACCCCCCGCGACAACACGCCCCAGGAGACGGTCCTCAAGCCGCGCACGATGTACGGCGTCACCAAAGTCGCCGGCGAGCTGGTGTGCGATTATTATTTCCACAAGTACGGCCTGGACGTCCGCGGCCTGCGCTACCCCGGCATCATCTCCGCGGAGACGCCGCCCGGCGGCGGCACCACCGACTACGCCGTGGCGATATATTACGCCGCGGTCCGGGGCGAGCCGTACAAGTGCTTCGTGCGCGAGGACACGGTCCTGCCGATGATGTACATGCCGGACTGCCTGAAGGCCACGATGGACCTGATGGCGGCCGACCTCGCCGACCTCAAACACCACTCGGACTTCAACGTGGGCTCGATGAGCTTCTCCGCGGGCGAGCTGGCCGCGGCCATAAAGAAGTACGTCCCGAACTTCGAGGTGACGTACGAGCCGGACTTCCGCCAGGCCATCGCGGACAGCTGGCCGCGCTCGCTGGACGACGGCGCCGCGCGCGAGGAGTGGGGCTGGGAGCCCGCCTACGACCTCGACGCCATGACGCGGGACATGCTCGAGAAGCTGCGCGCCAAGTACGAGGAGGGGACGCTGCCGGAAATAGAATAATGGTGATTTGCGTCAAATGCCCGCTCGCGCGGTTCCCGGAGCCGGAGGAACAGTGCTACGGGACCGGCGGCCTTATCTGCCGCGTCGACGAGGCCAACGTCGCTAAGTACGACGAGTGCCGCTTCGGCTGGGACGAGGGCCGCGTCGCGGAGGAGGCGGAGTGCCTGGAGGAGGATTAGCTTAAAACGATTAGACTATATCTATATCAGCACCTCTTATCAACCGAATAGATGATCAACAACGCTGAAGGCTATTTAAAGGCCGCCATCCAAAGATTCAAGGAAGCAACCTGGTTAAAAGTCGGCGCCGGCGAGAAGGGTATACCCGCTAAGACGTACGCGGCCGGGGCGATCTACCTTTCGGGAATCGCCGCGGAATGCCTTTATAGAGGTTTCGTTTTATTAGAAGAACCGACCGCGGAATTCGCGCCGGGCGAAATACACAATCTGGACGCGTTAGCATACCGGCAATTTTTAAAAGGAATTAAAAACCGGAAAGTATACGAAAGGCTAGGGAAATTAAACGCGTTCTTGTATGACGTCTGGAATATTGACCACCGGTATCGCGACCACGACGCGTTAACGGCTTATTACGGTAGTAAAAGGTTTCGCAAATATATTAGACGCATTAAGGGAGACGTGGTAAAATATATATGCGTTAAGGTAATCGAGGCCGTAGGTAAACTATTCGAAGCGGCGGCGAAGGACGAACGGTTCGAAGAGGTGGAAAGAAATGCCCGGTTTAAGGGATAAACTCGAAGAAATATTCCGGAAAGAATTTCCTGACGCCCAAGTACGCGAAGAAGGCGTAGGTTTCGGAAGCTCTTTCTTTATTTTAATAACGAGCGAATTCGAAGGTATGGACGAAACCGATAGGCAAGATCGGATTTGGGCCCTGCTCCGCAAGAATTTAAAGTTTGAAGAAATCAAACAAGTGGGTTTCGTTTTGACGATGACGCCCGAAGAAGAAGGGGCGTACGCGGAATAGAACGGGCCGCTTCGGCTGGGACGAGGAGCGCGTCGCGGAGGAGGCGGAGTGTTTGAAGGAGGATTAAAATAATATAATAAAAACGGAACCGGAGGTACAATGGCGAAACGAAAAAGCCGCGGCAAAACGAAAAGGAAGACACCCGAGCGCCCGAGTAAATATTATAACGCGGCATTACAACGGAGAAAAGAAGCCGGACATTTGACGGAAAACCGCGGAGACGAACCAGGGGCGATATACCTAATAGGGGTTGCGGCGGAGAATCTACTAAGGGTATTTATTTACCAAAACGACCCTTACGCTACGATACCTAAAAACCAACAACATAATTTAAAAATCCTAGCACAGAAAAGTTTCTTGGGTTTAATAAAAAACGAAGACGTATTCGAAAAAGTAGAAAAGGCGAATACGGACCTTTACGAAAGATGGGAAATAGGCCATAGATATCGGGATGGCAATCAACTTAAGAAATTTTATAATAAAAAAAGAACTAAGCTAGGTACGAATAACCTAAAAACGATATCGGAACAGGCACTAATCGCGTTCGACGAATTGTATAAGGCGGCGAGACCTAAATGCGCAAGTACGAAAAAGAAATAACCAGAGTTTTAAAAGAAAAATACCCGGACGCCCGTATAGAAATAGAAACGGGCAGCGGGTTAAATCCGATTTTCACCATCGTAACGCGGGAATTCGAAAAAAAGACTGAAAAAAAGCGCCAAAAAGAAATCTGGGAATGGCTAAGGAAAAAACTAACCTTCGACGAAATTAAGCACATCGGCTTCATCCTCACTATGACGCCGGAGGAGGAAAAAGCGTACGCCGAGTAACGAGACCAAGTTTAAACGATAAACGCCGCTTCGGCCCCGGCGAGGAGCGCGTCGCGGAAGAGGCGGAGTGTCTGGAGGAGGATTAAAACGACGGGAACTAATTTAAGAGCGCCCCCTGCGGGGGCGCCTTTTTTAAAATACCCGATGGGGCGACCGGCCGGCCGCCCCAACGTTAATCCTTTAATTCGTCGTAGCGGGCCTGGTATTCGGCGATGAGGTAGTCGGGGTTAAGGCCCTCGTCGTAGCCGAGCTGCTGCAGCATCTCGGCTAAGGTGATGCTGTCGCCCCGGCGGAAAAGGCCCTTGAGGAATTCGCCCGCGGCCGCGTCCTTGTACCACCTCGGGCCGAACTCCTCCACCATTTTCGCGCGGAGCTGTGCCGCGGCGTAATAGGCCGCCATGTAGTACAACGCGTAAAAGCCCTCGTCTATACTCAGGTACGTCGCCTCGACGCGGAAGGGGTACTTGGGGAAAAGGCGCTGCTTGTCCAATTCGGCGTCGTAGAAGGCGAGCGGGTCCTCCAGCTCGGCCGCGTGGAGCGGCTCGTCGTAGAGAACGTCGAAGGCTATGCTCCGGGCCCTGCCCATGTCGAGCAGCAGCTTGTAGCGCAGGAAGTCGTCGACGACATCCTGGGGCATCTCCAGCTCCTCCAAAAGAAAAGCGCGGTCGTGGAACATCTGCTCGAAGAGGATCGCGTACGTCTCGGTGAGCTCGTTGGAGCCGAGCATGCGGAACTCGAAGGGAAGGTCCGGGTCGGTATAGGCGGCGTGGAGGGCGTGGCCGAACTCGTGGAACGCGGCCTCGTAGTCGTCCGCGCCCCCCACCGGCTTCAGGTTAACGCGAACGTCGCGCGGTACGTCGAACGGCCAGCACGTCGCGCGGGGCTCTTTCTGCGGGCGGTCCTCGTCGTCGACGGTGACGTTGGGCAGCTCGCGGATATCCATCCCCAGGCCGGCGAAGAAGGAATAGGTGAACTCGAGGAAGTTCTCCTCGGGGAAATAGGGGTCGAAGTCCTTACCCCAATAGATGTTCTTCGATTGCCAGGGCGGCGTTTCCGCCGGGTCCTTCCCGTAAAGTTTGCGGCATCTCGCGGTCACGAGCTCCTTGTACGTTGGGAACGTCTCGTCGCGGAACTTTGCCGCCTGCGCCGCCGGGACGCCCCGCTCGTATCCCAATAATTTATAAAAGAAGTCGGCGTAGCTCTCGTAACCCATCGCGCGCGTCGCCTCGTGGTGCCCCGCGAGCCGCTCGAGCCGAAGCGGGTTCATCACGTGAACGGAGTAATTGCTGAGCGCGTAATAGAGGTTCATGTAAGGCTCTTCGTCGTCGGTATCCCGCATCGTAACGTATAGGTCGCGGTACGGGATGGCCTCTTCGAAACCTCGCACCCATATATGGTCGGCCGCACAGCGGTTCTCCACCTCGTCATCGATGGCCGCCACCCTCTTGGCTTCGTACGTCGTCGCGAGGTCGCGGTAAAGATAATGCAGGCGCCGCTCTTCCCGCGGCGAGGAGGCGGCGTCCCTCTTTCCCTTAACAAACGCCAACAGCTCCGGGTCGTCGGAGAGGTAGGAATATTTTTCCAAAAGGCCGGCGATGTCTACGGGCTCGCCGTAGACCGAGTTATCCCATCCCGCCTGGCACCACTCGCGCCATAGCGTCTCGTCGTCGGCGCGGATTTTATCCAGGTCGTACTCTTCGGCCGCGACCGCCGAAACCGCGAGGGCCGTCGCCGCGAGCGCGATATTCAACGTGCGCATATTTTCTCCTTTTTTACGTAATAAAAATCAACGCTTATCGTGAACTATACCACGGCCATGCCCGCGCCGCCACCTTTTTGCGCCGCCGTTGCCCGGCCGAGCCGCCCTCGCGGCCGGACGCGCCCTGTAGCCGGTATTAGGAGTTTGACCGCGAGGCCGGTTTGTGCTATGATACACCGATAACCACGAACGGCAGCTTTAATCGTTTTACGATTAGCAGGAGGATTCCTATGAGGCGGGCAATTATTATTCTAGCGGCGTTCGCGCTGGCCGCCACGGCCTTCGCCGGCGAGAACACCGGTAAGATTATCAAAACGAAGTTCGCCGGCCCGGGCGACGGCCGGCCCTTCGAGGCGGTCGTAAATGACGACTTCGGCAACCCGCTAATGGATATCAAGTGTTCCGAGCTCGAGCGGGGTGAAAAAGACGTCACGATATACTGGCTCGACCCGGAGCACATGCCGAAAGCCGAAGCCGAGTTCCAGTTTACGTGGAGCGATAAGGTCGAAGATTGCGTCGTCGAGAGTAACTGCGTGGGCCTTGTCCAGCTCCAGAACTTCTTCGTCGAGGGGGGCGCGACTATCACGATGCGGGTAGTCTTCGTCGGCCACGTCGCGAACCGCGTCAAACTCGGCGTCATCAAACCCGAGTACATCATCCCCGTCGCGAACACGCCCGGGGAGTGGGACTCGGTCATCAACACCAAGGGCATAAAGGGCAAACGAGAAGGCGGCATCGTGAAGCCGAAATACCTCGACTTGACGGAATACGGCGCCAAAGTAACAGTGGACACCGAAAACTACGAGGCCACGTTCACCTGGACCTACGAACCGGCTGAGGGTTTCCGTATTTGGGACGGCCAGCTCGACATCGGCCTCGTCTCGTACCAGAAGTAAATCCGGGGCGAAAGCACAACGCAAAGGGCCCGCGCGGGCCCTTTTTAATGTTTGTTTTTTTTCGCGAATCTGGTAAAATATAACAGAAACACTTAGGGTTGGCGGCGGGCAAACGCGGAAACGGGGGAGTAGGTTTCGCTTCTCGGCGTTTGGTCCGCGGGACCCCACAGCGCGGGCACCGAGCGTTTAAAAAGCCGACGGCTTCGCGTAACGGTGGCCGGCTAAGACGTCACGTAGAAAACAGCCGTTCCCAGAAGCCGGGACGAATTCCCTTTGCCGTTACATTCCGTTTGACGGACATCTGCCTATGAAAATATCCACGTGCCGGATGCCGAACGATCAACCCATCGAACAGGTGGAAACACGTTGAAACGTGCCGTAGTCTCAGCAGCCGTAACGGCAGCCCTCGCCGCTACCCAGGCGTTTGCCCCTTGGGTCTACGGCGAGGAGTGGGGCAATTACGGGAGAAAAAACGGCGAATTCTACGAAGTTGCGGGCGTCACCGTCGCAAGCAACGGCAACGTTTATGCGGTAGACTTCGACTTACACCGCGTCCAACACTTTACGTGGAACGGTTCCTTCCGCGGTAAATGGGGCAAGGAGGGCGACGGCGACGGCGAGTTTTACCACCCGGAACGCGCGGCCGCACCGTTCAACGGCCGCATCTACGTGGCCGACGCCGGCAACGACCGCATCCAGTATTTCAGCTTGAACGGGTATTTCCGGGGCAAGTGGGGCCAACCCGGCGGCGAGGAAGGGGAATTCCGCTGGCCTTCCGGGATAGCCGTCGCCCCCAATCATGACGTCTACGTGAGCGAATATAGGAACCACCGCGTCCAATATTTCACCTCCACCGGCATCTTCATCGACAAATGGGGCGAACGGGGGAGCGGCAAGGGCCAATTCGACGGCCCCGAAGGCGTGGCCGTCGCGGAAAACGGGACCGTATACGTAGTCGACAAATGTAACCACCGCGTCCAATACTTCACCGCCAGCGGTTCCTACCTCAACGAGTGGGGCTCGGAAGGCCCGGGCGAGGGCGAATTCAAAGACCCCGCGGGCATATCCATCGCCCCTAACGGTTACGTCTACGTCGCGGACAAGGGGAACAACCGCATCCAATACTTCACCGCCGCCGGCTCCTTCATCGACGCCATAGGCACCCCCGGCTCCCACGCCGGCGAGTTAGACCGGCCGCGCGACGTCGCGGTATCGCCGGACGGTTACCGATTCTACGTTGCCGACGCGGGCAACTATCGTATCCAATACTGGAGGTGGACCGACCCCGCCGTCGAGCCCTCCTCCTTCGGCCGCGTCAAGGCGTTATTCAAGTAGTATTTTTTGAGGGGATCTTGACGTGAAAGCATCACAAAAAATAATGCCAAAACGGCATAATAGATAAGCGGTTTGAGAGCTAAAATTTGTATTACTAGAGAGATATGAAGTAAAATAAATAACTACGCTATTATTAGCTTAGCGATACCAGAGTTTAATTATGAAAACTATAACTAAGCAAATGGTCCTCACGGAACACTTAAATAGGCACGGAAACTTATTTGGTGGCCAGATGATGGCTTGGATGGATCTAGCTGCCGCTATATGTGCCGCTGAGATTATGAACATGAACTCCGTTACTATTTCTGTGGACAGAATAGAATTTTTAAAGCCCGTTTACTTAGGTGATATCGTAACATTTGAAGTGGAAGAAAAAACCCGAGGTAGAACGTCCTTAACGTTGCACGTTGTAGCTTACAAATCTAACGTAAAAGAAAAAACGGTAGAAGTGGCACGTTCGAACTTTAAGTACGTGGGCATAGATGATAACGGAAGGCCAAGTGACGAGTGGAATGAGCGTGCATAGATTTGGCCTTGCTCTAATAGCTGAGACGCTATATTATGCCAAGGAGGTCACCATTCATGCATAAGCGCGTAATAATACTAATGGCCCTCGCGCCGATAGCGAGTACCGCCTTCGCCGGGATGGGAGACCTAATCGCCTCGTTCCCGAACTCCGGGAGGAGCACGCATTTCGGCATGGCGGCGGACGCCAACTACCTATATTCGCTCCATTACGACGTAGCCACGAACTATCCTATGATGGTCCTCAGGAGATCGAACGGAAGCCACGTGAGGTCCTTCACCCTCCCCCTCCCCTACGGCCACAACATCTTCGTCCGCGGCGTAGGTTACGAGGGAGGAGGTTACCTCCGCCTAAACAACTACTCGAACCGCTACGTAGCCAAAATCACGACCGCGGGAAAGTTTATGGCCTCGTGGGGCTGGAGCGGCGGCGCCAGACGCTACGGCCTTTGCATTAACGGCGATAAAACCAAGCCCCGCACGGCCACCCGCATATACCAGAGCTACCTTACCGGAATTTGGTGGCAGTCGACCACCAACGGCAGTTTGATATCCTCTTTCCAATCGCCGTTTACCAACTACGCCATGGACCTCGCCTGGGACTACAGGCACAACCTCATCTGGTACGCGAACTACAGCGTCCGTTGGGTCTTCGGCATGACGCCCTCCGGTTCTATCAAAGAATCGTGGCCTTTGAAAACCGGCGTCACCGCGCCGTACGGCATCGCCTATTTCGGCGGACGCCTCTACGTCAGCACTTCCGCCGGTAGCCCCGACGAGTACATCTGGGTCTACGACTGTTCGTACACCGACGTCGCGCCGGCCTCGCTGGGAAGGGTTAAGGCCCTTTACCGGTAGGGGGCGAAGTTCGCGCGAAAGGCCGTCCCGAAAGGACGGTTTTTCACTCGCGCCCATAATCGCACGGCGTCGCGGCCCGTAAGAGAAAGCGGCCCGGGCGAAAAAAATCACGCGCGCCTTGACCTCGGCGCCGACATTTCGGCCGGCCCCCCCAAAAAAGTAAAAAAGTGCAAGCGCCGCGTACGGTCACTAATTTAATCCATCCCCGTCTCTATCCCAACGCGCGCGGCGCTATACCCTAAAAAATACTTGACAAATATACTCAACTTATCTTATGAATAACGCGAATTAATATGAGTTGCTCCCGCGCCGTAGAACTCGCCGCGGTACGGTTATAGCTGGGGCGGCGGCATTCGGGGCAAGGTAAACGGGGGGTTAACAAGTTCCTTGACGCGCGCGACGGCCGAAATATTCCGTAAGCAGCTAAGCGGACGAACGGCCTAACGAAGCTCGGCTCCAGTGGACGTTTAACCCACCCGGCGAATATCGAAGAGACGGGGCGCGTAGCCGTTTTGCAACCGGCAACGTTCTTTAACTTTCCCACACCTCAAAGGACGGACCGGTTTGACGTGCGGCCGCGAAAACGAAAGGAGCAGGGCTGATGCCCGATGGAAGGGTTATCACCGACGAAGAGCTCCGCAAAATCCGCGCCGAAACCCAGCTCACTTTCGGCAAAGAATACTTGCGGGCAGGCCGTTATGAGGAAGCATTAGCCGCGTTTGAAGAAGCAGCCAAAATCGACCCGGAAGAAACACGCGGCCTTATGGGGCGAAGTCTGGCGTTCACCCGCCTGGGCCGTTACGACGAAGCCTTGGCCGCCGCCAACGATATATTCCGCCTCGTGCCGAATAGCCCCCACGGGTACAACGCCCAAGCCGTCGTTTACCAAGCGACGGACCGCCTGGTGGAAGCCCAAGCCGCCTTCGAAAAATCAATCGCCTTCGGGCCCAATCTTGCCGGAAACCATTATAACTTCGCCTGTTTTTGGGCCGCCCGGGCCGACGCGGAACGTTGTCGCGAATACCTCACGAGGGCGCTCGAGCTTGAGCCCAAGTTAAACGTCATCGCCGCTACCGACGTCGACTTCGAACAGTATCGCGGCCAAGACTGGTTCCTGGAGTTGGTAGCCTTCAAATAACGAGCGGCGGCTCAGGCCGCGATCTCTCACGAACGGACTCAGGGGGCCACGGCGGCCCCTTTCTCTTCCCGATGGATCGCCGTCGCGACCGGGCCCCTTCGCCGACCGGCCCGCCAAAGCCGCGTTTAAACAAATACCAACCAAGCTTCTAACAACTGAGGGCCGCGCGGCCCCTTTTTCGTTGACAAGCATATGCTTTCAAGTTACCATTCAAAAGCTTGCGAATATGAAACCTTCCCTCGACGAGCAGATAAAGCGCGAATTCGTTAAATACGTCGGCGTGCCGATGGCGCCGGGCGAAATAGCCATCGGCCACAAGGAAGACGGTACGCGCATAACGCGGCCCTTCGACCTCGTCTCCGAAGACAAGTCGGTGGTGGCTTCGGTTCAAACCTCCTGCCTACACCTCAAATCACGCCCCGGCCAAAAAGCTTACGGCAGCCTGTACCGCGTCCTGGGTGCCATCCTCTACCTGCACCTCTGCACGAAATGCGAAGAGCGCTACTTGATAATGAGCGACCGCGACATGTACGAGGAAATCACCGAGGATTTCAGCCACATCTTTAAAAACATAAACATGCTCTTCTGGGACGATATAAAAGAGAAACCGTGATTCCCCCGCCGCCGCGCCGCGTCCGGATTACGGACCCCGGCGCGACCCGATATCCTCTCTATATCCCATAAGCAAGGACGCCGAGGCCTATCTCCACGACCGGTTTATTTTACCTCGATGACGCGGCGACGACTTTTCGCAAGCCGGGTGTCTTGTACGACTTCCACGAAACCGACGGCGCCGAAACCCGGCCCCATCCGGGGCCGGCGATGGTAAGGCACGGGGTACGTTCTAACGCGGCCTTTCCAATTCGTCCGCCATTAGGGAAAGCGGATAAAGTACGTACGAACCGGTACGCCGGCATATAACCGGAAGGACGCGCCATGCTCCGCCACGTCGGCAATACACCGCTCATCGAGCTCCCCCCCCTCGACGACGAACCCGCGGCGACGATCTTCGCCAAGCTCGAGCTCTTCAACCCCTCGGGCTCGGTCAAGGACCGGATCGGCAAATACATAGTAGAGAAGGCCGAGAGGCGCGGGGAGCTCAAGGCCGGGATGGTCATCGTCGAGGTGACGAGCGGCAATACGGGCATCGCCTTCGCGATGGTCGCCGCGGCCAAAGGCTACAAAATGCGCGTGCTCATGCCCGAGCACATGAGCGAGGAACGACGCCTCATAATGGAGGCGTTGGGCGCCGAGGTAATTCTCACGCCCGAGGCCGAGGGCTTCATCGGCGCGCTCAAGACGAGCGAGGAGATGGCCGCCGCGGACGCCGACGTCTATCTCCCGCGCCAATTCGAAAACCCGTACAACACCGAGGCTCACAAGCTCTTCACGGGCACGGAGATAATTCATCAAACGGGAGGGATGGTCGACTCTTTCGTCGCGGGCGTCGGGACCGGGGGTACGATTATGGGCGTGGCGGAGGCTTTCCGCGAGGCGCACGTCCCGGCGCGCATCGTCGCCGTCGAACCCGCGGAGGCCGCGGTAATGTCGGGCGGCGAACCGGGCAAACACAAAATCCAGGGTTTGGGCGACGGCTTCGTCCCCAACCTCATAGACCCGGCGCTCATCGACGCCATCGAGACCGCAACCTCGGACGACGCTCTCGAAATGGCCCGCGAGCTGACGGCCCGCCTGGGCCTCCTCGTCGGTATCTCCTCCGGGGCTAACGTCATCGCCGCGCAAAGGGAGGCCAAACGGCTCGGCCCGGGCAAGAGGGTTGTCACGGTCTTGCCCGACCGCGGCGAGAGGTACTTCTCCACGGAGCTTTATCGGATGCCGTTCTGTATATAACTAAGGGCGGGGTATTCCGTTAGGAGATGCAGGATACCAAACCCCGCCGCGATAATAACGTCGTTTTTTAGGGCCCCCGTAAAAGTATACGGATAAATAGACTAAGAACGCGCCTCCGCGTCCGGTCCGGAGCTGCGGCCGAACAATTATCCGTTTCCCGGGAACAACCGGAGCACGACTATTCCATGACCGAAATAGTTTACCTCGACAACGCTTCCACGACGTTCCCGAAGCCGGCGGAAGTCCACGACTTCATGTACGAATTCTACCGCAACTACGGCGTCAACCCGGGCCGCGGGGCGCACGAACTCGCCTTTAAGGCCGGGGAAGTCGTCGCGGAAACGCGCAAGACGCTATGCGACTTTTTCGGCGGCGACGAGCCGACCCGCCTGTGCTTCACGTACAACGTCTCGGACGCCCTAAACATGATAATACACGGCATACTCGAGCCGGGCGACCACGTCGTAACCAGCAGACTCGAGCATAATTCGGTCCTGCGGCCGCTCTACCACCGCGAGCAAGACTTCGGCCTCGAAACTACGTACGTACCGTTCGACGGCGCCGGCTTCGTCGACCCCGACGATTTTAAAAAGGCGTTAAAGCCCAATACGAAACTCGTGCTCCTCATTCACGGCTCGAACGTCCTGGGCACGATCCAACCCGTGCGCGAAGTGGGCGCCATATGCCGCGAAGCGAACGTACCGCTCGCCGTGGACGCCGCCCAGACGGCGGGAATAGTCCCCGTCAGCGCCGCGGCCGACTACATAGACATCGTCGCGTTTACGGGCCACAAGTCGCTTATGGGCCCCACGGGCATAGGGGGCCTATACGTCGCCTCCGACGTCGCGATCAGGCCCAGCCGCCACGGCGGCACCGGCATCGCCTCGGAGGTCCGCGCCCACCTCGACGAGTACCCCCACCGGCTGGAGTGTGGGACGTTGAACTTAATAGGCGTCGCGGGCTTGTTGGCGGCCCAACGTTGGATCGCCTCCCAGGGGATGGAAAACCTCTACCGCCACGAGATGGCGCTGTGGCGGCGGCTGCGCGACGGCCTGGCCGAGAGCGACGGCGTTACGCTATACGCCGCAGCCGACGAGGGGCGTCATCTACCGGTTCTCTCGTGCAACGTTGACGGCTTCGACCCTTTCGCCGCGGGCGAGCGCCTCAACGCCGAATACAAGGTCGCTTGCCGCGCCGGCGTCCATTGCGCGCCGCTAACGCACGAGGCTTTGGGCACGCTCGGCCGGGGCGGAACGATACGCTTCGCCGCGGGGCCGTTCAACACCGAGGAGGACATAGATAAGGCCGTCGAAGCCGTAAGGGCCGTCGCGGCTTCGGCGGCTTAGCGGAAAAAGGGCCGAACGCGGCTCGAAGGCGCCCGGCATTCGCGGCCTTAACGGCTATCGCGCCGCAAGTATTTTCGGGGGCTCCGCGGCGGCAAAGCGGCCGCGCGGCCGCCTTTTTAATCTACCCGAACAAGTAGGGTGACGCTAAATATCTTTCTCGTTAATCCGGTACCTCTTGTAAGCCCAACCGCCTTTCATCCCCGCCGGCCGCTTCGTTACCACGTCGCCCTTGTTCATTCGTTATAGACGAGACGGCCGATATAATGTATATTAAGGTCAAGATAGAAACCTCGGGAAGTTGCGGAGCGCAGCAAGAAAGTACGCCCCTCGTCGGGAGTATATGGACGTACACGTAAAACAAGTCACCCGCCGCCGGGAATTAAAAAAGTTCATTCACCTCCCGGCAAAGATTCATCGCGACCACGCGATGTGGGTTCCGCCGATCTATGCGGACGAGCGGCGCTTCTTTAACCCCCGGAAAAACCGGGCGTTCTCCTATTGTGATACTACGCTCGGGCTGGCGTTCCGCGGGACTCGTCTCTTGGGAAGGATTATGGGTATTATTAACCGGCGACATAACGAACTGAGGGGTGAAAGAAACGCGAGATTTAGTTGCTTCGATTGTTTCGAAGACGAAGACGTCGCTCGCATTCTGCTGGATTATGTGGAGGCTTGGGCCCGTAAAAAGGGAATGGCTAAGCTCGTCGGGCCGTTGGGTTTTAACGAGCAAGACCCGGAAGGTTTTTTGGTGGAAGGATTTGAATACGAACCGACGATCGCAACGTACTATAACTTCGAATACATCCTCCGTTTCCTCGAATCTAAGGGCTACACGAAGGAAGTGGACTACGTAGTTTATAAGGTGAAACTCTTCAACGAAATTCCTGAATTCTACCGGAGAATCTATAATAGGGTTATGACGCGGGGAAAATATACGTTGGCGGAGTTTACTAAAAGAAAAGAACTTAAACGGTACATCCTGCCGATTCTCGGCCTTATGAACGAAACGTTCCACGATTTATACGGTTATACCGCCCTCGATGAGGCCGAAATGGCCAGCCTGGCCAAACAGTATCTACCGGTGATAGACCCGCGGTTCGTCAAAGTGATTACCAAAGACGAACAGGTTATCGCCTTTGTCTTAGGCATCCCGAATATCAGCGAGGGGATTCGCCGGGCAAAAGGGCGTCTTTTCCCGTTCGGTATAATCGAAATAATGCGTGCGGCTAAAAAGGCGAAACAGCTCGACTTGTTACTTGGCGGGATTAAGCAAGAATACCGGGGAAGAGGCTTGGACGTGTTATTGGGTACGGCGATGATGCGTTCGGCCAAGAACGCCGGGTTCGCATATATGGATTCCCATCACGAAATGGAGACGAACGTTAAAGTACGTGCCGAGATGGAGCGACTGGGAGGGGAACTTTATAAGCGGTACCGTGTCTTTCAAAAGAAACTTTGACATATCTTTGTTGCATTCAAGATCTCACGAACGGCCAAACCAAGGTTTAAAAGACACGCCGGCACGTCTACCGCCGCTTCTTAGCGTACTCCGCATCACCTCCTCCCCGCCCCTCAGCATAAACAGAAAAAGGGGCCCCCTCACCGCCTTTAAAAAAATCACCCCGAGCCTCCCCTAAATCTCCTTCTCGTAAATCCCATATCTCTTATAAGGCCTTGCCCCGAGCATGGCCGCGGCGCGCTTCGTGAGCTCGTTATCCTCCAGCACCCACGAGAACTCGGCCTCTTTGTATCCAAGCTCGAGCGCGGCCCGTTGGTTCGACGCCATGAGGACCGCGTCCACGCCGCGCCTGCGGTACTCCGGGCAGATGCCGAACAACATAACGCGGCAGCTCTTTATCCTGCCCTTGCCCGTAAGGAATTTGAAAAGGCTCAACGGGCCCAAGCTCCCACCCATCTTGATCAAGACCTCGTTGTAATTGGGGACCGTAAATATGAAGCCCGCCGGGTCGCCGTCCATAAAGGCTAGGGGAACGAGCTCCGGGACGACGAGTGACTTGAGCCGCCGCGCCGTGCTCTCGAATTCCTCCCGCGTCGGCGGCACGAAGCCCCAATTGTCCTCCCACGCGCGATTGTATATCTCGCGCACGAGCTGGACCTCAGCCGCGAAATCGGCGACGTTGACGTAGCGGACGGCGAAGCCCGGGTTGCGTGCCAGCGCCCGGGCCGCGACGCGCTCGAGGCGCTCGAGCCGCGCCAGCGATATTTCCAACACGAAAGCGAACAAATCCCGCACCTTCCGAAAGCCGTACCCCTCCGCGAGCGTCGCGTAGTACGGCGGGTTGTGCGTCATCATAATGTACGGCGGCCGGTCAAAGCCCTCCACTAGGAACGCGCACTCCTCGTTGGTCGAGGGGTTCATAGGGCCCCTCATTATCGCAAGGTCTTGCGAGCGGAGCCACGCCGCCGCGGCGTCCCAGAGCGCGGCCGCGACGTCGCCGTCGTTCTCGGCCTCGAAGAAGCCGAAGTAACCGCACGGCTCGCCCGCGAATTTTACGTACCCGTAGTCCTTTATCGCGGCCACGCGACCCACGACGACGCCGTCCCGCCGGGCGACAAAAAGCGCCCGCTCGGCGTGGCGCCAGAACGGGTTCCGGCCGCCGAAGGTAAACCGCAAGTCGCGTTTGAGCGGCGGGACCCAGTTGGCGTCGTCGCGATATAAACGGTACGGGAAATCTATGAAATCCGCGAGGTCCCGTTTCGACGTAACCTCGTCGACCGCAATCACGCCCGCGCCCACCCCCCGATGACACCCATCTCGCGACCCGCCTTTTCGAGGGCTGCCAGAACCCGCTCGACGTGCTCGTCGGTGTGGGTGGCCATACAGCTTAGGCGGAT
>CAZWAM010000006.1:13125-27004 GCA_964631855.1 uncultured bacterium | reverse complement strand
CCAGAACCCGCTCGACGTGCTCGTCGGTGTGGGTGGCCATACAGCTTAGGCGGATGAGCGCGCGGTTCTCAGGGACCGCGGGCGTCATTATGGGCGTCGTGAATATCCCGGCGTCGAAGAGTTTGCGCCACATCGTCCGCGCCGTGAGGTCGTCGCCTACGATGACCGGGATAATGGGCGTCGTGCTCTCGCCGGTATCGTAGCCGAGGTCCTGCAGGCCGCGGCGCATCTTCTCGGCTACCTCTTTCAGACGCTCGCGCCGCTCGGGCTCGTTCTCGATAATGTCCAACGCCGCGGTGACGGAGGCCACGTTGGCCGGCGGCAGGCTGGCGGAGAATATCATCGAACGGGCGAAATGTTTGAGGTAGTGGCATACGGTCTCGGAGGAGGCGACGAAGCCGCCCACGCACGCGAAGGACTTGCTGAACGTCCCGACGATTATGTCTACGTCATCCTCGAGGCCGAAATGGTCCGCGACCCCCGCGCCCCGCGAGCCGAGGACGCCGATGCCGTGGGCGTCGTCGACGAGTACGCGGGCCCCGTACTTCTTCGCCAGCTCGACGATGGCGGGCAAATCGCAAACGTCGCCCTCCATGCTGAAGACGCCGTCCACGGCGATAACGACGCCGCCGCCGTCGGTGGGCGATCGAAGGACGCGCTCCAGGTCGTGCACGTCGTTATGGCGGAAACGCTTCATATGGCCTAAGCTCAGCCGGCAGCCGTCTATAATGCTGGCGTGGTCGTACTTGTCGGTCACGATGACGTCGCGCTTCCCCGCCAAAGCGGATATCGCTCCCAAGTTAGTTTGCATACCGGTGGAAAAGACGAGCGCCGCTTCCTTACGACAGAACTTCGCGAGCCGGCGCTCCAGCTCGATATGTAACGTGAGCGTACCGTTCAAGAACCTCGAGCCAACGCAACCGACGCCGAACTCCTGCGTCGCTTTGATCGCCGCTTCTTTAAGCTTGGGGTGCGAGGTCAAACCCAGATAATTGTTCGACCCCACCATGACCATCTTGCGCCCCTCGACCATAACCTCGGGGTCCTGGCCCGACTCGATGACGTGAAAGTAAGGATAGACCCCGGCGGCCATCGCAGCTTTCGCCGCCGTAAATTTCTCGCACTTCTCGAAAATATCCGGCCGACCAGATCGTAGCTCGGTCATACTCTCATAACCACCCTTGTTCGCGGTACCACGCCGTCGTCAACTTCGCGCCCTCGGCAAATCCCACGCGGGGCGCGAAATTTAATTCATCTCTCGCCTTGCTTATGTCGCACACCCAGAGCTCCTCGCACATAACGCGGGCACGCTCGCGGCTAAGGGTAGCGACCTTCCCCGATAACGTCGCGGCCAGTTCCGCCACCGTCGCCGCGCCGAAGAGCACCATCTTGGGTATGCGGACGGGGAACGTTCTAACGCCCAAAGCCGCCGCGGCCTGCCTCGATATCCCGCGCCAATCCCATACCTCGTCGTGAGCTATAAAGTACGCTTCGCCCCGGGCCTTCTCCTTTCGGCCCGCCAGGAGCAACGCGTCCACCACGTCGCTTATGTAGCAGAGGCTCACGTATCGCTCGTCCCACCCCAAAGTCGGCTCGATCCCTCTGTTTATAAACTTGAAAAACAGATACATTTCCGTATCGCGCGGGCCGTAGATAGCCGAAGGCCGAAGGACCACGAAAGGTAACTGGGCCGCGCGTTTTCCCAAAGCGCGCTCGCCTTCGAGTTTGCTCCGGCCGTAATGGCTTACGGGGGCGCACTCTTCCGTTTCGCGAAGCGCGTCCCCCTCGCGACAAGGGCCCGCCGCGGCCTGGCTCGAGACGTATACGACGAGCGGCGGCGTCTCTCGCCCCAGGCAGGCGTCCGCAAGGTTCGCGGTCCCTTCCGCGTTAACCTTGTACAGCATCTCGGCCTTGCGCGCCTTGGTCACGCCCGCGCTATGATAGACCACGTCCACCCCCGCCACGGCGCGGGCCAAAGAACCCCCATCGTCGAGGGCCCCCACGACTTCTTCGTAATCCAGGCCCTCGAGCCAACGGCGGTTACTCGTCGGCCGCAAGAGACAACGGACCTCGTCGCCCCGCTCGAGAAGCGCCTCGACGAGATGGCTCCCGATAAAACCGTTTGCCCCTGTCACCAAAACCTTCACGGCGAGCCATCCGAACTTCAAAACTAATGCTAACAAAAATTATCCCGTAAGACAAGAACTCGGATAGAGTTCGCCTTTTTAGTTGCGAACACGGCAAATTATAGGTTATTATAAAACGATGTTTACGAGTTACGAGGCGGCGGCGCGACGGCCGTTAAAAAGCGCCCTTCTTGCGTTATTATGGGTCTGCACCTGTATTGCGATGGCCGCCTGCGGCGGCTCCAAAGGGCCGCCCGCGGTCAAGCCGGCCGCGGCCTACCGCGCCGACCTGTTCGAAGTTACGGAAAACATAAACAGCTACCTTTTGAAGAACACGCCGGAAAATACGGCCCGCGGCGAGCTGCAACAGGCCGTCGGCGAAATGGCGCACCAATTCACGAAACTCTCGGCCCAGGCGGGCCCGCTCCAGGGCAAGACCGGCGACGCGGCGTACGGCGCCTTGGCCACGCAGGCCGAGGACGGCGTCATCGTCGCCGGCAACCTGGCCTCCGCCCTTGCCGCCGACCCGGCCAAACGTCCGGACGCGGTACCGAAACTCGGCGCGGCGATAGACGATTGGGTAGCCTACAACGAAGAACTCGGCCGCCTTGCGAGCGCCGAAGTCCCCTTCGAACCGAGCCGGTGGTGGGACGCGCCGCCGTGGCGCGAACTGGGCGCCGGGGGCGAATGAGGTCAACCGGCCGAAGGCGCCGCGCGTAGGTACGCGAAAATTCCGACGTAGCAACCCTACCGTCGGGCGAAGGGAGGCACTTGGGACGTTCCAACGCCGAACGGGAGGAACTGAAACGCTTCCGCGCCGAAGTGCATTTCGAACGCGGCCGGGCGCTCTTCCGAAATCACAAGTTCGCCGAAGCGCTCGCTGCATTTGACGAAGCCCTCCGCCAAGACGGGAGTTTCCTACGCGCGGAAATCGCGCGCGCCTACGCGTTAAAACGGTTGGGACGTCTCGACGAAGCCTTGGCCTCCGCGGCGCGCGCCATCGCAGGCGACCCGCGCGCCGGGCTCGCCTACGCCGCCCGGGCCTCGATGTATCAAGACCTGGGACGGCGGGCCGAGGCCGAAGCCGACTTCGGCCGGGCGATCGCTCTCTCGCCGGACGAACCGCGCATCTACTATAACTTCGCCTGCTTCTGGGCCGTCGAGCGCGACGAAGAGAAGTGCCGCCGATACCTAAGCCGCGCGCTCGAGCTCGACCCCCAATCCAAGGCCACGGCCGCCGTCGACGAAGATTTCGCCTCCTTCCGCGAAAACCCGTGGTTCCAAAAATTGGTGGCTTTCAAATGAAAGGGGAAGCGGAAAAACCTAAGGACACCGCGCGCCTTCGCGCCAAGGTCCACTTCCAGCGCGGCCGCCAATTATTCAACGCCGACCGTTTCGAAGAAGCGCTCGCGGCCTTCGAGGAGGCCATCGCCGCGGACCCGGAATACCTGCGCGTCTATATCGCGAAGGCGAACGCCCTAACGATGCTGGGCCATGCCGAGGAAGCCGTAGCCGTCTGCGAAGAGGTGATAAGAAAAAAACCCGACTTCGCGTTAGCCTATACCGCGAAAGGTTCGGCCCTTCACTGCGCGGGCCGGTCCGCCGAGGCGCTCGAAAACCACCGACGCGGCGTCGAACTCGCCCCCGAGGAGCACTTGACCCACTACAACTTCGCCTGCTACTGGGCGTTGGAAGGTAACGAAAAAGAGTGCGAGGCGCATCTGGGCCGCGCGCTCGAGCTCGACCCCAAATCCAAGCCGAAAGCCGCGACCGACGCCGACTTAGCCTGGGTCCGGGGGAAAGAATGGTTCCAGGAATTGGTCGCGTTTCGGCCCGGTTAACGGCCGGCTCGCCCGCGCCAAGGGCGGCGTCGGAACCCGGGCCTGCACGCTGGGCCGGCTAGATGAACCAGGGAACGAAAACCGGCAACGGCATCCTAATCTCCATCTTGGCGCTGGGCGCGCTTCCTCGCCTGGCGGTCGCGTTCCTCCCCTTAAAAACCCTCATCCAATATATTATCCCGGACGATTCGTACTACTATTTTCAGATCGCGACGAACATAGGCCGCGGCCTCGGCCCCACGTTGGACGGCATCAACCTGAACAACGGCTTCCACCCGTTGTGGGCGTACCTGATAACGCCGGTGTTCTGGCTCAAAGGCATCGACCCCGACCTCCCGATAAGGATAGTCGTAATACTCAGCGGTTTGCTCGACGTGGTAACCGCCTACATTATCTACCGCGTCGGCCTATTACTTTCGGACTCGCGGGGCGGCGCGCTACTCGGCGCGGCTTGTTTCGCGGCCGCGCCCACGATAATCGCGCGCTCCGTGTGCGGCCTCGAGGTAGCCTTGGGCCTAACGCTGGTCGCGCTCGTGACCTGGCAACTCGCACGCATATTAGAACAGGGCCGTTGGCGTCTCGGCGATATCGCGCTGCTGGGAGCTCTATGCGCTTTAATGAATCTAGCGCGGAGCGATACCATCTACTATACGCTCGCCGTCGGCACAGTAGCCTTTTATTATTTATACCGGCGACGCAAAATACGACTCTTCGCGCCGTTCGTTATAACGGGGCTGGTTCTGGCGGCGCCGTGGCTAATTTGGAATTTAGCCGAATTCGGCACTACGGTCCAGGTGAGCGCGGTAGCGGTGCCGTACGTACGAAACCCGCCGGAGGCAGGTTGGCTAATCTCGGACCCCATAAGCCGCTTCGGCGCCGTCATCCGCGATTTCGGCGGATTAACCCATTATTCTCCCTTCGCCGGTTTGACCCTCGTTCCCATCGGCCTGGCTTGGGGCCTTATTGTCGCGGGTCCGCGCGAACGACGAGGCCGCCTGTTGGTGGTCCTCGCCTTAACGTGCGCGGCATTCGTAGACTTCGTGGTGCATACGGCCGTAAGGCAAGTGACGCGCGATTGGTATTTCTCCGAGTTCGTGGTGGCGGCTTGTCTCGGGGTGGGGACCGCGGCCGCCCTTTACCCGGCGCCGAGCCGTAAAAAATTGATATTTATCTTAACGTTCCTGGCCTGGTTGGTGGCGGGTATACCCTTCGCCGTGAAAAGGGTCGTGTCGCCGTCCTATCCCTGGCAAACGGAAATGTACCGCGGCGCCGAGTGGGTCAACGCGCGGCCGGCGATAAAGGCGGCCGCATTCAACGCCGGGATCATATCTTACTACGCCGATAACCGCATAACCAACGTCGACGGCGCGGTCAACAACGCCGCCTTCGCCGCAATTAAGAACCGCGAGCTATACAAATACGTAGTGGGGGAAAAAATCGACTACATCGTCGACTACGACGAGCCGGTCTATCGCACTTACAAAAATTATTGGCCGCGCGCGTACTTAAGGCATATCCGGCCCGCCGCCGACCTGGATATCCCGGAGCTGACGTTCGGCGGAAAATACGGCGCCCATAGGGTCACTCCTCCCGATAATTAGCTATTGGCCCAAGGACGTCGATATAACTCGGGCCGACGGTAAAACCAAATCCAGGCCGACCGCGACGGCACGGCCGCGAAATGAAACGGAAAACGCCCCTCGGCCGAGGGGCGTCTTGAAGTTTACGGGACGCGTCACTATCTGAAAAGGGCCCTGACTCTGCCCAGACTGGTTGGGTTGACCGCCTGGCTGCCGATCGTGATCCTGGCTACCTGGCCCTGGTTCGCCAAAACCGTACCTTTGATAGCCGTAGCGCTGAACGCCCTTACCCGTCCGGGTTGGTCGGCATCCGCTATCCAGAAGCGGTTCTCCGCGGCGCCGCTCGCGCCGGTCCAGACCACCTCCATCAACAAATTGTTCGTATTGTTGAAAGTAAAAGCCTTCGGCGCAACCACCATGAACCAGTCGTTCTCCTGTAGGCCCGCGGGCACCACAAACTTGCCGCTGAAGACCTGGACCGGCGACTTTCCGCCGTAATTACTTTTAAAATTGGTGCCGATTTTATTGACCGTGGTATGGCACAAGAGCATCTTGCAGCCCGTAAACGTGGCCGGCGGCGTCCCCGCGTATTGTTTAAAACCGAAATCGATCTTGACGACGCGACCCTTTTCGCCTATCTCAGATTGTAACCACATACATTGAAATCGCATCGCCGCCTTCTCCGACCAGAACGGGACCGTGTGCCCCCTAATGGGTGGGCCGCCTACCTCGTGTTCGTTCCCCGTCGCGACCACGACCGCGGCCGTAGCTAGGACGAACGCCGATAGTAGTAACAGTACGTTTCTCATCGTGGTACCTCCTCCTTATCTGGAAACCCGCGAATTTCAAACCCGTGAGGCCAACCACTCTCTTATATATTATTATACAAAAAATATCAAGCGAAATCTTAACGGCCCGCGGCCTTTACTTAAGTAAATTTTAACCCTATAATCGGTATAAAAATATACGGGGTAAAACCATGGTGGACGTTTACGACGCGATTACCGGGCGGCGTTCCGTTCGGAAATACCGCCCCGAGGCGGTACCCGAAGACGCGCTGCAACGCATCCTAAACGCGGGACGGCTCGCCCCCTCGGGGCACAACCGCCAACCCTGGCGTTTTGTCGTCGTCCGCGACGGCGACCGTCGGCGGGCCTTGGCCGACGCCGCGGCACCCCACAACGACTTCATCGCCGACGCACCGGTTACCCTTGCCTTTCTCGGCTACCTCGCGTCCGAGGGCGCGCCGGCGCCGTACGCGCGGACCCGCGGCACCTGGACCTGGGACATGTACATTCGCTACAACGTAGCCATCGCCGCAGCTTACGCCACGCTCGCCGCCACGGCCGAAGGCCTCGGCACCTGTTGGATAAATAACTACGACGAGGAACGGGTGCGCGCCGTCTTGAACGTGCCGGAGCAGTACGCGCTCGTATGTCTGATGACGTTGGGTTATCCCGCCGAGGAGCCGGCGGCCCGTCCGCGCGCCTCTCTAGCTTCCCTCCGTTTTGACGAAATAGTAAAACGCCCCCGCAATGGACAATAAGATCGTTATCGCGCGCTGCCCCTCGTACGACGACGCCGCGGTATACGCGGCCCTCGGCGAAGCACTCAAACCCTTCGACGGATTCGGAGCCTTTTTCAAACCGGGCCAGCGCGTCGTCCTCAAGGTGAACCTCCTCCGGGGCGCCCGGCCCGAACAAACCGTGACCACCCACCCCTCGGTCGTTAAGGCCGTGGCGCGAGCCGTTCGCGAGGTCGGCGCCGCGCCGGTCCTAGCGGACAGCCCCGGCTCGGGCCTCCCCTATACCAAGAGGACCCTTGAGAAGTGCTACCGCCGCGCGGGATACCTCAAGCTCGCCGACGACGTCGGCTTAGAGTTGAACTACGATACGTCGTCGCAAACGGTATTCGTCGACGAGGCGCGCGTAGCGAAACGGTTCAACGTTATAACGCCGGTCCTCGAGGCGGACGCGGTAATTAATTTGTGTAAACTCAAAACCCACGCCTTCACTATCTTAACGGGCGCCGTCAAAAACCTGTTCGGCGTCCTCCCGGGGTTCGACAAACCCGGTTACCACGCGCGGATGCGGACGGTGGACAACTTCGCCGACGTCCTGCTCGACGTCGCTCTCTTCGTTAAACCGGTCCTCAACGTTATGGAGGCGGTGGTGGCGATGGAGGGCAACGGCCCGGGCCTGGGCGACGCGAGGAAGGTGGGCCTTATTATGGCCGGCCCCTCCGCCCTCGCGTTGGACGTCGCCGCGGGCGCGATAACGGGCCTCGCGCCGGAACGGCACCCGGTCCTGCGGGCGGCGGCGCGTCGAGATATAAGACCCAACCGCCCGGGGGATTTAGAGGTCGTGGGGCCGTCGCTCGAAAGTCTGGCCCTCGACGATTGGAAGTGGCCGCCGACGATTATCGAGGAAGGCGGCTTCGCGAACGCCGGGCCCTTCCAACGTTTTATGACAAACCTCCTTCGCGACGGCCTCTCGGTCCAGCCGCGCGTGCGACGCGAGCGCTGCACCGGCTGCGCGCTGTGCCGCGAGAGCTGCCCCGTCGGCGCCGTAGCCGTCATCAACGACAAATCGTACGTCGACGAGAAGCTATGCATCCGGTGCTACTGCTGCCACGAGGCCTGCGCCTACGACGCCGTCGAGCTGCGCCGCTCGCTGCTGCACCGGCTGGTGGGCGCCGTTTTAACGTAAACAGAAACGTGTAGGCCCTGCTACCTCGCCTCCTCTCCAAAAACTCAAACACCTCGGCCGCAACCGCCCGGCGCAATCGCCGTTGCCGGAACGCGGAAAAAGTGTTAAAATCTAAATAGAAAAAGCCGGACCTTGCGACCCGGCGGGTTGGAGCAGATCGGATTCGAACCGACGGCCTCATCCGTGCGAGGGATGCGCTCTTCCAGCTGAGCTACTGCCCCGATTAATTTATAATTAATTATAAGCGAAAACCGCTCGCGTGTCAAGGAGTCAACGCTGGAAGTCGAATTACTTACGATAACGCGGGATGCCGAGCGCCTCATCGAGGCCGCGGGGCGCACCTGCTACGACACCGGCGAACGCGCCGCCGCCGACTCGGCGGCGAAGTTTATCCGCATGCTCATCCGCCGCGGCCACCTCTCGGTCCTCGAGCACGCCTCGGCGACGTTCCGCGTCAAGGGCGTCTCCCGCGCCCTTACACACCAACTCGTCCGCCACCGCCTCGCCTCCTACTCGCAACGTAGCCAACGGTACGTGAAGGAAGACGGCCTCGCGTACGTCACGCCCCCCGCGATAGCGGCCAACACGGAAGCGCTCGACCTTTTTCGCAAAGCCTTAGAAGAAGCCCGCGAAGCGTACGACAAACTTCTCGAGGCCGGCGTCGCCCCCGAGGACGCGCGCTTCGTCCTGCCGAACGCCGCGGCCACCGAGGTCGTCGTGACCGCCAACTTCCGCGAGTGGCGCCACATCCTCGCGCTCCGCGGCCACGCCGCCGCCCAGTGGGAGATACGCCAGCTCGCCATCGCCATATTGAAAGAGCTGAAGCAAAGGGCCCCCGCCGCCTTCGCCGATCTCGAGATAAACGAGGATAAACAAACAATAACCTTAGTCGAAGAAAAGGGGGGTGGGAATTATGTTTAAATTAAAATGTATCATCGCCCTGGCTGCTCTCGGGGTAGTGGCGGCGTCGGCCGCCGCCGAGATATCGGAAGCGGACGCGCAATATTACGCCGACTTCGGCGCCGCGGCCAAAAGAATCGGTAAACAGCTCGACAAGCTGGGCGATTTGTTCGCCAAGGCGTCGTCGGGCAAAGATTACTCGCGCGACTGCGAAGACCGCGCCACGGAGCTCGCCGACGCCTATCATTTCCTCGAGCAACGGGTGCCGCCGGCGGAGGTCACAACCGCCCAAAAAGACCTTATGGCCAGCGCGGAACTCGGCGCCCACGCCGCGCTCGAGCTGGCCTCCCACTTCGACGCGGAATTTACCCACAAAGATAAAGTAACGCGAGCCCTCGACTTCTACGAACAAGCTGTTTCCAAATACGCCGACGCGCTCGAGGCGGCGGCGGCCAAAATCTAAAGGGCCGATAAGCCGCTCGCCCTAACTATCACCCGCCCGTGGCCAAAGCTTTCGAGGTAGCCGACTTAACGTTCGCCTATCGAGGCCGGCCCCGGCCGGCTCTCGCCCATATCGACCTCGCGCTCGACGAAGGCCGTACGCTGGGCGTCCTGGGCCACTCCGGCGCCGGGAAATCCACGCTGCTCGCGGCGCTCGCCGCGGTCGTGCCCGCGGTAAAGAAGGGTACGCTGAGCGGCGCCGTCCACGTATTCGGCGAGTCGCTCGCCGGCTCGAGGCCGAGCGACCTCGCCGGGTTGGTATCTCTCGTCTTCGAAGACTTCGACGCCGCCTTGGTGGCGACGACGGTCGAGGACGAGGTCGCCTTCGGGCCGCGGTACCTGGACGTACCCGCGGCCGAAATACCGGCCCGCGTGGAAGGCGCGCTCGCCGCCTGCGGCCTCGACGTCCTTCGCGGCCGGCGCGTCGAAAGCCTTTCCGGCGGCCAGAAACAACGCCTCGCCGTCGCCGCGGCGCTCGCGGCCGACGCGCAGCTTTTGCTGTTCGACGAAGCTACGACCGACCTCGACCCGGCCGGCAAGGCCGCCCTAAAACGGATCGTAACCGAGCTCGGCGACCGGGGCCGGACCGCGGTCGCGGCCGACAACGACGCCGCCCAGGCGCTCGAGCTGGACGAAGTGGCGCTGCTCGGGCGGGGGGAACTCGTCGCACACGGCGCACCCCACGGAATATTGGCGGACGCGGAGCTCGCCCCGCGCGCGGGCGTCGCGCCCCTACCCTTCTTGAAGTTTTTCGAACGGCGCGGCTCCGATTATCGCTTGCGCCCCTCAGTTAAAATAAAAAAGACGGCCTACGAAAACGAAACCGCGCACGCCGCGCCGGGCCCACCGGCCGTCGTGGCCGACGCGCTGACTTTTACCTACCCCGGCGGCGTAACCGCGCTCGCGGACTTCGACCTCACGATATACGAGGGCGACTTCGTCGCGCTCGTCGGCGAGAACGGCGGCGGCAAAACGACGTTCGCCAAGGCCGTCGCGGGCCTCCTCGAGCCCACCGCGGGCACGGTGCGCATCCGCGGACGCGCGCCGCGCTCTCTGCCGGCAAGACGCCGCGCGCAAACCGTCGGCTACCTGTTCCAAAACCCGGACCACCAGATATTTCGCGCCACCGTTCGCGAGGAAATCGCCTTCGGGCCGCGACAGCTCGGCCTACCCGCGGAAGAGATAGACCGGCGCGTCGCCGCCACGGTGGCCGCGGTCGGCCTCGAGGGCCGTGAGGAAGAGGACCCGTTCGCCATGCCCAAGGGGGACCGCCAGCGCGTCGCCTTGGCCTCGGTCCTCGCGATGGAACCCGAGGTCCTCGTCATGGACGAGCCCACCACCGGCCTCGACCGCGCCGAGGTCGCTTCGTTAATGGAGGCGGTAGTAGCCCTCAACCGGCGCGGCGCTACGATAATTTTCATAACGCACGCCATGGACGTCGTCGCGCGCTACGCGCGCCGCGTCGCCGTCGTGGCCGGCGGCCGCGTTCTCGCGGAGGGCGAAACACGGCGCATACTCGCCGACGCGGAGCTACTGTCTCGCGCCGGGCTCGAGCCGCCCCTGGCCGCGCGCCTCGCGCGCGAACTGGGCCTCGACGCCGTTACGGGCGAAGAACTAACGCGCGCGCTGCAAAACGGGGCCGTTCAAAACCGGGGATGAAAGAACCGCTGCTGAAAAAGCTGCACCCCGCGGCGCGTTTGACGCTGCTCGCGGTCGTATTGGCGTTACTGACGACGTTCAACCACCCCGCGTACGTGGCGGCCCTGGCCGCGGGCGTTACGCTCGCCGCGGTATTCTTCTGCCGCGCGGGAAGGGCCCTACGCCATATGGCGCCCCTCGCCGCGGCGTTCATCCTCCTCAGCGTCGTGATGTGGCCGCCCTTCATCGACGCGGGGCGGGTTGTGGCGCGGTTCTCTATTTACCGCGCGACGGACCTCGGCGTCCTCTACGGCCTGGCCGTGGGTCTGCGCATCGTCGGGATGCTCTTCGCGGGGCTTGCGTTCCTCGCCGTGACGACGCCCGAGGAATTCGGCCGAGCGCTGCAATCGTTCCGCGTCCCGCCCGGCGCCACCGTCACGCTCACGCTGGCTTTCCGCCTTCTCCCGGTGATGTTCGAGACGAGCGCCCGCGCGCTCGAGGCCCAACGCGCCCGCGGCCTCGAGTTCGGCTCGAACTTCTTCTCGCAGGCGCGCCGCGCGTTGCCGCTCGTCGTGCCGGTCTTCCTCTACAGCCTGCGCTCAGCCGACCAGCTCGCGACCTCGCTCGAGCTCAGGGGTTACCGGGCCACGCGGCGGCCTACGCCCTACGGCACGAAGCCGCCGTCGCGGTGGGATTGGGCCGTACCGGCGGCGTTGATAGCGGGCGCGGCCGCGGCCTTGGCCCTAAGATTAAGCGGCCACGGCGCCGTCTTGCCCGGGCGCTTGTAGTCGAGGATTTAGGTTGACAGCGGCGCGGGTATCGGCTACTATTACCCGCCCCCGGCATAGGGGGCATTCTGGCATATGTCCGAATTACCGAAATACCTGAAATACGTGACGGGGGCGTTCGCCGTAACCTGCGGCGCCGGCTTAGCGGCGGGCCTATACATACCGGGGCCGTACAACACGGAAGAGGAGTTCGACGCCGAATATGCGATGGACTTAGTACAGCTCTCGTACGACCGCGACTGGGAGCGCGTCTGGGCCGAAAACGACATCGGCGTCCGCCTCGCCATAGGGAGCCTCAACGTGCGGCAATGGTTCCTAAGCCAAGACGTCAAGTTCGCCGCGCCCTTCACGGACTGGTTCCGCTTCCTCTACCGCTACGACCGATACGACGGCCTCGAGCCGCTGTGGGACGAGCGCCAGCTCAACGAGTTCGAGCTCGAGTTCCGCCTTTGGCGTTGGTTCAAGCTGGGCCTGCGGACGCAACCGACGTTCTGGAAGCGTTACAGCGACGCCGGCGCCACCGTCAAATTCGACTACGGCCGCGACCGTTTCCTCGAAGTCGGGTACACCGCCATCGACTTCGACAACAACTACTCCTTCCGGCGCTCGAAATACGACGAGGGCTACGAAGAGATGTTCGCGAAAAGCCCCCGACGCTACGAGTTCGCCGGGGGTTGGTCCTTCCCGTTGGGTTTCAAGGTCACGGGGGAGGGGTTTTGGAGAACGCCGTCGGTCAAATATTATACTTACTTCTACGGCCAACGGCCCGACTGGGCGCGGCGCTACGCGGAACGGTACGGTGCCGTCGCTATGTGGAAAACTTTACCAGCGAACCTGGAGGCGTACTACCGCGGCGCCGCCAGCGAATGGGAAGAGACGCGTCGACTAACGGACCCGCCGCTGGGGGAGGTCCCCCTTGAGGAAGAATACGACGGCCGGCTAACGCTGGGCTCCCACGGCTGCGGCGCGTACTACCAACCCCCGGGGCGGCACCGCGTCCGCGCCGGCCTCGAGCGCCGGCGTCAAACTCGCCGCTTCAACTTTACTTATGAACCGCAGGACAGTTACCTTTACGAAAAAACGGAACTGATCTACCACCTCCTGTGGCGCCTGCGGACCTGGCGCGAACTTTACCTCGAGACCGGCTATATGGGCGAGGCTATAAACGCCGAAAAAATTAACCTCGATACCGGCTCTCGCCAAACCTGGGACCGGGAAAAAACGCAGAACCGCGTACCAATTTCGCTGGAATACAAGTTCGGCGAGAACTACGCGTTTAAAATGGCCTCGGGCGTCGACCTGGACAGCCGCGACTGGGGGCAATACTTAATTTACGATAAGGCGTACGCTTTCATAATCGCCTGTTTCTGAGTAACGTGGCCGCCGACGCCGCGACTAATCAGGGGTAAAACGATGGGCGACGAGCTGCTTGTCGGCGATGCAATTATCGAACTCGAAAAAGGCGACATTACCGGCTGGCACGGCGACGCGATCGTGAACGCGGCCAACACCTCGCTCGTATTGGGCGCGGGCGTCGCCGGGGCCATAGCGAAGCGAGCCGGCGCCACGGTCCAGCGCGAGGCGCTCGAGAAAGCGCCCGTGGCCCTGGGCGAAGTTGCCCGCACGAGGGCGGGCCTATTGCCGGCGAAGTTCGTCATCCACGCCGCCGTAATGGCGGAAGACCGTAAGACCGACGCCGAGATTATAGGGCGGGCGACGAAGGCCGCGCTGGCGAACGCCGATTCCATCGGCCTGAAATCCATCGCCTTCCCGGCGCTGGGGACCGGCGTAGGCCGG
>CAZWAM010000006.1:0-13025 GCA_964631855.1 uncultured bacterium | reverse complement strand
CCCCTCGAGCACCATCGTAAGGGACGCCGACCCCGTCTACGACTTCCGTCTCGAGGCCGACGTAGGCATACGCGCGGCCTTCGACGACAACGTGGCCGCGAACCTCCTCTTCACGTTCGACGACCGAAAACAGTCGAAATTCTATCGCTACGCGCTATTCGAGAGCGAGGCGGGCGTATACCACCTCGCCGAACGCGCGGAAACCAAATACGTCTACGGCTCCCTCGAGCAAGTGAACGTCGAATTGAGGGACCTTTGGCGCGGTACGGACTTCACGCTCGGCGGCTTCGACATCCGCTACGGCCACGGCGGGTACTACAACAACCTCGTCAACCGCATCGACCCGGTTTCTTTCGTGGCGTACCTCGACCCCTTCGGCGTACGCGCCCGCCGCGAATTCGGGTCGCTCACCGCCTCCCTCGACGTCGGCGCGGGCCTCGAGCACCAGGCCATAGCCGCGACGAATTTGCGGGCGGGCGGCTTCGGCTTTTTCCTCGCGTCGGAAGGGATGAATTACGACTTGAAATCGCTATGGGATACGCACTACGCGCCGGCGCTTCCCAAGTTCTGGCGAAATTTATACTGGCGCGAGAAGACGCTCGCACCGGAACCGCGGGGCACGTTGGGCAACCTGGGGGACACGATACACGCGGGCGTAGAAACCTCCCGGGAATTTTTGATTATGGACTTCTACGCCGTTGCAGCGTACCACCGGTTTGCAGACGACGAAAGTTTGCGAAACCCCACGGGCGGCATGCTCTTCCAGGTTTACCCCGACTTCGGCTTACGTTTGATCGGGCCGCGCCTGTGGTTCCGCGGCGCCGTCCTGTACGAAGTGTGGCGCGCCAACTACGAGAGCACGTTCGGCGACGGCGTAGATACTAACGATTACCTCCTCCTCTTCGGCGAGCCGGAATACTTCTTTACGGAAAACCTGTTCTTCGGCGTCGGAGGCCGCTACATCAACCCCGGCGGCCGCGCCCCCGATGACCCGGTCACCAGGGTCCGCGAGAACAAATCCTTGAGCGTCGCGGTTCTCCCCCACCTATCGTACGCGCCGAAGGAAGGCGTGAAAATAGACGTCACTTATACGCGGGCCTTGTGGGACCCAAGCTACGACCTGCGCACGACGGAATTCGAGGAGCATCGCGCGAACGAATTAAAGCTGGAAATCGAAGCGGCCTTTTAGTATAATCTGCGTTAGCCGTGGGAAACCGTAAATATATAATAAATCTGACAATTTTAAGTGCAGTAGGCTTGGCGGCCTTCGCGCCGTTCGCCACGGCCGCCGAGCCGCGCTACCTCCGAGGCTGGCCCGTGAACGTCGGCCCCTGCCACGATTCGTCGCCCGCGGTCGCCGACGTCGAAGGCGACGGCCGCCGCGAAATCGCGATCGCTACCTGGGACGGAAAACTCCACTTGCTCGACGCGTACGGGAGGCCGCTTTCGGGCTTTCCCGTCTCAACCGGCGCGCGGAGCGGCGAGTGCTCCTCGCCCGCGCTCGCGGACCTCGACGGCGACAAAAAATTGGAGGTGCTATTCGCCTCCGACGACGGCAAGCTCTACGCTTTCGACCACGGCGGGATACCCGTGCCGGGGTGGCCCAAGGAACTCGGCGCCGCGGGTTCACGCGGGGTCGCGGTCCAGGACTTCACCAACTACCGCGGCCTGGAAGTATTCGCCGCCGCCGGCGCCGCGCTCTACGGCTACCACGGTAACGGGACGACCGTCGGCGGGTGGCCCGTCGCGCTCGAGGAGCCTTCGCACGGCTTGCCCGCGGTGGGCGACCTCAACGGCGACCAACAACCGGAAGTGGTCGTCGCCTCCGGTCGTAAAATCTATGCCTTCAATACGTCGGGGGCGGGAGCCGTCGGATGGCCGGTTGCGCTCGACGGGCAGGTCGCGGGCGCGCCCGTACTGGCCGACGTAGACGGCGACGGCCGAACCGAGGTCCTAGTCGGCACTACCGCCGGCCTAGCGTACGTGGTCGACGCGGACGGGGCCGTCCGTCCGGGGTGGCCGCAGTCATTCGGGGCCAAGCCCATCACCGTACCCGCGGCCGTGGGCGACGTGGACGGCCGGGGCAAACTGGCGTTGGTCTTCGTGGGCGGGGGCAGGTACATCGACGGCGCAACGATCGGCGTCTTCGACGCCGACGGTAGGCCACGGCCGGGCTTCCCGAAACAACTAAGGCAGACCGTCGCCGCGGCCCCGCTGATGGTCGACGCGGACGGCGACGGCCTCCCCGAAATATTACTCGTAACGTACGACGGCTCGCTTCTATCCTTTGAAAAAAACGGGTCGCCGACCGGCGGGTTCCCCGTCAAATTATCGGGTACCGGCATTACCTCCACGCCCGCGGCAACGGACGTGGACGACGACGGCTTCATGGATATCGTCGTGGGCGCCCAAAACGGATACCTCGAGGTGATACGCACCGACGCGGCGTTCGAGCCGTCCGCCAACCCCTGGCCCATGTTCGGGGGCAACCACTGGCGTACGGGCAAATATCTGGCGCCGGCCGCCGACCGCCAAGCTTTCACCCTGGCCGTCCAGGGCGGCGCCATCATTATCCGGTGGAAAGCCGAACCGGCTCCGGGGCGATCGGGTTGGGCTATCTTTAAAGGAATAAGGGACCGCGTAAGCGGAAGTATCGTCTATTACGAAATAGCGTACGTCGAAGAACAACCGACGGCCTCCTACAGTTACCGCGACGACAAGGTACACGACGGCACCATCTATTATTACAAACTCGAGGAGCGCCTTTCCTCGGGCCGCGTCCGGACGTACGGCCCCAAAGCCGTCCGGGCCGTGGGCGGCGCGCCCAAACCCCGCAGTGCCATAACCCGTTGCTACCCCAACCCCTTTATAGCGCAAGTTAGCATAGCGTACGAAGTAGCGCCCGCCGACCGCGACGCGGTCGTAACCTCGATCGCCGTTTACGATATATCGGGTAAACTGATCCGCTACCTGGTCAACGAGGCCAAAACGCCCGGAAAATACGTCGCGGAGTGGGACGGGACCGACGCCGGGGGCGCGCCCGTAGCGAGCGGCGTATACATCGCCTGCCTTCGCGTCGGCGAAATCGCTACCCCGTCGACAAGGACCGTCGTCCTCGTGCGCTAAAGCCGCTCGAAATAAAGCAAACGAAAAGGGCCCGGCAGGGCCCCAATTTTTTATGACTTAAGCACGCGGCCGTTATTTCAACCCGTACTTTTCCTCCCAATCGGCGATGGTTTCCTCGATCTCGCCGCGCCGGGGGGAATCCGGCTCCAGCTCGACGTAACGGCGGTAGTGGTAAATAGCCTTCTCGACGTCTTCGAATATCTTGTAGACCGACGCCAGGTTATAGTGGCAGGCCGCGAAGTCGGGGTCTACGGACAACGATTTCTCGTAGGACTCGATCGCGGCGCGGAGCAGGGATTTCCACTGCGGGCTGTCTTTACCTATGAGCCAAAGCGTGTTTCCCAGCGCGTAATAGCCGTCTTTACTCGTGGGCCAGATCGCGATGAACGTCTCGTAGGCCTCGCGGGCTTTCTCGTAATCTTCGGCGGCGAAGTACACGGCGCCCCGCGCTTCGTATACCGGTGCGTACGAAGGATCTATGGCCAGCGCTTCGTCGAGCAAAGCCGCCGCGGCGTCGGCGCTCTGTGGCTCGAGCACGCGCGATATTAAAGCCAAGCCGTACGGGGCCGACGGATAATAGTCGGCCAGCTCACGCGCTTTCTCGTACGAGGCTTTCGCGTCTTCGTAATTCTTCTCCGCGCGGTAGGCCTCAGCCAAATGCAAATGGGCCCCCGCGAAGTTCGCGTCTTTTTCCGTCGCGCCCAAGAAAAAGCTGATCTGTTCGCCGGTATAGGGACTGGCCGCGCCCTTGGCGAACCACTTGAACGCCTCCATATCCGTAGTCGGCGGTCGCGGGATAAGTATCGCTTCTTCGGCCGCGCCCGTCGCCTCCAGTACGAACTTCGCGGCCTCGTTCACGAGGGAAAATACGTCGCCGGTTCCGCCGCTAAATTCCTCGTACTCCCCTTTAGGGATAACGGCCAACCGCTCCATTATCTGACCGGCCATCTCGCCCATCGCGACGCGGATTTCCGCCGCGCGGGCTTCCTTCTCATCCCAGCTTAGCGCCGCATCCGCGAAAAGAACCTCCAGTTCCTCGACGAGAGCATTCAACCCCTCCTCGAGCCTGGGAACTATCTCTATGGTTTCCGGAGGTCGGATTTTAAACTGCTCTTTAGCAAGTTCGGCCATGCGCAAAGCCTTTTCCGTTAACTCCGCCTCGATCGCCGCGGCGCGGGCCTCTTTCTCCTCCGGGCTCAGGCCGGGGGCGCCTATGACTTCCCTCAGCTCGCCGGCCAATTTTTCCAGCTCCGCTTCGAGCCGGTCCATCTCGGCCTTATATTCTCCCGCGCCTTCGACCTCCGGAACCGCCGCCGCTTCGACGGCTATTTCCCACACCCTCACCGTGAACGAGAGGTCCTTTTTTTCCTTGGTAAAAGAGCCGCCCACGACGTACCTCGCGCCTGTGCGCTCGGCGACGTCCGCGACGACCTCGAACGGCGTATCCGCGCTAAGGTCCACGTCGCGCCGCTTCTTGAGCGACAGCGCCAGGTCCGTACGGGACACGAGATTTACCGCGGCCGCGCGCTCGAGCGCGAGTTCCAATAGGCCGGGAATACCGTCGGCGAGCCACGGCATCGGTGCCTCGACGTCGAACGGGGCGCCGGGGGGCGGCGGCAGTTCCTCGCCGACGGGGGATTCGTCCGCGAGAGGCATAAAGGTCACCGCCGGCCGGGCCAGCTCGGACCCTTCTTGGACCGCGGCGCATGCCGCCCCGACGAAAAGGATGACCAACGTTATATTAATCGTGCGCATCTTTCCTCCTGCCTTGCCGTATTCGATATTTAGCCCCCTCGGCAAGTATAACAAAAGCCGCCCTAAAATCAAGGTTTCCTACAAATAAAAGGCCCCGGCCGAAGTCGGGGCCCGCTTATCGCCCGTTATAATACCAAAGGTTACGTCGCCCTTACCCTCTCCTTATCCTTGGACGGCGGCAGCCATCCCGTCTGCTCCACCTGGCCGAACTCGCAATACGGGTCGCCGTCGTACCTCTTGCCGTATTCGTCCACTTCCGCCTCGAACTTCGCGGCGTAGGCGTCCAGGTCTTCCGCCAGCTCCGTGACGAGCTTGACATTTTCGGGATACGAGGGTCGGGCGTGGCCCTGTTTGACGCAATCCCGGAGCACCGACGGGTTGTCGATGATGGCGCAAGGCCGCCGCAGGTCCTTGCTGAACGGTTGGCGGTTTCTAAGCTGGCGGAAGAAGTCGCTGCGGAGGCACTCCACCAACGGCTTGTCGCGTACGTTGTCCACCGTAAACTGCGCGAAGACGCACGGCTCGACGTCGCCGTGAACGTTGATGTGGAAGTAGCGTTTGCCGCCCATGATGCAGCCGTCGACGTGGGGGCCGTCGTTCCAGAAGTCCGCGGCGAAGACGGTGCGCGTCTCGCGGACGCGGCGGATGCGCGCGCCCAGCGTGTACCGCTGCGCCGGCGTCGGCATGAGCGACGTATCAGGCTCGCGCCCTATGGGGATATATATGAAGTACCAACCCAACGTGCAACCCTTACGCTCGACGAAATCTATGAACTCCGGGCTCGTTATGGCGTCGAGGTTATAGCGGGTGCAGGTGGCGCTAAAGCCGAAGCAGACGCCCTCCTTCCTCATGTAATCGAACGCCTCGGAGCACTTCTCGAAGACGCCCTCGGCGCGTCTTTTGTCCGTTTCCTCTTTGAGGCCCTCGAGGCTGATGCACGGCACCAGGTTCCCGGCCTTGGCGATGCGCTTGGCCATCTTCTCGTCGATGAGGGTGCCGTTGGTATACATCTGGAAGCCGATGTCGGCGTGCTTCTCGACTAAGTCCATCATGTCGGGGTGGAAGAGCGGCTCGCCGCCGGAGATGACGATCAAGTAGATGCCGATTTCCTTGGCCTCGGTGAAGATGCGGTCGATGAGTTCGGCCTCCATCTCGTATTTTTTCGGATACTGCGCCGCGTAGCAGCCGGTGCAGGTTATGTTGCAGCGCATCGTCGGCGATATGACGAGAAGGGTGGGCGGATAGAAGCCGATCTCCTCCTCGATCTTGTGCCGCTTGTCCGCGCCGACGAGGCCCTCCTTTACGATCAGGTTGGTCAGGAGGCGGCGGCGCACGTTCGGATTGAACTCTTTCATGAAACGCCGCGCGATCTCCATCAACGGGTGGTTGATCTCGAGGCGGTACTTGAAGCCCTGGATGGCGTCGACCCACAGCGGGTCGCTGGTTATCTTCTCGCCGAGTTTTATTATGCGCTTTAAATTTTTGTCCGGGTCGCCTTTGGAGACGAGGCTCGCCATCCGGTTAATGGTCTGCTCGAGCGCAAACTCCCGGACCTTATCCTTAAGACCCATAGCTCCTCCTAACGCGGGAGCACTTCCTAAGCCGCGCCTTAGCGCGACGCGTTGTCGCCCTGCTCGCGCGTAGTATAACCAATCGCGCCAGCGAAATCAAGAATAAAACCCGCCGCGACGTTAAGAAAAAGGCGGCTCGAGCCGCTCTTAGCGAAGACTTGTTATTTACATACTTTTCAATAATATAAACCCTTAATCCGCCCCCACGACGACGGCGCGACGCCCGGGTACGTCGCCTCGGTCTCCACCACAACGCGCAGCATCAGGTTGGAATAGCCGTACGGGCCGTCGAGAAGGAACCAGGCACCCTCGTAATAGGACCACGAGTGGCGCCGCGGCGTCGGGTTGGTATCGACCATCAACGGGTCGCACGCCGGCCAATTATAGATAGGCTGGGCCGCGGCCAGGAACGCCGTCTCCTTTAGGGGAAAATCTAGCGAATAGTCGTACCAGTTCCAGCCGGTGCCGGTCGGCTTGAAGAAAGCGTGGCTGCCGCCCTTGGGCCAAATCTGCACGCCGGGCACGCCGCGGAAATCGAATAGGCCCAGGTAAAAGCCGTCCCACCGACCGTTGGGCCAATCGTCGGTGGTATAAATACGAAAACGTCTTAGCGATACGTGGCTCGTCTTCAACGTCGCGACGTCGAAGTCGTTGCCGAAATACGCACCACGACCCGGGCCGTTGACCGCGTACGAGCGAGCGCCGTTATCCCATTTTAGTTCAACCTCCGCGGCGAACGCCGAGACGTTGACCGCTACGGCGAGTCCGATTACGATTATACGCCCCATAACGACCTCCTTTCCGCCGGCAACACCCTACACTCCACCGTGTACTATTTTATATTATATAACCCCCCCCGCCGAAAAGCAAACGCTTTAGCTCGCCGAAAGGCGCCTGCTTAATACTTATTCGCGTCGGCCTTCAGCCCTCCGCGCGCGCGAACGGACCCACGACACCAACGCGGGTATGGCCAACACCGCCGCGACGGCCAATATCGCCCATAGCGGCGGCTCGAAGAAATCGCCCGCGGCGGCCAGAACCGCGTATCGTACGGTCCGGCCGATAAACGTCGCCGCGACGTACTTCGCGCGGGGATACTTAGCGGCTATCGCGACCAACCGCACGAGGTCCCACGTGAAGAGGACGACGTTTACCGCCACGAGCGCCAGAAACGCGACTTTCTCGAACGCCCGGATACTCGCCTGGGAATGTTCGCTCTCCTTAATCTTACGCAGTAGCTTAGTCTTGAAGACGCTCGAGAAGATTTCGTAGTCGAGGAGGTTGGCGAGGGACGTCGCCGCGGCGCCCAAAAGGGCCACCGCGAGCCAGGGGTACTTCGACCCCATACATATCACCCACGGCGTCGCCGGCAGCGGTATGGTGTTCGAGGCCAAGGACATATAGGCGAAGAAACGGCTAAGCACGCGCGCCGACGGCGGCAAGAGGAAGCTCGCGCCGAAGAGCGCGCCCAGGAATACCGCTAACGCCAAAAGGTATTTATTGCGGATAATTTCCGATAGAACGCGCACCGCTCGATATTATCACAACCCCCTCGCCCGGCAAACGAAAAAGCCGGCGCACGGCTCGAGGCCGCTGCCGGCTTCGCGGTAAAAGTAACCTATTTAACCTCGACGCCGGTAGCCATCAGCCTCGGTTCCTCGGTCTTTTTATCGACCTCGACCTTACCTTCGGCCATCGCGAGGTGGTACTTGGCGCCTCGCGCCACCTTGAAATCACCTACCACCTTCGCGTAGAGCAAAACGCCGTAGCCATTATCCAATTGGAAGCCGCGGCCGTCGTCGTCGACCGTCGCTACCTGGCCCTCGACCGTAACCGTCTTACCGTCGAAGGACCCGGGGTCGTCACGTATTTCGTTGATGGCCGTTTTCTCAGTAGTGGTTATCGGCTTTCCGAACTTCCCTGAAGGGCTACAACTCGTCACTACGAGAGCAGCGGCGACGCCGATAAACGATAAGACGGTTAAAAACGTTCTTTTCCTCAAATCCTTACCCCCTTCGGTCTACGGTTCCGGCGAGCGGATGTTGCCGCCGAAACTCGTAAAGGGTTACGGCCGCCGCGGCGGCCACGTTTAGCGACGATACGTTGCCCGCGAGCGCGATGGCTACGACGGCGTCACATTCGCGCCGCGCGGCAAGGCTCAGACCGGTACCCTCGCCGCCGAAGACGAATGCCGCGCCTTCGTCGAAGTCAAGCTCTCCCATCCGCGCGTCGCCGTCCGCTTCCAAACCGTAACGCCACATACCGGCGTCCTTCACTTGCCCCAGGAACCCGCCGACGTTGCCAACAGGTACCGTCGGTACGTACTCCAAGCCGCCCTCCGCCACCTTCGCCACCGCGGGCGTAACGCCCACTTGGCGACGGGCCGGGAAGAAGACGCCGCCCGCACCCAACGCCGCCGCCGCCCGCACGACCGCGCCCAGGTTGCGCGGGTCCTCCACGTGGTCGAGCACTACCAGTGGCCGCCCCGCGCTCGCCGCGGCCCCAAGCTCCTCCCACGTGGGCGTCGGCATCCTCGCGACGTAGGCCGCGACGCCTTGGTGAAAATCTCCCCCCACAAGTTTCGTCAGCTCCCGGCTCGAGGCCACGTTCAGCCTCGCGCCCGCCTCAGCCGCGAGCCGCCGGATCTCGTCGACGGGTACGCCCGCGGCGCCCCGGTCCAACACGACCGTCGCCACCTCACGTCGCTTTGCCACGAGCGCCGCCTTCACGCTGTTGCGCCCGGCGATAATCTCAAAGGGCGGCCTCCCCCGGCGGCCCCGGCGAGGCACTACCTCGGCACCTCCGCCCCGCGGCCGTGCTCCCACAGCCATTCCACCACGGCCGCCCGCCGCGCAGGGTCGCCCCCGCCGCGCTTGAGGTACTTCAGATAATAGTCGCCCGCCCTTTTCTCCTCGCCCAAATAGTTATAAGCTTCCGCCAAGCCGTAATAAGCGTCGAACTGGTCGGCGTCCAACGCGAACGCCTTCTCGTACGACGCTACCGCGCCTTCCGCGTCCCCCTCGCGGAGTTGTACGTTGCCGAAGTTGACGTACGCCGACGCGAAGTTCGGGTTGAGCGCGAGCGCCTTCTGTACCGCCCTCCGCGCGTCGGCAAGCTTGCCCTGCCGCAGGTAAGCCATGGAGAGGTTATTCCACCCTTTGCAATGATTCGGGTCCGCCGCCACCGCGTTCGCCAGCGTCTTGGCGGCCATATCCACGTCGCCCACGCGCAAGTACGCGAGGCCGAGGCTCACCTTGGAATCGGTCGAGGGGTTGCGCGCGACGATGCGCTGATAACGCTCGATCGCCCCCTCGTAATCCCCTTGCAGGATAAGTATGTGCGCGACCCACTCGTGGGCTTCGACGAGGTTGGGGTCTTCCGCGAGGCTCTTCTCGAACGCGGTTATGGCGGCCTTATATTCGCCGGCGTTAGCCTTCTCGACGCCGTCGTTGAAAAAAGCCGCGGCCTCGGGCGTCGTTTGCGTCGCCCCGGCCGTGGCCGCCGTAGCCACCAACCAGTATGCGAAGAGTCTCCTCATATAAATCTCACCGGCCTAGGCCGAAACCGCGTCGGCCGGCTAAACAAAAAGACCAGGTCATAACCACATCTTCCTGGCCCGCTTACTTCCTCCCCTCTTCGTCTTAGACTATTCCGCCCGAAAATATTATATTATAGTTGGCACCTAAAAACCACAAAAAAGGAGGTTCGATTATTATGAAACGCACAAATTGGCTAACTTATTTGGCGCTCGCCTTGGTCGTTTTATCGGCCTTGATTTACGCGGTTCACTTCTTGGTATTCAGGGACGTCCACCATATTTTCATCTACCTCGTGGGCGACGTCGCATTCGTGCCCATAGAGGTCTTGCTGGTTACGTTAATCATCCACCGCCTGCTCAGCCTTCGCGAGAAACGCTCCCTTCTGAAAAAATTGAACATGGTCATCGGCGCCTTCTTCAGCGAGGTGGGCACCGACCTCTTGAAAAGCTTCATCGCCCTCGACGAAGACTTCGACGAAGTTCGCCAAAACCTGCTCTTAAACAACGAATGGACGCGGCGCGACTTCCTCCGGGCGGGCAACCGCATGGCCGAATACGATTACAGCATCGAGGTCAAACCCGAAGCTCTCGACGACCTTCGCGACTTCCTCCTCGCCAAAAGAGAATTCCTCCTCCGCCTCCTGGAAAATCCCAACCTCCTCGAGCACGAGTCCTTTACGAACCTCTTGTGGGCCGTTACCCACCTAAGCGAAGAGCTGGCCCACCGCGACACGGTGTACGGCTTGCCGGCCGCCGATTACGAACATCTCGCCGGCGACATCCAAAGAGCCTACGTCCGGACCATCGCCGAATGGCTGAAATACATGGAGCACCTCCAACGCGCCTACCCGTACCTCTTCTCGCTCGCCCTCCGGACCAATCCCTTCGACCCGGACGCGTCGCCGGAATTCAAATAGCGCGGAGCTTAACCGCCGCGACGTTTCGCCGCCGGCGCGGCGTTCGCCCCGCGCAACTTAGCTTCCCGGCGACCTCTTTCTTATAACTATTCTGTACCCCTCCTCCGCTTTTTCCAACGAAACCAGCTCGTGGCCCGTAACGCGGCACCAGTTGGGGAAATCGTTCTCTACCCCCGGGTCGTCCGCCAAAATCGTAACCGTCTCGCCCTCGGCGAGCTTCTTTATCTCCTCCGCGGCCCGGGCGATAGGCACCGGGCAGTAAAGGCCGATACAATCCACTATTTTGTTCTCCATAAACGACCCCCTTTCGCGGCCGTACGTCCCGCCGTTACCCCGGCCTATATGAAGAGCTGTACGTCGCTCTCCAACGCCTCCGCCAGAAAAGACGCGACGCCGGCGAATTCTTTTACCTCCGGCCGGAGGTTATCTCTCGGTATCCCCAGCGCGTCCAACGACGTGGTGCAGGCGACGAACTTGACCCCCAGGCTCGAGCCAAGCTCGATAAGCTCGTCGAGGTTCGCCATGCGCGCGTCACGCATTAGGGCCGCCATAAAACGCCGCCCGAGGCCCCAAAACGAGAAACGGCTCGGGTTCATGTACTTGCCGCCGCCGGGGTTGAGGCGCGCGAAAGCCCGACGCAGCGCCCGCGCGCCGAAGAGGCCCACGCGCTTCGGTTCCTGCTCCGGCTCGGGCCGCGCCGCGACGCCGTCTTTTCTGATGGCGTTCAGGCCGAAGAACGTACAGAAGACGGTCACGGCCATCCCCATCGACGCGCCGCCCACGGCGATATTCATGCACGCCACCGCGCGGTCCAACTCCCCCGCGCACAATACCAGCGCCATCTTCTTCTTTTCGCCCATATCACCCCTGCCTTAATATGCAATCGTTACGGCTTAACGTCGCCCGGGCAATCATAACGTAGATAAACATGAGCATAACCTTCACATATAATACGCGCCCGCCCGCTGCTTCTCGACGCGCGCCGACGAGGGAACGCCGGCCGCGCGGCCGGCGTCACAAGCAAGACTCTCGATTATTTACCGCGCCGCGTTCCCCCTCCTCTACGCGCCACCCTTACCGCTTAGTCCCAATCGAGCCAATCGTCCTCGCGCTCTTCGCGCTTGCGTCTTTCGCGTTCCCTCGGCCGCCTGCGCCGCGTTCCTTCGCCGGGACGCGCCGCCGCCACTTCCTCTCTGAGCGTCCGCCAATCTATCGCTATTTCCGGAAAACGGCGCTCGACCTCGGCGACGACGGCGTCGTCGATCGTCGGCTCGCGACCCAAGTAACAGAGGACGCGCTGTCGCACGCAACTTTTATCGCCGACTTTGCGGCGTTCGTTCTCGACCAGGTACGCGTACGGCCCTTTAAAGCGGACGAAAGCCACGCGTCGTCAGAAGCCGCCCGCGCCCAGGCCCAACTTGAAAGCAGGATAGGCCGAATCGAAATCGCCGATGTCCGGTACGACGTATTCCACGCCCAGGTTTATGCCGAATTTCTCGGATGCCGCCAGGTTGACGCCTGTCGAGGCCGCGAAGCCCCACGTATCGGATTCCCCGCTAAGTACGCCGTCCCACCATTTCCGGGCGTACACAACGCCTAAGCCCGCGTACGGGTCGAAAATTTTCGACAGCACGAAGTGGTACGTGACGCGCGGGATAACCGGCACGTAATTATAGGTCGTGCCGCTAATCTTGTAACGCGAGTAACCGACCTCGAGCGAGGGCACGACGTGTTTGTTCACCCAGTAATAGCCGTGCGCCGAAAATAACGGCGTGTACGACGAACCTTCCTCCGCCGGCTTGTACAACCCCACGCCGAGACCTATACCCAAGCGCCCGGCCCAGGCCGCCGACGCGACCGCTGCGCAAAGTAAAATTAGAAAAATTACTCTCGTCATTACGTTTCCTCCTATTTTTTATCAATGTCAACGGCGCCGGGAGGGCCGTCCGCTAATACGACGCGAACAGATTGTCCCAGCCCGGGTCGCCTTCGTCAGCACCCTCTTCTACCAATTTGAACGCCGCCGGCAGCGCCTCGAGGACGTCGCCCGCCACCAGCGACCGCCCGCCCGACGCCTCCGCGGCGACGTCCGCGGCCAGGCCGTGAACGTACGCGCCC
>CAZWAM010000005.1:17857-56981 GCA_964631855.1 uncultured bacterium | reverse complement strand
CTCGGGGACCCGGAGGCCGTACTGCGAGAGCTTCGTCGCGTAATGAAGCCGGGAGGAACGTTGTCCTTCAGCGACCACCATTTGGAGGAGGAGGAAACTATGTCGCGTGTAACCGCCGGCGGCTTGTTCGAGTTTTCGAAGAAGCGTAAGAACACGTGCGAATTCTCGAAGAAGGTCTGATGCGAAAGGACGGTCGAATTAACTAAGTTTTTTATTGCTTGGGCAATGACCGCCCCCGCGGCCCTCGCCTTCACCCCCGCCAACGTCGTAACGGGGGAGGGATAAAGCCTAAGCCGAACTGCAACGGAAACGCCGCGCAAAACTTGCCAATAATTCTAAAAAATGATATTATATTCTTCGTGGTCGAAAATACTTCTAGGAGGGACCGAGATGAAAAAAGCGATAGCGTTGGGTATCCTGTTAGCAGCCGCCGGCGGGGCGTGCGGTTATTTGGGGGAGATAGTCGCCTCGTACCGAACGCCCCCTGGAAACGTTTACGCCTTAGCCGTGGGCGACCGTTATTTATACGCCTACTCCACGGGCCCGTTCTACCTTTACCGCCTCGAGCGTTGGACGGGGAAGATCGTCAGCTCGTACAAACCGGCCGTCAGCGGCACCATCCGCGGCTTAGCTTTCGAGAGAGGCCAGTACTTGTGGATGCACAACCAAGGCTTAGCGCCCGTGTGGCTCCACCGCTGCGACGAGGCGACGGGCAGTATTTATTCGTCGATGCCTATAATTACTCAATACTGCTTGGACTTCGATTTCGAAACTACGCGCGCCGAACCGGGCGGTATCAAAACGATACTGATGGGCGTCGTCATAGGCATCTACGGCAACCACGTTTTGCGTTACACGCCAACGGGTAGCTTTATCGACTCCTTCAAACCCGAAACTACTCCGTGGTCCGACGTCACGTGGGACTACGGCAACGCGTTTATTTGGATCCCGAGAAGCGGCCAACACCCTTATTACTACGCCTACGACACCCGCGGCTCGTTGATAACGTCGTTCCCGCCGATCACCGCCGTGCACGTACCGTACGTCAGCGACTACTACGGCGAATACCTCTGGGTTGACTCCAGGACCATTACGGACCCCCACATACTCATTATACACTGCCCCGTCTTATACCCGGCCGTAACGCCGGCCTCCGTGGGCCGGGTTAAAGCGTTGTTCCGATAATACGCGCCGCCTCGCCGCATCGACCGCTTTATCGCCTCGACGGGCCTCGCCTACGCACCGACGAGCGTCGCCGGCTCTAAGCCCGGCTTCATAGAGGTATTGAACGCGGACGGCCTCCGCGGCTGGGTCCCCGAAGACGCGCTCGAGCCGACCCCCGCCGAGGGCGAATGAACCGCCCGAGTTCTCCGAAGAAGAAACCCGGCCGCCATGCCGGGTTTTGTTTACGTAGGGGCCGACCTTCAGGTCGGCCCGGTAGGTCTTTGTGCAGCCGCGGGCCGGTCTGAAGACCGGCCCTTACTTTCCGTGCAGCCGGACTCTTAATCCCATTAAAATTTATATTAGCCCCCCTGGATAACGTATAACAAAAGCATCCGCGTCCAGGAGGCAAGGAAGGCCGCGGCGACGACGATTACGGCGGCCCATTGGCGCCTCGACAAGCGTCGCGCTCGCAGCGCCGGCAAGGCCGCCGTCAGCGCGTAGCCCACCGCCGCCAGCGCCGCCAACACCAGCGGCACGTGGTACCGGGGGTACGCTATCGTCGCGCCGTGGACGACGAAGACGACGACGAACAACACACCGAGGATGCCGCGCAGCCGCCCCGCCGGCATAAGCATCAAGCCCAACGCGCACAATACGAGCGCCGCGGCGTCCGCGGCCGGCTCGAGCGCGACCACCGGCCAGGCCGCGCCGCGCGGTAAGCCCGGGATCAAGCCGGCGGCGTACGACGCCGCGAACAGGCGCTCCGGCTCGAGCATATCGAGAAAACGGCCCGCGGACCGGAGCGCCGTCTGCGCCGGGTGCTTAAAGATGTAATCGAGAGCCAACCGCCGGTACTCGGCCGCGACGCGGAAGCCGTCCTCGCCCGCGGCCGCCACTTCGAGCAGCGGCGCGCAACACGCCGGGTCACCCAGCGCCTTCCACGTATGGTGGTACGGCGCCCGGGGGTTATTCCCAATATATAACACCGCCGAGCCGTTCGTGTCCGTCGCGACTACGTGGCCGGTCCGCGAGAAGACATACCCCGACCACGGCGCCAACGCGACGAGCAGGCCGCAGGCGAAGGTCGCCGCCCCCGCCAGCCGCGCGCGCCTCGAGCCGTCCCGCCCCAGCGCCACGTACGCCGTGAGCGCCAGCGCCGCCGGAAACGCCACCGACCGCACAAGGGCCGCGGCGCCGAAGGTTACGCCGGCGAACGCGAGCCACCGGTAACGCGGCGCGCCCCGCGTCCCGCGCGCCAACAGGTATATACCCAAGACGAGCGCGAACGTGAAAGGCGCTTCCGTTAATACCTTGGTAGAATAGTAAGCGGCGGGCAGGTACAGCGCGCCGGCCAGCAAGGCGGTTGTCGCCGTCCTCGAGCCGAATTCCTCCCGGGCCGTTCCGTACGCCACCGCCAGCGTCAGGACCGCGACCACGGCCTGCACTAACCGAACCGCCAATACGCCGCCCCCCGCGTAAAATATCGCCGCCACGAAGGCTACATATCCCGGCGGATGGCGGTGGACGTAGAGCTGGCCGTCCGGCGCCGTAAGACCCAGGCCACCGGCGAGGCGCTTGGCCCCGTTCACGTACTCCGTCTCGTCGGCGTTTAGCGGCCCGTCGCCCACGGCCAAGACAAAGGCCAACTGAACGACGAGGGCTAAGCCGAGTAACAAAAAAAACTTCGCCGTACTCGCCAAATTTCGCAACCACCCTGTAAACTAAACCCAATCCATAGTAACGCGCAAAACGGCTAGCTGCCGCGCGTGACGTACAGCCAAACCATCCTCGCCCATATCAACAAGAGTACCGCGACGGCGCCGGCCGCGAGCGCTAGCCGCCGGCGGGAATACGCACCCAACCTAAAACGGGGGACCACCTCGGCGAAGAAGTACCCCAAGGCGGGCGCGCCGAGGACCATCAGCGGGTAGTTGTACCGCGGGTGCGCGATCGTTATGGCGTACGCGAACGACGTACACAACACTACGGCAAGCGTGAGCCGCCGCCAGAGGCTCTTGGGCATTAATATCACCGAGGCCCAAAAAACCATGAGCGCCGCGACCGAGGCCGCTACCTCGGCCACAATAAAGATATATACCCAAGGCGCCGACGCGTTCGGGAGTAAGCCCTGGCGCCAACAGCCTACGAAAAGCCGCTCCACCTCCCACATGTCGGCGAACTTCGACCCGAACCGGAGAAAGGTTTGGAGGGGATGGGCGGCCATGTAGTCGAGTGCCGCCGCAGCCAGGACCCGAGACCGATCGTAAACGTTACCCGCGCCGACGACCTCCGGCGGGACGACGTATTCGGCGGTCCCGTCAACGATATCCCAGGCGTGGTGTAACGGCGTGCCGGGGTTGTTGCCGCGGTGCAAGATCCGGGCGCTCTTCGTATCCACCAGCACCACGCGGCCCGTCTTGCCGTAAACGTAGGCGCCCCACGGCAATACCGCCGTCGCGACGCCTACCGCGAAGGCCGCGGCCAGGACCCACCGCCGCCGCCCAGGAATCCCCCCTCTCGCCAAGATTAAGACGGCAATTGCAAAAGCGGCCACTAACGCGACGCCGCGCGTCAACCCCGCGACGCCGAACGTGACGCCGGCGACCAGGTTAAGCCACCCCCCCCGGCGATCGCGTTCCGATCCCGCGAGTAAAAGGTAAACCCCCAATACGAGAAAGAACGTGAAAAGCACCTCGGATAGCAATAGCGTGACGTAAAAGGCCGTGGGGAGATAAGCGCCGCCCGCGAGCAGCGTCGCCCGGGCGACGCCGGCGCCGAAAACGCGCCGCGCCGTCACGGAAACTAAAATCAAGGTGAGGAGCGCCAACGCCAGCTGTACCCACCGCACCGCCGCCTCGCCCCCTCCCAACGCGTAAACCGCGCCTAAAAAAATCGGGTAAAAAGGCGGATGGGTGTGTACGTACGGCATGCCGCGCCGGTCCGTCAGGCCGAAGCCGGCGGCCAGCCTCTGGCCCGCAAGGCTGTACTCGGCCTGGTCGCTCGGGAGCGGATACCCGCCGATAACAATTATAAACGACGCCCACACCAGGGACGTCGCTACCAAGAACGCTGCGACAAAAAGGATTTCTCGCACAGGTCCGCGCGTTAAGGAGACCATCGCCTAAACCTTAGACCGTCCCGGCTCAGCCGACGTGCTCGAACGTATCTACCGATAGCCGTCAGTGCCTGAGAATAGTACCTTTCGCGCCGACGGCCCAGCCCTCGTCTTCGCCCGCGAACGAGACGTCGAAAAGCGGCATGTTGTGACCGCCCCACGATTGCCAGCCGCCCTTGAGCGAATAGGTATATACATTCCCGGCCCGGGTCACGGCGTAGCCGCGGCCGTCGCTTTTGAAGTAAAGGCCCGTAACGGTCTCCGGGCTCGGGAGACGGGTCTTGGAAAAGCCGCCCCCCTTGAGGTGAACGACGTAGCCGTCCGTAGCGCCGAACCAGCCCTCGTCGTCGGCTACGAAGAACGCGCAGCGATAATGTGCCTCGACCGGGCCCGTAACCGGGACCCATGTGCCGTTCGACCTTCTGAGTATGCGGCCGTTATCGCCCGCGAGCCAGCCCCGGTCCTGGTCGACTACCCAGATGCCGTGGAGGTCTTCATCGATACCCGGCGACTCGTCCTTCCACTCGCCGTTCAGGTAGTGGAGGACAACGCCGCGGCTGCCGCAGAACCAAGCCTCCATCGCGCCGTGGGCGTGCAACGCGTGGAGGTCGTTTGTACGCACATTCCCGGGCACGCGGCTCCATTCGCCGCCGTCGCGGCGGCCGACCCAACCGTCCTTGCCGCAAACCCATCCTTGCGCCGGCGAAACGAATTGAACGTCGAAAAAGTCGGGCGCGGGCGCCGTGATGTCGAGGCGCCACTCGTAGCCGTCGTATTGCAATATGTTGCCGCTGGCGCCGCAGGCCCAGATGTCATCCTCGGCTATCACCCAGAGGGCATTTATATCCTTCGTCGTGGGGCTATGGACGGGCCGCCAAGGCGCAGGTCCTTCTTCCGGCCCGGGCCCGCCGCCGCCACACGCAACCGTTAGGACTATTACCGCTGCGGCTTTGACGAATCGCTCGGTCATTACTACCTCCCAAGGTTTTAGCCCTGAGCGGACGCCCAAAATCTAACACGCGCCGGCCTCGCCGTCAAGAACTCGCGATACATACCCAAAGCCAAAATCCGGACTTACAAGATTTATAGTATTGCGAAGCCGACCGGGCGATTATAGAATACCGAGGTCGAGGGAGGCCCCGTGCCTATAAACGTCGCGATACAAGAAGCCTTGGTTCTCTCGGTCCTCGCGTCCGCCGTCGCCGCGATTTATGCGGCCTTAGCCGCGTTCCGCAACAGACTGCGCCTAAAAGCACCCGCGCCCGAAGCCGTCGTCTGGGCCTTAACCTTAACGTACTTCGTAGTCTTTTCCGCCTTGACGCTGGCGCGCCATTACGGCATGGCGACTCACGGCCTCGACCTCGGCTATTACGCCAACGCCATCTACCAGTTCGGCCGGGGTTATTTCTTCAGGCAATCCGCGCTCCCGAACGAGACATTTATAAACCATTGCGCGCCGCTCCTCGCCGCGTTCGCCCCCTTCACTTATATATTCCGCGACCCGGCGTACCTCTTACCCCTCCAAACGCTTTTCATCGCCGGCGGCATTCCCCTTATCTATATTATCGCCAAACCCCAAGCCGGGCCGCGTTGGCCCGCCGCAGCCCTCGCGGCCAGCTTCGCTTTATCGCCGCCGCTCCACGGCGCCAACTTCTACGATTTTCACCCCCGCTCCCTGGCCGTCCCCCTGGTCCTCGCGGCGTTTTACTTCTTTAGCCACAAGAAATTTCGTGCCGGCTTAGCCTGCACGGCGCTCTTAGCGGTCGCGCAGGACGACTTAGCGCTTCACGCCGTCCCCCTCGCATTATACGGCGGCTTCGCCGCGGGCCGGCGCCGTGCCGGTTTAATCGCCGCGGCCTTATTGGCGGCATACTTCGGCGGCGTTTGCTGTTTCCTCTATCCCAGGTTGACGTACGCGCCTCCCGGTACGCCGTTACACATTTCGGGTTACTTTAAAGACCTCGCCTCGCGCGGCGAGGGCGCGCTGCTATCTCCCCAAGTACTAGCGGCCAAAGGCGGTTATATCGGGGCGCTCGTCCTCCCCGTCGTCGCCTTTCTGCCCGCCGGCGGTGCGGCTTTGGTAACGACGGCGACGCCGCTTGCCGTTCCCGCGTTAACAAGTACGCACACCGTCTTCCAAATCGGATGGCAATATCCCCTCTCGATATTGCCGTTTGTTTACGGCGCCGCGGCGCTGGGCCTCAGGCGCCTCGTGCGGGCCGACCCGAGTCAAACGCGGCGCTTCTTGATTAACGCCGGGAGCGTGTTGGCCGTCGCCTTGCAAGTCCTCTTTATTATCGCCTTCGCCGGTCGCTACTACCGACCCACCGTCTCGGCCGCCTTCCCAACCGCCCACGAAAAAGCGCTCGCCGGCGCGTTAACGCGCGTACCTCGCAATATTCCTGTATGCGCAGACGACGTCTTCGTAGCCCACCTCGCGCAACGGCCCTTTATTTATATATATTATCCCATCGAGTACGGCGACATACCGGCGGAGCCGGAGGCGCTATTGGTCGGGCGCCGGTTCCACCCGCCTACGGAACTGGCCGATTTAATAAGGAAGGCCGAAACGTGGGGCCTCGCGCCCGTCGACATCAACGGCGACTACGCTTACTTTGAGAAGGGCGAAGGTAACCGTAACTACGAGGATTTGTTTCGCGCCTGGTACGGGACCGTCGAGGAGTGGCAGTGCTGGGCGCCGGGGGGCAAAAGGTTCGTAGCCGACCCCCGCGCGCACGACGGCCGCGCCAACTTAGTCAAAAACCACTTACACCATCCGCCTTCGCGCGGATATATCTACCCGCCCGGCGAATACGGACTCGTATTCCTTCTCCGGCGCGCAGACCCCAACGCGTCCTGCCACGCCACGATCGCAGCCCGCGTCATTTCCGCAAAAGACCCCTCCTCCTTTATTGTCCACCGGAGGGCCAAAGAGGTAGTAGCCTCCGAAGATTACCGGCCTTACCGCCTTCGCTTCGCGAGTAAAAACCCCTTCTTGCTACAATTCGACGTTCGGGCCGCTTCCCCTTTATATTTCGACGCGGTATCGATTAACAGCGACGACTTCACTTTCGAAGCGGTACGGGAATTGTCACCCGGGCCGTAAACGCACGAAGATACCTGACACGCATATATTTTTTTCTTCCGCGCGGCAAAGAAAATCCCGCCCCACAAACAATTCACGCGTAAGCCGTCGAGAGATTATTAACTTTACATTTATGACTATTATGGTATTTTTTCGGGCGAGGGCGAGCGTGGCCATAATACTAAAAATGATCGTCGCGACGTGGGAGCTTCTGCGTGAGGCCGCGCCGTATATGTTGGCGGGCTTTTTCCTCGCCGGCCTCGTGCGGGCTTTCATCCCCACGGGCGCGGTCGTCAAATTATTGGGCCGACGGAAGCTCGGTTCCGTTTTCTGGGCGGCGGCGATCGGCGTCCCGCTGCCGTTGTGCTCTTGCGGCGTAATCCCGATGGCCGCGGCGCTAAGGCGCGAGGGCGCGAGCAAAGGCGCCGTCTCCTCGTTCGTAATCTCCACGCCGGAATCGGGCGCCGACTCAATCGCGGCCACGTACGCGCTCATGGACCTGCCGATGACGATAGCGCGGCCTATAGCGGCCTTCGCAACCGCGTTCGCCGCGGGCGCGGCCGAGCTCCTCTTTGGGCGGCCCTCCGCGCCGCCCGCGCCGGTGCCGGAAACGTACGCGCGCGAGTGCGACGACGCGGAAGAGGAAAACGAGGCGGAAATGGCGCCGCGGGGCCTGCCGGCCCGGGTCTACGCCGGCCTCCGCTACGCCTTCGGCGAGATGTTCGAGGATATGGCCGCGTACCTGCTCGTGGGCTTCCTGCTGGCCGGGGTGCTCGCCGCGCTGGTCCCTCCCGCGTTCGTCGCCGAACGGCTCTCCTCGCCCACGCTACAGATAGTGGCGCTGGTAATACTGGGGGCGCCGATCTACGTATGCGCCACCGCGGCCACGCCCATCGCCGCGGTCGTCGTCGCCAAGGGCCTTTCGCCCGGCGCGGCGCTCGCTTTCCTCCTCGCCGGCCCGGCGACCAACGCGGCCAGCCTCACGGTCCTCAGCAAATACCTCGGGCGGCGCTCGGTCGCGATATACCTCGCGACGATAATTATTCTGGCCGTCGCCGGCGGCTTAGGCCTCAACGCGCTCTACGACGCCCTCGGCCTTACGGCCCGGGCCGCGGGCGGGACGCCGGCCGCGGAAGAGGGCTTCGACTACTTCGGGACCATAACCGCCGCGGCCTTCATATTGCTCTGCGTCAACGGCCTGCGGCTGAAGTGGAAGGGCCGTCGCTCGAGGAGCGAAAGCGGCCGCTAAGGCGGCGCCGCCCCAACAAAACTCGCTGAATAAAAAGGCCCAGCAGCGCGACGTACAACGGGTCCGTCGGAAACCTCATGCGGTTGTTCTCCGCCCACGAGAACATATTTGAGACGAGCGCCACGTACAAGATGTTGAGGCAAATATACAGGACCGTAAGGCGTTGGTCGCGCTCGAGGCCGCGCGCGCCCGGCCCGCCCCTTCGCAAAGCCAAGCCGAAGCCGTAGAAGAGCAACACCGGCAGGCCGAGCCACAGGAACAAGTAAACCTTCTCCTCCCCCTTAAATAAAAAAATCGAGCTGATACCCCGCGAGAGGGGCCGAATAAAAACCCGCCCAAAAAACGCATAATCGTAGACGTCGTTCAAAAATGAAATGCGGCGCAGATTCCCGGTTTCGTCCAAGAACCGGACGCCGCTCACGTGATCGCTGCTCGATTTAAAATATATAAACCAAGACCTCAAAAGGCCCCTGAAGTAAGCCTCGGGAAAACGCTTCATTACGTACAACGAGTCGTTTAAATATTCGCGCGAGACGGCCACGTACGCGAGGTGGTTGTAGTTATGGGGGCCGGTCGACTTATAGGCCTGCGTCAGCGCCTCGACGTCCGGGAAGCGCGACACGTCCGCGCAGCCGGCCGGATAATCACGTACGGCCGAAAAAGGTGGCACCAAGGCCGCCTCCGACGGCCTGCCCTCGGCGAGCAAAAGCTCTCTCTCGCGCAGCGTCAAGTTCGTGCCGGTCATTTGCCAGAAGTTCATACCGGTCCAGGAGCTCGCCGAGAATTGGCCGAATAACACAAAGTTTTTGGCGTAAAAAGAAAAAAGTACCAAAAAAGGCACCGCGGCGGCCAACAGGACCTTCCTCCGCGCGCCGGCGCAGGCCGCGGCCAGGAACGCGGCGGCGAGCAGGTAATACGCGATATGAAATACGTGGCGTATGCCGCAAATTAAAAATATGGAGAGGAAAAACGCCGCGACGGCCCACGTCCGCCGCCGTACCAATACCTCGTAGAACAGCAAAGCCGATAGCGTAATCAAGGCTGCAAGGAGGAACGTGTAAAACAAAAAGTGTTCGTATAAAATAAATGAGGGGCTTAGCAGGAATAGCGTGCTCAACCCAACGGCAACGCCGCGCGAAACGCCGAGGCGAAGCTGCAACCAAAAGAGCGATAGGTACAACGTCAAGCCCGCGGCGAGGTGGACCCCTTGAAAAATCGTCCGCCCGTCGCCGCGCGAAACTTTCAAGACTATGCCCAGAAATAAATTAAACAAAGGCGGCTGACTGTGCAGATAGAAAACGCTCTCCCACAACTTATTCCTTAAAAGCTCCGGGTCCAAATACTGCCAATACCACAAAAGGGGCGTGCCGTCGAAACGAATCCCCAATAAATAATAAACGACGTGGGAAGCGGCGAAAACGCCGGCGAGCGCCAGGCTCAGCCTCGCGGGCGACAGTCTCTCGAGCCGGTAGCCGAATCCCTTTAACATTACGCCGTCGCGCCTTGCGCCCACCATTAAAAGACACCTTCGCGCGAATTGCAACGGCCAAAGCAACCGGCCGCGAATAAAACCGCCCCCGGCCTTAATTAAAAACCGGCCCTCGCAGGCCGGCTCTTCGGCATATGACACGAACTTCTTATTTGAACAGCGCCTTGACCCGCCCGAGCGACGCCGGCGAAACGGCCGTCTCGCTCGTATAACGCAAGATGTAACCGCCGTTGCCGACGGCCCAGCCGTCCAGCGCGTTAACGAAATGGACGCCGTTGAGCGTTACCGTGACGGTGGTGTCGCTATACGACCACGCGTACCCGTTGTAGCGGAGCGCGAGCCCTTGGCCCCCCACGGCCCATATGTTACTCGCGTTCACAACATACACGGCGTTCAAGCCCGTTATCACCGGGCCCTGGTGGATCCTTGTCCAACGCGTACCGTTGTACCTGCATACCGTCTCGTACGTCCCGACAGCGTAGCCCAGGCTCGCGTTGTACATAGCGACGTCCTTCAAGTCGCGGTTCGTACCGGACGCCTGGCTCAGCCAGCTCGCGCCGTTGTAACGGTGAATTACGCCCGCGTCCCCCACGAGCCAACCCAAATTACCCGCCAACATGTCGATACCTTTGATATGCCTGGCCGTCGGGCTGGCCGCGGCGCGCCAGTAACCGGCGCTGTAGCGGAGCAATACGCCGTTGCGGCCGCCGGCCCAGCCGTTGGCCGGGTCCGCGAAATCCACCGAATATAAGTGCTTATCGGTCGGGCTTCCTACGAGCGTCCAACGCGTGCCGTTGTAGCGTATTATCGTCCCCTTGTGGCCCACCGCCCAACCGCTCGTCGCCGAGAGCATCTTTATGGCGTTGAGATCGCGCGTCGTGGGCGACGACACCGCCCGCCACGACGAGCCGTTGTAGCGTAAAATTTGGCCGTCTACGCCGACGGCCCACCCGTCGCTGGCCGAAATCATCTGTACGTCGCTTAGATGCTCGCCCGTTGTCTCCACGACCGACCAACCGCCGAACGCCGCCGGGGCCGCGAGCGCCAATATCAAAACTACTTTATAAAACCTTGCCATCATATGCACCCCCTTTCTTAGTAACAGTATAGCCGACGAAACGCACGTTGTCAAACTTACCGGCGGTAAGTATTCCCTTAAATATAAATAAAAAACGGCCCGAAAAGGGCCGTTTTCATATTTGCGGGGGCCGGATTCGAACCAGCGACCTTTGGGTTATGAGCCCAACGAGCTACCGGACTGCTCCACCCCGCGTCTGGATGATACCATAACCGAGGGGGGGCGTCAAGGACTCTCGCCGGAACTAATCCTTAAATAAAAAGCCTAAGAGCCTCGGCGATGCCCATACTCGGCGCCGGCTCGCCGACGAGCTCGAGGCGAGGCCGGCGCGCCCTCGCCGCGCTGGACGCCTCCTTTACGCCCGCGCTTATGGCCTTAGGCTCAACATCCACCAGACGGTTGACGGCCGCCGCCACCGTCTCCGGCCACTCGGTCCGCTCGCGCAACGTCAGCGTCGGTACGTCGTATAGATACGCCTCGCGCTGGACGCCGCCCGAGTCCGTTATGACGACCGCGGCATAACGGACGAGAGCGAGGCTGGTGAAGTACGTCGTCGGCTCGGCGAGGCGCACGTACCGCGCGGCCTCGAGGGGGCTCCAAAGGCCCGCGGCCTTGAGTGCCTTCGCGGTCCGCGGGTGCGCCGGGAAATAAACCGGAAAATTCAAACCGGCCAGCGCCTCCGCCACCGCGGCGAGCCGTTCCGGGACGTCGACGTTTTCCTGACGGTGGCACGTCACGTACGCGTAACCCCGCGCCTCGAGCCCCAACGGCGTAATATATTTCGCGGCGTCGAGTTCGGGGTAGGCCGCCGCGGCGACTTCGTACGTCACGTCGCCCACGACTTTCACGCCGTCGGTTATTCCTTCCTTTGCGAGGTTCGCCGCCGCGGCCGCGTGGGGACACAGCCGCAGCCCGGCCAACCGGTCCGTCAAAACGCGGTTCCGCTCCTCGGGCATGGCCCAGTCGTACGAGCGCATGCCCGCCTCGACGTGGGCCAACGGCACGGCCGATAGCGAGGCGCCCAACGCCCCCGCCAACGTGGAAGTCGTGTCACCCACGACCACCGCCGCGGCCGGCCTCTCTTTCTCGATCACGTCCGCGAGCCGCCCCGTCATCGCCGCCAGCTGCGCCGCGGGGGCGAGCGGCCCCACGTCGAGGTTGTACGCCGGCTCCGGTATGGCGAGCTCCGCGAAGAAGGCCGCCGACATCTCGTAGTCGTAGTGCTGGCCGGTATGAACGAGCAGCCACGCCGCCCCCTCCGGCGGCCGGGCAAGAAGCGGCGCGGCCTTCACGAACTGCGGCCGCGCGCCCACTACGAGCATTACGCTGCCCTTACCGCCCATAGAATTCAGCCACCGTGGCGCAGACCTCTTCCACTTGCTCGTCGGCCATCTCGGGCCAGAGGGGCAGCGATACGACTTCGCCCGCCGCCTCCTCAGCCTCCGGGAACGCGCCCGCGCCGTAGCCCAGATATCCGAAGGCCGGCGTCAAGTGAACGGCGGTCGGGTAATATATCGCCGAGGCGATGCCGCGTTCGCCCAGGAAGGGCCGCAGCTCCTCGCGCCGCGTCGCCCGGACCGTGAATTGGTGATACGCGGGCCTACGGTTGGCCGGCTCGGCCAATAACGCTACGCCGTCCACCGCGGCCAGCCGCTCGCGGTACCGCCCAACGAGCTCGCGCGTCCGCGCCACCCATCGGTCGAGGTGTTTAAGCTTTATCGAAAGGACCGTAGCCTGCAGGCCGTCGAGGCGGCTTTTGTAACCTATCTCCTCCGGGTAATTCTTCGTCACGGCGCCGTGGACGCGTAAGCGCCGCGCGCGCGCCGCGACGCCGGCGTCGCCCGTCGCGACCAGGCCGCCGTCGCCGAAAGCGCCGAGGTTCTTCGTGGGGAAAAACGAGAAAGCGGCCGCGGCGCCGAGGCACCCCACCTTGCGGCCCGCGACCTCGCCGCCGATCGCCTGCGCCGCATCCTCCAAAATCGGAACTCCCGGCGCGGCCGCGGCTAGGGCCGCGATATCCGCGGGCAAACCGTAGAGGTGCACCGGCATTACCACCTTCGTTCGCTCCGTAACTGCCTCGGCTACCGCCCCCGGCGATATATTTAGGGTTTCACGGTCGACGTCAACGAATACCGGCCGCGCGCGCAGGCGGACGATAACGTCCGCGCTCGCCACGAACGTGAACGGCGTGGTTACGACCTCGTCGCCCTCGCCGACGCCCAACGCCCGGAGCGCGATGAGCAGCGCGTCGGTCCCGGAGCCGACGCCCACGCAATGCTCGACGCCGAGGTAGTCGGCCGCCTCGCGCTCGAACTTTTCCACCGGCGGCCCGAGTATGTACTGCCCCGAGGCGAGGAACTCCCGGACCGCGGGCTCGAGCTCGGCCTCCAGCGCCCGGTACTGCGCCGCTAGGTCCTTGAGGGGGATCCTGATATCGGCCATGGGATTAAACCCTTAAGGTGCGGCCTGTAAGCCACGGGGGTCGTACGCGTACTCCCGGCCGCAGCGGCCGCACCGCCTACGGTCCCCCGGCACCAGCATGCCGAGCCGTTCGCCGCACGCGCATACGTACCCCAAGAGGCGCGCCGGTATGCCGCCCACGAGCGCGTACGCCGGCACGTCCCGCGTTACGACCGCGCCTGAGGCGACGAAGGCCTGCTCGCCCACGGTCACGCCGCACAATATCGTGCAGTTGGCGCCGAGGGACGCGCCCTGCCGCACGAGCGTTTTCTCGTACTCGGCGCTCGAGCCCCGCGGAAACGCCGACCGCGGGTCGCGCACGTTCGTGAAGACCATCGAGGGCCCGCAGAAGACGTCGTCCTCCAACGTCACGCCCTCGTAAACGCTGACGTTGTTCTGGATGTGGACGTTGTCGCCTATCGTGACGTTCGCGCCTACGAAGACGTTCTGGCCCAGGACGCAGCGCTCCCCTATCGCCGCGGAGGCCATCACGTGGCAGAAGTGCCATATCTTCGTGCCCGCGCCTACCGAGGCGCCCTCGTCGACGACGGCCGTGGGGTGTATGAAATAATCGCCTTTTATTTCCATATTTAAATTAGGCCGGCGCCGCCGGCGCTAGCCTTCAATTCGGACCGGCGCGCCCGAGGCCCGGGCGGACTTCTGTGCCGCGGCCAAAGCCTTAACCACGGCGAGCCCTTGCCGGCCGTCGGCGCGCGGCGTCGCCCTCGTCTCGAGGCAAGCCAGGAAGTGCTCGAGCTCCGCTTCCAACAAGTCGACGTCCGGGACCTGAACGACCCTCGAGCCGTCGTCGTAGACCTCGGCGCCAGCTTCGCCCGGCCGCGCACCCTTCCGGTAAACCGTAAGGCCGCCCCGCCCCTTTTCCTCTTGAATTACCGCGGCCATCGCCTCGTCGCCCACCGCGACGAACCGCCGCGTCTCGAGCGGGTACAACCACGACGCCCACACGTGGGCCGTGACGCCCCCCTGGAAGGAGAGGTTCAAGAAAGCCGCGTCCGCGACGCCGGTACCGCGAGCGTCCACCGTCACCGCCGAAGCCGACGACGGTCCGCCTTCCAAAAGCCACGTCGCCAACGCCACGTCGTGCGCCGCCAGGCTGAACATAACGTCTTCCTCGAGGCGGACCGTGCCCAGCTTAGCCCGCGCCGCGGTTATATATTTCACCTCGCCCAGCTCGCCCGCGGCCACCACTTCCTTCAACGCCTCGAACGCCGGGTCGAAGAGCAAAATGTGGCCGACCATAAGAACGGCCTCTTTTTCTTTGGCCAAGCGCACGACGGTCGCGGCTTCCGCGGGCCCAAGCGCGAGCGGCTTCTCCACCAATAAATCCTTGCCCGCGCCCAAGGCCTGGAGCGCCAGCTCGGCGTGGCGCGCGGCGGGCGCGGCTAGTACCGCGGCCCCGTAATCGCTCTCGAGGAATTCCTCCCAGGTACCCAACGCGGTGGCTTTTGGATAACGCTCCTTGGCCGCGCGGGCCCTTTCCGCGTCCGGCTCGTAGAAGCCTACGCGCTCGGGCCCCAGGAGCGCGGCGAGTTTCCCAAGATGATTAAAACCCCAGGGGCCTACGCCGACGACGGCCACCTTGGCCTCCGGGCCTCCGGTCACGCCTTCGCCCCTTTCGTCTGCAAGAGCTCTTCGTACAACTGGGCGTAGCGGTCCACCATTTTATCGACCGTAAACTCGAGCGTAACGCGCGACCGCCCCGCGCGCCCCATGGCCCGGCGTCTCGCCGGGTCCTTCGCGAGTTTCCGCATGGCCTCGGCCAGAGCGCTGGCGTCGCCCGCCGGCACTAGGTAACCCGTTCTTCCCGGCTCGACCAACTCCGGGTTACCGCCCACGGCCGTCGCGACGACGGGCAAGGCCGCGGCCATAGCCTCCATAATGGCGATAGATAAACCTTCCGAGGGCGTCGGCAATACGAATATATCCGAACCCGCCAGTATCCTCGGGATGTCATCCCGGAAGCCAAGGAGGTGGACCCGCTCAGCAATGCCCAGCTCCGCGGCCGCTTTACTGATTATGGGCCCGCCCCAGTGCCCCTCGCCGACGATGACGACGTGCTGGTCGACGCCGCCGGATATGACCTCAGCCGCCGCCCTCAAGACGTCGCCGTGCCCTTTAGCGTCGAGCGAGGCCACCACCGTAGCGACCACGGCCCAACGCCGCGCGCCGACCTCGTAGCGGAAAGACAGGCGGTCGCCCGGGGCGGCGACGAAGGGTGCCGCCTCGAGGCCGTTCGGTATATGGGTAACCTTGGCCGCGCGTACGCGACACCTCGTCCGTAGCTCGCCCGCGATCTCGGCCGAGACCGCGACGTGCTTGTCGAAAAAACTCCTCAGGCAGAAACAGTAAAACAGCGCCGAAAGGTCGCGCTTCTCCTTCAGCGTCTGCCGCTCGAGGTTGATTTGGCCGTGCTGAGTGGACACGGTCACGGCGCCCCCCAACCGGCCCCCCAGCCCCGCGACGAAATCGGCCCGCCGCGTATGGGTATGCGCGATATCGAACCCCTCCTTCTTCACGAGGCCGGCGTAACGGCGGCAGGCCGCCAGTTGGTACTTGCTTTTAATCTCTACGTCGAACGTAGGGACACCCGCCCTTTCGAATCGCGCCACGTACGCCTCGCTGCGCGGCGCCGCGAGCGCGACCGCAAAACCGCGCGACGGCAAACCACGGCAGAGCGTCAACACCGTCGCGAGGTTGCCGCCCCACGAAGAATAATTGTGGACCATCAGAATTTTGGGCCGGGCAACCACGACAACCCATTCGACTGCGGCTGCGTTAAAGGCACGGCATAATCACTACCGTGCCGGAAAACTAAAATAAACGCGCCCGGATACCTTACTCAATTGGCGGGCCCGCTCTTCTCCGAGCCGTGAAAGAGGCGATACCAGAAGCTCTTCTGTTTTTCTTCGCGTATCTCGGCCAGGCGGCCGACGAAGTGCACCCGATAATAATCCACCATGTCTTCGGGCGAGAAGACCGGCGTCAATTCCTCGTCCTGCAAGGCCTCGTAACGTTTCTTGAAGGCGGCGTCGCCCTCGAGCCGTTCTTTAATCATTTTAGCGCAAGCGGCGTCCTCGCCCGCGTCGAACTGGGCGCGGACATCGGCGGGGAGCACCTCGCGCCATTTCGCGAGGCGCTTCTCGAAGTTTTGCTCCTCGGTCTCTTTGAGTGCTCCGAGAACCAAAATGAGGATCGACGCCGCGACGATTATCGGCAGCGCTATCTTCTCCACTCTCCAAGCTGACATAATTCGACCTCTCAGGCGAAAGACAGGGCCGCGTAACCGACGACGTGGTCGTAGTCGCCGGAGGCTTCGCCCGAATTAGCGTAACGGATGAGCTTACCCGCCGTAGCGCCCATGGCACGGAACGCCGTCAGCGCCACGGCCGCGGGCCAAACGCCGCACATCGATATGTCGTGCGCACCGACGACTTCCAGCAGCCCCTCGGCGTCAAGCGCCTTCAGGCGTTCTATGGCCAAGGCGTCCTTGCGCTCGGCCGAGGCCGCGGCCTCGTAATGGGTCATGTCGCTCGAGACCACGACGACTACGCCATCCCGGTAGGGCTCGAGCGCGGCCGCTACGCCCTCGCCCGTCTCGCGAACGGCCGCCAACGGCATCGGCCCCAGCGCGACGGGGACGATTGCCGCCTCGGGATTAACGAATTGTATAAAGGGGACGATCACCTCGAGGGAGTGTTCGGGGCGATGGGCCTGCTCGTCGGCCTCCAACGGTGCGCATTTTTTTAACAACGCCGCGGCGACCTCGTCGTTGACTCGCGCGTCGCCCAACGGCGTTCGCCAGGCGCCGCGGGGCCAAACCGCAAACTCGGCGCCCGCCGGGTGGTGTTTCGGTCCCAAGAGTACGACGACGCCCGGGACCTCGAGGCGGGCGAACAACTCGCCGGCCGTCGGCCCGGAATACATATACCCGGCGTGCGGGCACAGGCCCCCCAAATATCGCTCTCTTTCCGCGGCGACGACGTACGTCGCCAATTCGCGCCTAAGCGACGCGTCGGCGGCGGGATAGAATTGCCCCGCTACGATCGGTAACCTAAGGTTTGGCGTTGCCATCGCGCGCGGACCGATAGCTGTACTCGCGGATAGCCGCAATTTCTTCGTCCGTCAGTCGGCCGTCCGCGATCGACGTACGTACGAGCGTGGCGAGCTTGTGCTTCTCGCCCTCCGATAGCCGGGGCAAGTCTCTCGAGATCGGCCCCAGCTCGCGCTCCAGCGCGGCTACCTCGTCGGGCGGGAGGTCGGCTTTCTTGGCGAGGCGGCCTACAATTACTTCCGTAACCCACTCCTCCGCGGGCTTCTCGCCGCGGACAACTTGCAACAACCGATACCCGCGACTCGCCGGGTCGTTCGCGGCCCGGTTGACCCAGAGGAGGGTCACCACGACCGAGGCCGCGACCACACCCGCCACGGCGATCGCAACAAAGAGACAACCGCGACCTCGGCGAAGTTCGTCGTCTCCGTCCATACGGTTTAATACGTTCCGCCGTCGCCATTATAAAAGGGACGGGCGAACGCGTCAAGCAGAAAGGAAACGTGATTACTGAAGCGCCTTCAGGTTCTCCTCGAGGCGAGCCAACGTCGCTTTGAGCGACTCGAGGCGCTCCGCGTCCGCGGCGACGATGTCCGCCGGCGCCTTCTTGACGAAGTTCTCGTCGCTCAACTTGCGGCCGAGGGTCGCGATGTCGCCCTCCAATTTCTCCTTGGCGCGGCTGAGCCGCTTCATCTCGACGTCGAAATCGATCACGCCCTCGAGCGGGACGAAGGCGGTCATATCGCCGACGACCGCGGCCGCGGCGTGGGCCGGCCGCTTTTTCGCGGCCAGCGGCGACGCGCTCGATATTCGCGCCAGGCCGAAAAAGGGCGTTAACTCCTCGGCCGCGCGGGAGACCGCGCCCGCCTCCTCCGAGGCGAGCATAACGTCTACCGTGCTCGCGAGCGGGACGTTCATCTCGGCGCGGATGTTGCGTACGGCGCGGATAATATCGAACAATCGCTCGACGCGGGCCACCGAGGCGTCGTCCACCCAGGCCGCTTCTCCGGCCGGCCAGGGGGCCTGGGCGCAGAACCCACGGCCGGGCGCAAACATACGATATAGCTCGTCGGTCACGAAGGGCATTATCGGGTGGAAGAGGCGGAGCAAGACGTCGAACACGTGGCGGGCTACGCGCGCCGCGGCGTCGCCCCCCGGCGCTTTGTCGTAAAGACGGGGCTTTATGGCCTCCAGGTACCAGTCGCAATATTCGCCCCAGAAAAATTGGTAGAGGGTGTGCGCGTAGTCGTTGAACCTCAGCTCGTCGAACTCTTGCTGCGCTTCGGCGCGGGCGCGCTCCAGCTTGGACAGGACCCAACGGTCGACCAATTCCAAATCCTCCCGCGTCGGAAGCTCGCCCTCCCCCGACCGCTCTATATGGGGCAATAGAAACCGGGCCGCGTTCCAGATCTTATTCGTGAGGTTGCGGCCGAGCTCGAACCGCTCCTCCCACAGGCGGAAGGATTGCGACTGGGTGCAGAGGGCGGTCAACGTGAAGCGGGCGGCGTCGGCGCCGTTGCGGTCGATGAGGTAGAGCGGGTCCACGCCCGTACCTAACGATTTCGACATGCGCTTGCCCTCGACCGTCTGGATCATGGGGTGGAAATAAACGGTGCGGAAAGGGACCCGCCCGGTGAAATACAGGGCGGAGAAGATCATCCGCGCCACCCACAGGAAGATAATGTCCGCGGCGGTGCACAGCAGGTCCGTAGGATAGTAATGCTTCATGTCGGCCGTGTCGTCCGGCCACCCCATAGTCGAGAAAGGCCAGAGCGCCGAGCTGAACCAAGTGTCGAGGACGTCCTCGTCCTGACGCAGCGTCGCCGAGCCGCAGCGGCAACGCGTCGGCGCCTCGCGCGCGACTACGACCTCTTCACACTCGCCGCAATACCAAGCCGGGATGCGGTGTCCCCACCAGAGCTGGCGGGAGACGCACCAATCGTGGACGTTGTCCATCCAATCGTAATAGACCTTGACCCAACGTTCCGGGACGAACTCGACGTCGCCGCGGGCCACGGCGTCGCGCGCCGGCCGCGCGAGCTCGGCCTGCTTTACGAACCACTGCAGCGAAAGGTACGGCTCGACCACGGTCTTGCAGCGGTCGCATATCGCCAACGGTACCTTGTAGGGTCTCGTCGTCTCGAGCAGTCCCTCGAGCTGGAGGTCCTTGAGAACGGCTTGCCGGCATTCCTCGCGCGTCAGGCCGCGATATTTCGGCGGCACCTCGTCGGTCATACGGGCGTCCTCGTCGATCGCGACGACGGCAGGTAGGCCGTGGCGTTGCGCCACGTCGTAGTCGTCGGCGTCGTGGCCGGGGGTAATCTTAACGGCGCCGGTCCCGAACGAGGGGTCGACCGCGTCGTCGGCGATGACGGGGATCTCGCGCCCCACGAGCGGCAACGTGACCGAAGCGCCAATCAGTTTTTTATAACGCTCGTCCTTCGGGTTAACCGCCACCGCGGTGTCGCCGAGCATCGTCTCGGGCCGCGTGGTCGCAACGACGACGCCCTCGCCGCCCCCCGCGCCCGGATACCGAATATACCAAAGGGTCCCGTCGGTCTCCTCGTGGCGCACCTCGAGGTCGGATACGGCGGTGCGGCAACGGGGACACCAGTTGACCATCCCGCGGCCGCGATAGAGCAGGCCGTCTTCCCAGTAGCGAACGAACGCCTCCACCACCGCGCGCGAGAGCATCGCGTCCATCGTGAAGCGGAGCCGCGTCCAATCACAGCTGCAGCCGAGCCTCTTCAATTGGTGAACGATGGTCCCGCCGTATTGTTCCCTCCAGGCCCAGGCGCGCCGTAGGAACTCCTCGCGGCCGAGGTCGCGGCGGCTCAGCCCCTGTTCCGCGAGTTCGCGTTCGATGACCGTATGCGTCGCGATCGACGCGTGGTCCGTCCCCGGCAGCCAGAGCGTATCGAAACCCGCCATCCGCCGCTGTCGGACGTAGATGTCCTGGATGGTGTTGTTGAGCGCGTGGCCCATGTGGAGGGAGCCCGTAACGTTGGGCGGCGGGATGACGACGACGAAGGTCCCGCGCGGCGACTTGGGCTCGGGCGGAGGGGTGAAGATACCCGCCGCCTCCCACTCGCGGTACCACCGCCCCTCGAGCTCGCTCGCGTCGTAACGGGGGGCGAGTTCCTTGGGCACGAACATCACCTCGTTCGCGGCCTTCACGGCCGCCCTGGTTAAACTCCCGGCGCCGACGCAGTTGACTTAGCGGTCAACAAAAAAGCCGGCTGAGGCCGGCCTGGTTGAACGCTACGCGTATACCTCAACGAGGCCGGGCCGACGCCCCGTCTACAACTACTACGACTACGCTCGCCGTTTCAATCATAACGTCGAAACTTTGAAACCAGCTTCGTCGTTATTATAACCCAAAAATAAAAAAAGTCAAGGCTCGGCGACGCGGAAGACGGGCCGCGCTCACGGCAACGCCTGACTCCCCTCGTTCAGTTAATATAACCCAAGGCCCGCAACGACTTCTTCAAACTCGGCGGGATGTAAGCACGGGCGGGGGCGAAGGCGCGCGCGCGGGCGTCGCGTTTCATACGGCCGAGCTCGCCGCGCCGCTCCGCCAGGACCGCCTCGAGTCCCGGAGACCCACCGGCCCGGGCGAGGTTGTTCACCTGCCAGGGGTCCAGCCGCCGGTCGTACAGGTACTCGCCCCCGGCGTTCTCGTCTTTGACGTAATAACAGCCGCCACCCACCAATACGTTTATTTCGATGGTGCGGTGCGACGGGTCCGAGACCTCGACGGACAATTCTTGTATCCCCTCCAGAAGAAGGTTCCTTCGAGGGACCTTTTGCCCACGCCCCGCGTAGGCCGTCAAGTCCAAACCCTCCCACCCGTCGGGGACGGCAAGGCCGACGGCCGAAGCGACGGTCGGCGCGAGGTCGACCAAACTCACCGGGCCCTCGAGCACGGCCGGGGCGCAACCGGGCAACTTAATTATCAAAGGAATCTCCGCCACCTCCCGGTGAAACCCTGCGCCGTGGAGCCATCGGCCGTGTTCCAAAAACTCCTCGCCGTGGTCGGCCGTAATAATTATTATCGGCTCGGCGTCCGGGCGCGAGGCGGGGATAACGTTCTCGAGCAGGTCGGCTATCACGACGTCCATCCGGCGGATATCCGCGTCGTACAGCGCTCGCGCCAGACCCAGCTCGTCGTCGCTGTAGTCCGGGACGAAGGCGGGGTCCGTCGCGACCTCGGCGAAAAAGTACTTGCCGAGCTCGATTTCGCGGGCGCGCCTTTCGTCGACTTTATCCAAAAAAGGTTTTAGTTCGCCCAGGTACTCCGCGCGCGGAAGGTTGGGCGTATGGGGTTCCATATAATGGATGTAAAGGAACCGGGGCGGCCCGCCCGCGAGCCGCATCCAGAACGCGAGCCTTCTGTTCACGCATAAGCCTTCGCGGCTCGAGCGCCACAACGACCCCGTCGGAAACCGCACGAGGAAGCGCGCCGCGGACGTGGGGGGCCCGGCGGCGTCGAGAACGGGCCCGAGGGTGGTGCCGTCCAGTATGTCGAAGCCGGCGGCCATCCCCGCCTGGCGGCTGACTTCAAGATTCGCCGAGACGCCCAGCGTCCGATACCCGTATCCGCGCAGGTATTCGGCCAGCGTAACCGCCTCGCCGGGTATGGCCGAAAAAAGGCCGTTGACGCCGTGAGTGGAGGGCGAAGTAGAGGTAAAGGCCGAGGCGACGGAGGGCTTCGTCCACGACGAGTCCGAGAAGGCTTCGCGAAAAACCGCCCCTTCTTTCGCAAAATTCTCTAAGGCCGGGGCGAGGCGCCGCGCCGCGCCGTACGGCTCGAGCCGGTCCGCGCGGAAGGCGTCCATCACGACGAAATAAATATCCGGTTTACGGGGCCGCGGCGCCCGCGCGCGCCACGCGCCCCAAACCGCAGCCCCCACGAAAGGAAGGAGCAACGCCAACGTGAACGCGCGCAGAACCGCGACGCTCAACGCCGACGGCACGCCCGCGCGCGGCCGGATTCTACTTATCAACCTGTAAGCGACGACGGCCAACGCCACCCACGCCGCCACCGTAGCGAGGAATATCGCCCAAACGGCGACGGCGGCCAGCCTCGGCTTTGCGTATAGGGCCACGATGTCGACCGTGGCCAAAAAATAGGAGGCCGCGACGCCGCAGGCCGCGGCGGTAACGACGAAGAGGGACGGCGACGCCAACCGAACCGGCCTTTTCCGCCTCATCCCCCAATAATACGCGGTGCCGGCGACGCCGAACAAGGCCACGGCTAAAACCGCCAACCACAGAGCCTCGACGCCCAACGACAGCTGGTAGAAATGCCGCGGTACGCCCCAAAACCGCCCCCGGCCCAACGCCGCGCCGAGGATGTGCTCGCCCGCGGCGGCGAGGACGCCCGCGGCAATACTCGCGCCGGCGAGCTGCCCCATAAAGCGACCGTAATCTTTCAACTTAGCCGAGGCCATACCGCGTTTACGCGCCCGCCGGCCCTCACATTATATAACCCAACGCCTTTAGCTGCCTCTCGAGCTCGGGCGTCAGGCGGACTTCTTCCCGCGCGAAAGCCCTTTTCCTAACGCGCCGTTTCCAGCGGGCCAACGCGTCCCGGCAGCGCGATAGCACCTCCTCGGCATCGTCAGGATTATCGTCCGACGCCAAGTTGTTCTCTTGTCGGGGGTCGCGGCCGCGGTCGTACAAGTACTCCGCCTCGCCGTTCTCATCCCTAAGGTAATAATAGCCTCCTGCGACCAAGGCATTTAATTCGATCCCGGCGTTTTCGCCCTCCTCGAAGGGGGGCGTGAGTATTTCGAGGATACCCTCCAAAAGCAACTCGCGACGCGGCAAGGCCGAACCCGTCTTCACGTACGACGTTAAATCCAACCCCTCCCAATCGCGCGGGACCTCGCCGCCCGCCAACGAGACCAACGTCGCCGGAACGTCGATTAAATTTACCGGGCCCTCGAGCGCCGCGGCGCGGCAACCGGGTACGCGAACCAGCAACGGAATACGCGCCACCTCGTAATGAAGGCCGGCGCCGTGAAGCCAGCGCCCGTGCTCCAAGAACTCCTCGCCGTGGTCGGCGGTAATGACCATCACCGGCTCGGGTCCTCCCCCCGGGGCGGGAGCGACTTCCTCGAGCAGGTCCCCTATTACGACGTCCATCAGGCGAATGTCGGCGTCGTACAACGCCCGCGCCAAAGCGATCTCGTCGTCGTCGTAGTCGGGGACGAAGGTGGGGTCGCTCGCAACGTCGGCGAAGAAATATTTGCCCAACTCGATTCCGCAGACGCGGCTCTCGTCGACTTTATCCAAAAACGGTTTTAGTTCGTCCAGGTACTCGGCGCGCGGAGGGTTGGGCGTATGAGGTTCCATATAATGGATAAAAAAGAACTTAGGCCGGTCGCCTGCCAACCGCCGCCAAAACCTCACCCTCCTGTTCATCTCGACGCCGTCCTGCGTCGATTTCCAAAGCGGCCCCAAATGCGGCCGCATCCAAGGGAAAACTCTAAAAAGACGGGCGCACGATACGGGGGGCCCCGCGGCGGCGAGTATCGGCCCGTCGCCGGTGCTGTCCACGACGTCAAAGCCGTCCGCCGTCCGCGCGGGCCGGGTCACGTTCGGGTTTGCGGAAACGCATACGGTCGTATAACCCCCTTCGCGCAAAACCTCCGCCAGCGTACGCGTACCGGCCGGGAGCCCCAAATACCGGGCGTTAACGCCGTGGGTGCCGGGGTAAGTGGCCGTGAAAATCGAAACTATGGCCGGCTTCGTCCACGTCGAAACGGTGAAGGCCTCCCGGAAAACGGCGGCATCCGCGGCGAACTCCTCCAAGTTTGGCGCCAGCCGCCGTTCCGCGCCGTAACAACTAAGCCGGTCCGCGCGGAACGCGTCCATTACGACGAGGTATATATCCGGCCGCGGCGGCGGCGCCCCGCGCGCATGCCAAAGCGCCCATACGTCGGCCACGACGAACGGGGCCAATAAGGCCAGCGTTAATAATCTTAAAACGACGACCGAAAGACGCTTCGCCGCGGCGGAACGGGATACGATTTTATTTATAATATAATAAGTCCCCCAAACCGCGCAAAACCACGCCGCAATCGTGAACAAGAATACCGCTACCACCGCAACTCTCGGCTTACCGTAAAACCACCAGACGTCGACCGTCGCCAAAGAATAAAAAGTCGCGGCGCCGAAGGCCGCCACTAAAATTACGAATATCGCCGGCGAAACGAGACTCACGCGCCCCTTCCTCGCCGCCCGAAAATAATACAACGAGCACCCCAACGTAGACACGAGCACACTGACCGCGGCCACCCATAAAACCTCCGCCCCAAACGACAATTGGAAAAACTGCCTCGGCGTACCCCAAAAGGCGCCGCGCGCCAGCGCCGCGCCAAATACGTACTCGCCCGCGCCGGCCAGGATGCCGCCCAAACAACTCGCGCCCGCGACGGACCCGATGAACCGGCCGTAATTATTTCGCCATTCTTTCACCGAAAAGTTTCAGCCGCTAAGGCCCTCTATATTAAAACCAAGATTAAGGATACCAGTAACCCCAGCATACCGGCCCCATTTCCGTAATGTCCTTTATGGGGTCGACCTCGAAAACCACGCCCATCATCGCCGGGTCCACCTCGTAATCCTTAATTTCGACCCTCTTATATTTCTGACCTTTGAGGTATCCCAACAGAATACGGACCTGGTGGTTGACGAACGCGGAGTGGCCGCCGCACTTCTCCCAGGCTTCCTCCGTGAGATAGTCGTAAATTTTTAACTTGGAGACTTTGAGGGCCTGGGCGGCGCCGTTGACCCGCTTCGCGACGACCGGGTCCCGCTTCTTGTCGAACTCGTTCCACGTCGCGATATCGTTTTCGTCCATCGTCTCCTCGAGCGTAATGTACGGGACGCTGAAGGTCACGTTGGGGGTTACGAACGATATAACCGTGATTACGTGACCCTCGTCGTCGGCAACGCGGACGCCGGGCCAGCCGGTGGACGGGTTGTACTCGCCCGTATACTTACGCCAGGCGAACGCGGGCGAGGCGGCCAACGTCGTCATCAACAAAATAACAGCCGAGACTCTACAAACCATATCTTCGTTCCTCCTCGTATCCCTCTTCTCGTGAAAATATAACACAAACGAAAGCGAGCGCAAACACATTTACCGCCCCCGCCCGGGCGCGGGAAGCGTTCCCTCGAGCCGGGCCCTGCTTCCGGCGTCCTGGCCGGTCTTTTATTGCAGACCCGGCGCCGATGTGTTATAAATCGGGCCAACGGACGCTATTCGTCGGCGCACAAAGGCGAAACGCTCGCCCCGCCGACGCGAATCCCTCAAAAGAAGGTCCGCCGCGCTGAAAGGTAAAATCCATCCCGCGCTTTACGCAACCCTCCTCGCCGCGGTCGCCCTCGGCGCCGGCGCCCTCCTCCTACTTCAAATAGGCCAGCCCCTCGTCGCCGACGAGACGCAACTCGCGGACGTCGCTTTCTCGCTCTCCCGTACGGCCCGGCCCATGGGCTATTCCGGCTCGTTGTGGAACGCGGTCCTCAGCCACCCGCTGCTCTATCACTCATTGGTCGCGGTCCCCGTCGGCCTAGCCGGCAAGGCACCCTGGGCGGCGCGCCTCGTGGGCGTCGTGGCCTTCTACGCCGCGGGCGTAATACTGTGGTTCGCAACGCGTAAAGTAACGGGCGAACGGTGGGGCCCTTTTCTCGCCGTCGTGCTCTACGGCCTTCACCCCCTTGCGATCCAGTCGGCGCTGCTCGTAGAGATAGACACGGCGCTCTTGCCGCTGGTTACTATGGCCTTCGTGTGGTACCTCCTCCGCCGCGGCTTTGAGCTCGGGCGGGGCGGTTGGGTCGGGCTCGGCCTGTTGTTCGGCGTGGCGCTGATGGCGAAGCTCACGACGCCGCCGCTTCTCGTAGCCGCACTCGTCATCTACTATCTCGTAGCGGGACGCCCGGGCCGGGCGGCCTACGTTTTGGCCGCGCTCGCCCTCGGCGCGGCCCTGTTCGCCGCCTATTTCGTCCCGTATTGCGCAATTAAAAACCTCCCTATGCTCGAGCCGCTCGAGCACTCGTTCTCGCGCGCCGCGGCGCCGGGCGGCGCGTTCGCGGGCGTTATCCTGAAGCGGGCCTTCAAGCTCGTCCTTTGGCTCGGGTTGCCTTTCCTCCTCACCTTCGCCATCGTCTTCATTCAAAAAAGCTCACGACGGTTCAAGGGCGTCGACGCCGGCGTGGCGTACGCCGCGTCGGCCGCGTCGGTCATCTTGCTCTTCTACCTGTTTATCGGCGGCGACGGCTACGGCTTCGTCAAATACCACGCGCCGCTGGTGCCGCTCGTCGCGCTGGCTTTGGGCTCCGCTTTCGGCCCGGCGCTGGCAAAAGAGTCCAAGCTTACCCTCATCTTTTTGGGCGGCCTCGCCTTCGTCTACTACCTCCTCGCCGTGCGGGACCCCCTCTATTGGCCGTACGTCGCGCGCGAGGCGAAGGAAGTCCTGCTCGCGCCCTACGGCGAAATCAACAAAGCGCTGGCGCTTACCGGCGCGTTCGTAGTCCTGCCCGTAATCGCCTTTATCGTTATGACGCGGCGGGGCGGGAGGGCGATGTCTTTCGTCATACTGGCCGTCGTCGCCGGGCCGGCCCTCGACGTCTGGCAGGCCCGCGCCGACTACGAGCACCGCTACAACTACGGCGAACGCGGCTTGGCCGCCGCGGCGGCCGCGTTAGAAACTATTCCCGAAAATATGAATTTGGTCGTCCCCGTCGACGTCGCCTTCGCCGACGGGTACGTCCACCCGCACGTCGCGGTCGAGGACGTCCTTACGGACGCCGAGGAGTTCCGCTCCTCGGTTCGCGACCGGCACACGGGCGCGGTCGTCCTCCGCGATTCCTATTATATACACGACCCCTACCGAGGCGCCCTGGAATACCGGAAGGCGATTACGGTCCTCGAAAACATGTACGACATTGAACGCCGCGGCTCTTTCACCGTTGCCCTGCGAAAAAAGGAACTTTACCCCGTAAGGGGGACAAGCGCGGCGGAAGGACTCGCCGGCGAAACAGGACCTTAAGTCTAATTTATTAAGCGGACTTTCTTATCGTAACCATATTGGGAAAGGAGTCGTTATGCACGAGATTTGCCACGTAGAGATCCCGACGACCGACTTGGCCAAGTCCAAGGAGTTCTACGAGACACTCTTCGGATGGAAGGTGGAGCTGATGCCGGAAATGAATTACGCGACCTGGGTGGCGGAGGCGGAACCGAGCGGCGGCTTCAACCTCGTCAAAGAGCCGTGCACTTGTGAGGAGGGTTGTTGTCTGGTGTATATCCTCGTCGCCTCCGTCGACGACAAGGTCAAGGAAGTCGAGGCCGCCGGGGGAAAAGTAACCAAGGCGAAAACGGCCGTAGGCGATATAGGCTGGTACGCCGTATTCCAGGACTCGGCGGCCGGCGTCGCGGCGCTGTGGGAGTCGGCGAAGAAGGACTAAAACGTAAATCCGCTAATAGTTACGAAATACTTCAAGGCGCGCCGCTTAGGCCGCGGCGTTGCGGGGGGAATGGTGTCGGTTGCGGCGGCCGCGGCGGCCAATCCGTTTACCCTTTCCGCTCAACCACCGACCGACCGTCTTCCGGTCAACGCCGATCATCCGCGCGAGCCATCACTGCTTGACGCCCAGCACCTCGACGCTCCGCGCGACGAAGTGGGTATCAAGTCGAACCGTGTCGGTCCTACGCACGCCGCAAATATATGCTATGGCGGCGATTACGTCAAGCCGTTATCGCCATTCCGCATCGTGTCCCCCAATGTCCCTTGACACCCCTCCGATACATCGTTAACGTTATCGTCGAAAGGACCAGCCGAACTGACGGCCGAATATTGACCGCGGAGATCGAGGTAGAGATAATGAAGTTATTTACGCTTGGGTTAACCGCTCTCGCGGGCGCGTTCTTCGTTGGCGCGTACGGCGACGAACCGGCCGCCGAAAACACCGATTCCGAAAGGAGCGAAATGAACGCGAAAGAGGAGTTCCCGGAAAACCGCTGGGACGAGATGCGGACGAGGATGGAGACCGGCGGCGCGGCCGCCGTGGCCGACTTCGTGGGCGGCTTCAACGACGAGGAAAGGCGTAAGCTCTATTCGTTCGCCCAGCGGGCTTTCTACGGCCGGGAGTGGGAGGGCAAGAGCTTCGACGGCTACATCGATATAGTGAACGCGGGTATCGCGGAGGGCATTCGGCAGGCCGAGGCGGCGTCCGACCCGGAGGATTCGGCTAAGCTCTTAGATTTCGCCAACGTTCTCTCCTATAATTTGTCCGCGGACCTGGCCGAGTGCTGGCCGGGCGACACGCTACCCCGGGAGCGCCGCCATTTCGAGGCGGGCCTCAAAGCCGCCGAGGATTGCCTCCGTTGGCGCGAAGAGCTGAAAAAAGGGCCGCTCCCGTTCTCGATCGCTTATTGGGCCAAAGGGATGCACCTGCTCTCTCTCGGGGAGACGGCCGACGCGCTTGAAAATTTCCGGAAATCTTACGATTATGCCCGAGAATACGCTAAGGCGGAAGGAAAGGACGCCGCCGTGTCGGCCGAGGGCGACTTCGTCGTCATATTGGGCGCCGGTTACGTCGGCTTAGCGGAATGGGTCCAAGGCGCCGAGACGGGGCAAGGCCGTTACGAGGAAGCCGTCGCCGCTTTCCGCGAAGGCGCCGAAAAATACGCCGAGAAGAGAGACGACTTCCGGTTCGGCATCGGCCAGCTCGAGTGGGTAAAAGGTAAATTCATTAAGTAAACCGATTTAACCTCAACCGTTCGGGAAAGGAGTTGTTATGCACGAGATATGCCACGTCGAAATCCCGACGACCGACTTCGCCAAATCCAAGGAGTTCTACGAGACACTCTTCGGATGGAAGGTGGAGCTGATGCCGGAAATGAATTACGCGACCTGGGTGGCGGAGGCGGAACCGAGCGGCGGCTTCAACCTCGTCAAAGAGCCGTGCACTTGTGAGGAGGGTTGTTGTCTGGTGTATATCCTCGTCGCCTCGGTCGACGACAAGGCCAAGGAAGTCGAGGCCGCAGGCGGCAAAGTGGTTAAGGGTAAAACCGCCGTCGGCGACATGGGCTGGTACGCCGTATTCCAGGACTCGGCGGGCGGCGTCGCCGCGCTGTGGGAGTCGGCGAAGAAGGGTTAACGGCCCGAAGCGCTACCATTAAAATTAGCCGCAAATAAAGCCGACGGGCAAAAAGACCGGATATTTTTTATTGTCGGCGTCGGAGGAATATGCCTGGCCGCGGCCGCGGGATTGACGGTCGAAGCCGGCTACGGCGATTTCGCGGGCACGCCGCTCGCCGCCGGCGACGAGCAAGCGATATACGTGTTTAAATAAAAAAAGCGCCCGGCGGGGCGCTCCGCACGCTAAGCCACCCTCGGCCCGCGCCTCGTGTAATACTTAAAACCCATCAGTTTCTGCAAGCGCGCGTAACGGGAGGCCAACCTTCGCAGAAGGTACGCCGGCTTTTTGTAGTACGCCGCCCAATAGAGGAACAAGAGCTCGAAGGCGCTCGACTCCACCCACCCCACGTCCTTGGTATAACCGGCCACCGCCGCGGCCCCCGTTCTTTTCAAAAACTCCGTGAGCTGCTCGTCGACGGCCTTCAACGTCTTACAGCTCCCGAAATAGACGAGCTTGTTCTTAAACGCGCCCTGGGCGAGGTCAGCTATCTCGGCCAACGTTATTACCTCTTCAGGGGATATCTTGAGCTTACCGCGGGCGCCGTGGAAGGAGAGGTATACGATTTGGCAGTCGCGATAATATTTCTTCTGGCGCAGGTAGTAGGCGAACTCCGACTTCGTCCCGCACCGCCGGTATATGTACTTGATCTCGCCTCGCCAGTGTAGCGTCTGCAGCAACGGCTTAACCGATTCCTCGCTACGGATGTCCGCGGACCACTCCCCCTCGAGGCACAAGATCTTGTCGAGGAGGCGCAGTTTCTTGGGAGATTTCTTTGTAGACTTCTTCATATTAATAGTATCGGCGCGACCGGGCCGACAAATACGCCGTTACTCCTTTTTTAAATCTCGCACCGAGAACACCGCCCTAAACTCCAGCCCCGCTGCCTCTATAGCTTCCCGCGCACCCTCGTCGCGGTCCACCAGTAGCACGACGGCCACCGGCTCAATACCGGCGGCCCGGGCCGCGGCCGCGGCCTTGAGCGCCGAGGCGCCCGTCGTCGCCGTATCCTCCACGACCACGCACCGCTTCACGGCGTCGAAGAAACCCTCGAGCTGGCGGCCGGCGCCGTGGCCTTTCGGTTCCTTGCGGCAGTAGAACGGGTATAGCTCGTACCCCTTCGCCGCGGCGACCATCGCCGTCGCCGTGATTATCGGGTCCGCGCCGAGCGTCATCCCGGTAATGCCCAGCGGGCCGTCCTTCTCTATGAGGTCGCGTATCGCCCCGAAAAAGAGCACCCCGGTCAGGACCGCGCCGCGCGGGTGGATCGTTACCCGCCGGCCGTCTACGTAATATTTGCTCTTCTTACCCGAGGCCAGCGTGAATTCGCCCTCGGCGTACGCTACCTCGCGAATAAGGGCTTTCATTTCGTCGCGGGCCTCGGCGAGGGGGATATCGAATATGTTACCCATATCTCAAAGGGCGTTGCAGCCGCCGTCCTCCTCGAAGGGTAGGGGTTCGATCTCGGAAAGGTCGCGAGGCGCCTTCTTCCCCAGGTGCTCGTAGGCCCGGCGCGTCGCGACGCGGCCGCGCTGCGTCCGCCCCAGAAAGCCGATCTTCAACAGGAACGGCTCGACGACGTCGGCGAGCGTGTCCTCCTCCTCGTTGAGCGTAGCCGCGAGCGCCTTAAGGCCGACGGGGCCGCCGTCGTAGGTATCTATTATAACGACGAGGACCCTTCGGTCGAGCGCGTCGAGCCCCTCCTCGTCGATACCCAGTAACTTGAGCGCTTCGGCCGCGGCCTCCTCGTCCACCTCGTCGCGGCCCTTTACCTGGGCGTAGTCGCGTACGCGCCGCAGGAGGCGGTTGGCCACGCGGGGCGTGCCGCGCGCCCGGCGCGCCACGGCCTTCGCGCCGCCGCTCGTCAACGGCACGGTCAGGATCTTCGCCGAGCGAAGGAGGATGCGCTCGAGGTCCGCGGGTGGGTAGAACTCGAGGTGATGGAAGAGGCCGAAGCGGTCGCGGAGCGGCGCCGTGAGCAACCCCACGCGCGTCGTCGCGCCGATGAGCGTAAAACGGTTCAGGTTAAACTCGAACGTCCGCGCTTCGGGGCCCTTGTCCAGGATAATGGCGATTCTGAACTCCTCGAGCGCGGGGTACAAAAACTCCTCCACGACGCGCGGGAGGCGATGGATCTCGTCTACGAAGAGGATATCGCCCTCGCCGAGGTTGGTTAACAAACCCATGAGGTCGCCGGGGCGTTCGAGGGCCGGGCCCGACGTAGCGTTAATACTCACGGCGAGCTCGTTGGCGACGACGTGCGCGAGCGTCGTCTTGCCGAGGCCGGGGGGGCTGTAGAGGAGAAGGTGGTCCAGCGGCTCGCCGCGTTCGGTCGCCGCCTTCACGGCGATCTTCAAATTGTCCAATACCGCCTGCTGGCCCACGAACTCGTCGAAGCGGCGGGGCCGCAACGGCGCGGTAAAAGTCGCGTCCTCCGGCTTCTCCTCGCGCGAAATGAGCTCGCTGCGCGAAACGTCCGTCATGACCCTCGTTTCTGGCGCGCGTAAACGAGCGAGAGCACTTCCTCCGCCGTGGAGCACTCCCGCGCGCCGTCGCCGAGGTTATCCATAATAGCCTTTATCTCCGGACGGCTGTAGCCGAGTTGCTCGAGTACCGCCTCCGCCTCCAAAAGCGCCTCCGCGGCGCTCGGCGGCGCGGCCTCCGCTCGCGTCCGGCACAACGCCGCCGCGGCGACTTTATCTTTGAGCTGGTGTACTATCTCCTCGGCGCGTTTGCGCCCCACGCCGGGCAGGAGCGTGAGCGCGCCGACGTCCCCCTCGATTATGGCCTGGGCGACGCGGGCGAAGGGGAGCGTGAGCGCGCGCGCCGCGGCCTTGGGGCCGATGCCCGAGACCGAGATGAAGTGCTCGAAGAATTCGCGCTCGACATCGTTAGTGAAGCCGACCAAAAGGGGCGTAATTCGAGAGGGCGTCGCGATGAGATGGTACGAGATGACGAGCGAAATTTCGTCGCCCGCGCCGAGTTCTTCGAGTTGCGCCGCGACCGCGCCCGGCAACAAAACGTCGTAGCCGACGCCGCCCGCCTCCACGACCACGCCGTCGCGCTTCTTCTTCAATAGGACGCCTTTTAGGTGGGATATCACCGCTTATCGTTTTGGCGCGCGGACACGAAATGCGCGCAGAGGGCGAGGGCCAACGCGTCCGCCTCGTGCTGGTTCGCGGGCGCCTCTTTCAAATTCAGGTGCCTCGCAACCATCCGCGCGACCTGGTCCTTCGAGGCGCCGCCCGCCCCCACCACCGCCTGCTTGACGCGCCGCGGGGCATACTCGACGACCGAAGCGTCCGCCGCGGCGCAGGCCTCGAGTATGACCCCTCGCGCCTGGGCCATCTGGAGCGCCGTCTTAGGATGCCCCACGTGAGAGAAGAGCATCTCCACCGCTACCGATTCCGGTTTGAGGGCCTCGAGGACCTCAAGCGTGAAATTCCGTATGGCGGCGAGACGTTCAGGAAGAGGCGACCCCGCGGGCGGCGCCGCGGTATCCGCGTATAATTTATAATAGACCTTGCCGCGATTCTCCACGCAGCCGAAACCGGAACCGGTCAAACCGGGGTCAATACCCAAAACCCTCATTCGCGATCAAACGGCGGCCTCGTTTTAATAAAACCCGCCGTGCCGGCGGGCCGCCCTCAAAGCCGCTCCTATTCGCCCGCCAATTGGTTCAACGCCGCCTCCATTATATCGGAGATGCGGCCGACGTAGCCGACGTTCTCGAGAGCAAACGAAAAGAAGGCCACACGTCCCGGGCCGACCCGCCGCGCCATGGCGTAACATAGGCCGTCGTCGGGGCCGGCGAAAAAGATATCCGCGTCGGCCGGGGCGTCAAAGCCGTCACCCCAGTTTCCTATTATGGCCAACTCGTCCGATAAACCGTACGCGGAACGCGGCAAATAAGACGCCGCCGGCCCGACCGCAACCTCGGCCACCTGCGTATCGGCCTCGTACGACGTTATCCCCAAAACCTCCCGGCAGAACGCGGTCTTAGCGCGCGACGCGTCCGACAAGTAGTTCTGCGAGACCAACCACAGCCGCCCGCCCCCTTCCAAGTAAGAGGTCGCCGCGCGCTCGTCCGCGGCGGAAACAACCACCGGCCGGGCGTCTAAGCCGTTAAACCATATAACGAAGGGGTACTCGGACAACTTCGTCGCCGGCGGGCCGTTGCGTCCGGCGCGCACCACGTAAACGTCGTAGGGAACGCGCATACGCTCGAGCGCCGCGCGGTATTTCGCGTCTACGTCGACGCTGTATTTGTTGCCGTTGCCCGGGCCGTCGTCGTCGTCCACGAGCAAGATTTTCCGATTGCCCAAAACGCGCTTAAACCGCGGCTCGGGACGCGGCAACGTAAGCTCGAGGCGCCGGTACACGTCCAATACCACCGCGGCGGGCTCCCGCTGGAGGTACGCGCGGAACGTCCCCACGTCCGCGGTGGTGTTGAGTATGAACGTGGCCGCGCCCTTGGCCCGGGCTACGCGTATACTTTCGATGCGGCCCGCCGGTATTGCGGAAATGTCGCCCGGCGCTTCCGCCGCGACCGAAAGCACCAGCGTACGCGGCTGGGCGCCGGCCTCGCAGGTGAACGTCGTCGGCTTGTCCAACCCGACCGTAAGCTCGGTAAAAACCTCGTAGGCGTCAACCGATGCGGAGCGGACGCGGGCGGCGCAAGCGGGCGAGGTGATCGAAACCAGCAACAGCGCTGCGAGCGGAACGGGCGCCTTCCTCACTTCACGACCGCGATCTTGCCCGTATGTTTCTCGCCCGAAGGAAATTCGACGACGAACATGTACGTGCCGCCGGCGACCATGTCGCCGCGCTCGTTGCGGCCGCGCCACTGAAGGAGAAAACCGGAAAGCTTGACTACCTCGCGGCCCTCCATATCGTAGATGACGGCGCTCGAGCCCTCGGGCGCGCCGACGAGAGTCAACCGGGGCAAACCGACGGACAGGTCGAACGGGTTGGGCGTAGCGTAGACTTCCGGCAATACCGGCGCCTCACCGATGACGGCCAAAGCCACCGACGAACTGGAGCCCAGGCCGCCCACCTCCTCGACGACGACGCGGTATTCGCCCACCTCGTCCTCCGGGACGCGCCACATTATCACGCCGTCCGTCTCGGTGCCGTATTCGCCGATCTTCTTGCGGCGGCCGTCCCACTTCAGCCAGATGTCGACCGGGTTGGTCGTGAAATTACGCCATTCGATGCGGACGACCTGGCCCGGTTTGAACTCGCCGCCGTCCGGCGGGCTGGTAATACTAAGCTCGCCTACGGCCCACGCCACCGCGGCCGCGTAGAGTAACGCGCCGACGACAAAACCGTATTTCCCGAAAAAATTCATATCCATCTATCCCTCCCGCGCGTCGGTTCCGTTGCGGACGGGCATCGTATACCTTTCTGCCCGGGAAAATATAACATAGCGGCCCCGCGCACGGCAAGCAAAACCGCCCCGGCGGGGCGGTCCATTTATACACAAATTAATTAATTTTAATAATATAGGCATCAAAACCGCATCCCGACGGAAATGCGGTGCGTGGCGCCGAAGGCGCCCATGTCGGCGTAAGCGTAGTCCGCCAAGAGCCCCAGCGCCGCGGTGGGCGAATACCTGAAGCCGAGGCCGCCCGTAAGGCCGTCCTCGTCGTAGTTCGCCTTGTAGCCGGCCCGCGCGGCGACCGTTTTCATAAACCAATATTCCAGGCCGCCGTTGACGGCGACGTCGCGGTCGCGGAACTTCACCGCGTCCGCCGCGACGGTAACGTCGTTCGTCTCACCGCCGAAGGGCAACAGGTACGCCAGGCCGCCGCGCGCTACGAACGGCAACGGGTCGCCCTCCTCGATGAACTTCATCTCGCCGCCGAGGTTGGAGGCGGAGACGCCGGCGGACAAGCCGGGCAAAGGCAGCTCCGCCGCCGCGCCGAAGGACCCGGCGAAGGCCGACGCGCTCTCGTTCTCGATCTTGGAGGAGATATACTCGGCGCCGGCGCCCAACGAGACGAATTCCCATAGCCGCCTGGCGTAGCCGAGCGAGAGCGCCATATCGCTCGCGCTGAAATCGCCCGTGGGATTGCCCTGCTCGTCGCGGCCTTCGAGCTTACCCATACTCACGCGGCCCGCGGAGAAGCCTACCGTGCCCAACCCGAAAAGCGGATAAGACAAGCCCAAGTATTCGTAGCGGATGTCCTCGAGCCACTCGCTGTGGGTGAAAGATACCGCGCGGCGGTCGTCGGCCGCGAGGCCCGCGGGGTTCCAGTAGAGCGCCTCCGGCCCCGCGGCGAGCGCGGCTTGGGCCTCGCCCATCCCGACCGCGCGGGCGCCGACCCCTATCTTCAGAAACGCCGCGCCGGAAGAGCCCGGTTCCGCGGCTCCAGCCGCGCAAGCACCCACCGACGTCGCAACCAATAACGGAATAACTCTCTTCATTTCGGTCCTCCGAGGCGCCCGAGCCGCTCCGGCCCTTAGCCCAGGCCGCGCCAAACCCGTCGCGCCACCAAGCTCACAAGCGATAAAATCAAAACTGCGCCGATTCCGTTTTCGAGGGCGAGCGCGAGTTGCGCCCAGAAATTGTTCGCCAAAAAAACAGCCGTCCCGGGAAACAAACCCTCGAAGCCGACGAAGAAGTAGCTCAAGTACGAGACCATCGCGTACGTCGCGAACGCCCGTTGGCCCAAGTACCGTACCGCGAGGACGTCCAATACGAAATACAGGAGCGCGAACCACAACGCTACGTTGAACGTGACCCACGCCAGGCGCAACGCGCTGGTTCCGTATAGGCTCGAGAAACGCCACAAGCGGAACGTCCAGGCTTTCAAGAGCGCCGATACGTCGCGGTAGTCCCGAAAACGAAATTTGTAGTCGCGGCGCGTAAGCTCGAGGCGCGTACGATAAAAGGCGTCCGCCGCGCCGAATTGTCCCCCCCGCGTCAGCAAATGCTCCAAGTGCCCTAGGCCGTAGCGCAACGCGTACCGGTTCTCGTCGCCCATCTCGTCGTGGGCCCGCGCCGCGGTTTCCAAGTACGCGGACATCACCGCGGCTTCGATGCGGCGCCCGGCGGCGAGCTCGGCCGCGATTCTATCGTATTCGCCGCGGAGGCTGCGTAAATCGGCTTCGGCCCTCGTCCGAATAGTCATCTAGTATGACTTTTAATCGTAACACCCGCCAAGGCCCTTGTCAAGCGGCGCGGAAAAGGGGGTTGACTTCTCGTTAGCAATATGCTATAACTAATATAGCATATAGGAAAGGGGGTCGGCCTTCCGGTCATGCTCAAAGAATTAGTACTTTACCTCGGCCGCCTGGCACAGGAAAAGTTTTACGGGACGGTGGAACTAAAATTCGAAGCGGGCCGCGTCGTCTTCGTACGGGTCAACCGGACCTTAAAGCTCGAAGACCTCGCCGCGGACGGTAAAACGTAAAACGGAGCAGGCCCACGGGCCCGCTCGTTTTTAACGCCCGCCGTCAAGCTATTGTGCGAGCTCGAGGCTCGTCCAGTCAACCCAGAGTTTCGACTCCTGGAGGTATTGCGTGCGGAGTTCGAAGATAAAGGCCTCGTCGACGTCGAAAAATATTTTGAAGACGTAGTACTTTTCCGGTTTCGGGAAATCTTTGGCGCACAAAGACTTCCCCATAAGCGTCTTATAATTATCGCGATTGGCTTTCGGCGTGCCGGCAATGTCGAGCCAAAATACGGCCTTCCCGTTCTGCGGCAAATCGGCCGCCCTCAAACGCCAACGCGCGATATATGACCCCGGCGAGATCTCCTCGTAGGGGCCCCAAGCCACGCAATCGCCGAGTTTGGCGTCACCCGGCTTCACGAACAAAGCCATTTGATTCGAGGCGGCGGGGTCCGAAGTCAACTCCCCGCGCGTAACCTCGGGCCCAAGTTCCTCCGCTTCGTACGTCTTCCGCAAAGGGTTGGCGTCTACGGGAATGCGTTTTACTATTTTAGGGGGCGGGGTTCTTTCCTCCTCTTTGGGGCCTTTTTGGCAAGCTCCCAAGAGCGTCGAAACCACGAACAAGGAGACTGCCGCCGTTATGTACCTCATTTTATACCTCCGCGCGAAACTCATCGCTTCTCAGTCGTTTCAACTCGATACTTCTATCACGGGCGACGGCGACGCGAATACCTCCGCGACCACCGCGGCCGGGCCGCCTACTTCCGCGGCGTAGGCCGCCGCGCGCGCGGGCGGCAGCGCGACAAGCAAACCGCCCGACGTCTGCGGGTCCGCGAGCAGATTCACCATCGCGGAGGGTACGCCCTCCGCCACCTTAATATGCGGCTCGGCGAATTTCAAGTTCTTAGTCAAACCCCCGGGTACGTACTTCTCCGCGAACGCGAGGGCCTGGGGCAGCTGCGGGACGCGCGAGGCAAAAACCCTGACGCCGACGCCCGAGGCTTTGGCCATCTCCAACGCGTGCCCGAAAAAGCCGAAGCCCGTAACGTCGGTCGCACAGACCGCGCCCGCCGCGACCATCGCCGCCGCCGCGGCCTTATTGCTCTGCAACATACTCGCTTTCGCCGCCTCCTCTGCCTCGGGCGGGCACTGCCCCTTCTTCACCGCCGTCTGGACGACGCCGGTCCCGAGCGCCTTGGTCAAGACCAGCGCGTCGCCCGGCACCGCCCCGTTATTCTTTATGACGCGGTCGGGGGAAACGAAACCCAGCGCGGCCAGGCCGTAAAGTATGTCCGGCGATTTGACCGTGTGTCCCCCCGCCAATAAAACCCCTTCCTGTTCGCACGTCGCAAAGCCGCCCTCGAGGATGCGCATAAGCGTCTCGTCCGGCAGCTCACCCCGCGGGAAAGCCACGACGTTTAAGGCCAGGAACGGTTGACCGCCCATAGCGTAAATGTCCGAGAGCGCGTTTATCGCAGCTATCCGGCCGTAGTCGTACGCGTCGTCGACGATGGGCGTGAAGAAATCAATCGTCGCGACCAACGCTTGCTCGTCGTTTATTTTATACACCGCCGCGTCCTCGGCGTTCCGCGTCGCCGCGAGCAGCGACGGGTGGTCCGGGAGCGGGAATTTAGCCATTATCTCGGCCAACGCCTCGGCCGGGAATTTGGCCGCTCAACCCGCCGCGGCCGTGCACTGCGTAAGACGCACGCGTTCTTCCAATTCCTTCGACATATTTATTTTATAATATCACATACTATCTTTGAAATCAATCGTTGGCCGCTCCCGGCCGGCCGGCTTGACTG
>CAZWAM010000005.1:15946-17757 GCA_964631855.1 uncultured bacterium | reverse complement strand
GGCGGCGAATCGGGCTCGGGGAAATCCGAGACGGCCGCGGAGCTCGCACGCCTCGCCGGCGAAGACGGCGTCAAAGCAATCGTCATCCAACAAGACGACTATTTCACCCTGCCCCCCAAGACCAACCACCGCAAGAGGCTCGAGGACTTCGCGTGGGTGGGGCCGGGCGAAGTCCGGCTCGAGCTGCTCGACGAGCACCTCGCCCGCGCGCGCGACCCAATTGTCGACGAGCTCGAAAAGCCGCTATCCTTATTTGAGGAAGATAAGCTCAGCCGTGAAACGGTCCCGCTCGCCGGCGTTAAGCTGATAATCGCCGAGGGCACCTACACTACCTCTCTCGAGAACGTCGACCGGCGCGTCTTCATCGACCGCGACTTCGAGGCGACGCGGGAGGCGCGCGCCGAACGCGGCCGCGACGTCCTCGACGACTTCTCGGAGCGCATCCTCGCCCGCGAGCAAGGCTTTATATCCAAATTAAAGGACAAGGCCGACGTCATTATAAACGACGATTACTCCGTTACGGCGGTAAGGCGGTGAAGCTCGAGCGCCTGGGGATGTTCTCGGTGCACGGCTACGTCGACGCCGAGCCGCGCCTCGGCGCCACCGACACCGGCGGCCAGGTAACGTACGTCCTCGAGCTCTCCAAGGCGTTGGCCGCGCTCGGCGTCGCGGTCGACCTTTACACGCGCCAGCTCGAGGGGCGGGCAGCGCTCGAGGCGGTGAGCGACGGCGTCCGCATCGTCCGCATCCCCTGCGGGCCGGATAAGTTCATAATCAAAGAGGAAATGCTCCCTTATTGGCCCGAGTTCGCGGACAACTGCGAGCGGTATATAAAAGATGAGGGCCTACGTTACCAGCTATTGCACTCGCACTATTGGGACGCGGGCCTCGTCTGCCGGCTGCTCGCGCCTCGCCTCCGCATAAAATTCGTCCACACGTCGCACTCGCTCGGCGCCTGGAAGCGCGAACGCATGGCCGGCGACGCGCAGGAAATGGAACGGATCTACCACTTCGCCGAGCGCGTCGCCGAGGAGAAGCGCGTCTTCGCCGCGGCCGCGGGCATCACCGTAACCAACCCGGCCAGCGTCGAGAAATATAAACAGTATTACGGCTTCGAAAGCGAGAATATGGCCGTGATACCGCCGGGGGTCAACACGGCCAGGTTTAACCCGGCGGACGACGGCCGCGCCGTCGCCGGGACCGAACGGCCTTTCGTCTTCTCGCTGAGCCGGATAGATACCAACAAAGGCCTCGACTTTTTAATACACGCGTTCGCCCGCGTCGCGAAAGTCACGGCCTTGGCCCTCGTCATCGGCGGCGGCTCGAGCCAGCCGGAGGAGCGCGAACGTCGCGTCTTGGCAGAACTCAAAGATATCGCCGCCGCGCAAGGTATCGACGACCGGGTTGCGTTTACGGGTTACGTAACCGACGAGGACCTACCGTACTTCTACCGGCGCGCGCGGGCGTTCGTCCTGCCGTCGCGGTTCGAGCCGTTCGGCATTACGGCGCTCGAGGCTATGGCCTGCGGGACCCCCGTCGTCGCGACCAACCTCGGCGGCCTCGCGCGCTACCTCCGCGACGGGTATGACGCGTTGCTCGTGGACCCCTCCGACGCCGACGCGCTGGCGACGGCGGTGCTGCGCGCGGCGACGGATGAGGACCTCGCGGCCCGGCTGGTCGCCCAAGGCCTAGAGACCGTCGTCCGCGAGTTCACCTGGGCGGCTATAGCCGAAAAGCACGTCGCGTTTTACGCGAGGTTCGTCTAAGCTTATTCGCAATCATTTTGCGTCGGCAATAAATAAAGGAGGACG
>CAZWAM010000005.1:0-15846 GCA_964631855.1 uncultured bacterium | reverse complement strand
TCCCGCCCGCGACGCGACGGCCGCGGCGCGGGGGAGGATAATCACGAGAATCCGATACCGACGGAAAAGCCCTCGTCCCGGGGGTTTTAGCTTAAGTTAAAAATTAGAAATGGCCGGCGAAAAATAACCGCGAAAAAAAGTTTGACTTTAAGCCGCGTGTTGTATATAATATACAACACGGAAGGTTAAAAATATATGGCGATTGTATTTACAGCGCGAACGCCTTCGGAGATGTACTCGCTGCTTGAATTTAAATTCAAGCGGTTTGAGGATGATTACGATGGAACCAGCGATTTTTGGAGAATACTTACAAGAGTTGCGGCGCAGCCGGGACCAAACGTTACGCGCGTATTGCGCAGAAAACGGCGAAGACCCTGCTTACATAAGCCGCTTAGAGCGCGGTATGATACCCCCGCCAAAAGACAGGGCCGTCTTAGAAAGGCTCGCCAAATCGGTAGGACTTAAACCCGGTACAGAACAATGGGATAAATTTCACGACTTGGCAGACGTAGCGGCAGGCCGAATACCCGCTCGAGTTATGGAAGATAGCGAGTTGGTAAAACACCTCCCGTTGTTCTTCCGTACAATTAGCGGGGATAGGTTCCCGGACGAAAAATTAGACGAGCTTATCGCCTACGTAAGGGAAAAATACGAAGGCAGAGGCGACTAAAGTAAACCCGAGCTCGTTCGGTTAGTGCCGTAAGAAACGGAACAAACGAAATATTATAAGGTACCGGTTATTTAGACCGGCACGATAGGGTTGTATAAATGGCTCGCGAATGGAAACCGCCTTATCTAAGTTACGACGAGACGCACCTTAGCGCGGAGGCGTTTTTAAATGAACATAACCCCAACCGGATTATACCGGTACCGATAGAAGAAATACTGGATTTGAAACTAAAAATAAATATCGTAATCTTACCAGATTTAGTAGCGAGGATCACTTTAGACTCTTACCTGGAACCCGACCTCAAAACTATTTTCATAGACCAAAACGTATTTGAATTCGTCCCGAGGGCGCGGTTTTCGCTCGCGCATGAATTGGGACACCTGGTCCTTCATCGCGGATTTTACGAAATGGCGAAATACTCGAGTTCCGAAGAATATAAGGAGGCCCGGAAAACCTTACTTCGGCCGGATGCAGACAGGCGTTTCGACATCCAAGCTATGAACTTCGCGGGGCTGCTCCTCGCACCCCGGTCTGAACTTAAAACTTATTTCGAAAAAGCCAAAGATATGGCAAGGCAAGGGGGAATTGAACCTGATAATGTACCGAGGTACTTTCTGGATTACTCGGCTTCTTGGCTTAGTAAACAATTCGATGTAACGGAATGGGTAATAAAGAAACGAATTGAATTAGACAACCTTTGGGAATTCTATTAAAAAAGCCCCCCTTCCGGGGGGCATTTCTCTTATAAATATCTCGCGCTCGAGCGTCAACACCTCGCTCACGCACTCGGCCGGGCGAAGGGGAGAAAGCCGTCGGCCCCGTGCTTCACGCGCGTCACAGAGCCAAGGATAATACGTTCCACACGATAATATACCCTGCCAAACATATGATGAACGATAATACGAAACTGACGACGACAGAGCGCTTTTTCAACACTCCATCGCGCAACAAACTAAAGCCGCACAGCGACGTTGAGATCAAATATCCGACCGCCGCGGGTAACAGCAACGAAAATGCCGTACCGACCGTCACAGTAACCGATATAGAACCGGGACCCGGCCCCAACGCCTCACGCCAATGTCGCTCGAGGGGAGTTTTTACGTAATCGGCGAAATCTATGCACCCCGCCAAAAAAAACGCGAAGATCACCGCCATGAAAACCGAAGCGTAGAAAAACAGCTTCCCGATATCGCCCGACCTCATCTGGATGCAAGCTAATATCGCAAAAGAGAAGGCCAAGACTATAGGAAGCAAGTTGAACCCGAAAAAAACCAGCGCGGCGAAAGGCGAGGTCCCGGCGAAAACCAACGGCCAATACCACAAAAGGTCGTGAAACTGAGAAACCGCGCCGCTAACGCTCGCTTCGACCCAAGGGAAGAAATAACTAAACATGACGACGACGGACGATATTACGGCGACGAAAAAATACGCCACTTCCAGGTGGCCTCGGGCCGTCTGTTTTTTCATCGCGGCTTCGTCCCCCGCCGCGCCGGACGCTTCGGGGCCGTTAACCGCGACCAAGCGCGAACCGCACGTCTTGCAAAAGGCCGCGGTTTCGTCATTCGTCGTTCCACACTTCGCGCACTCCATATCCTTTACCTCCACGTATAACTACCGCCGGGTCAGAAGGAAAAGAAGATTTTGTATCACTTAGTCCGCTCCCTTTCGAAATCCGATGCCGAATTCGTCGCCCCCTTTTAACATATTTCCCTTTGTCACGAAAGCCCCTTTTCGCGGCCGGAGCCACCCGAGCCGTCCCGCCAGCGCAAGAAAAGCCCCCGTTCGAGGGGGCTTTCTTGTAGCAATAAGATGCGGCTCACAACGCCTCGCTCACGACCTTGGCCTGCGTGAACAAGAGCAGGTAGTCGCGGCCGCCGGCCTTCGAGTCGGTCCCGGACATGTTGAAGCCGCCGAAGGGGTGGACGCCAACGAGGGCCGCCGTGCATTTCCTATTGAAGTACAAATTGCCGACGTGGCACTCGCGGCGCGCCTGCTCGAGGCGCGCGCGGTCGTTGGAATAGACGGCGCCGGTAAGGCCGTAGACGGTGTTGTTGGATATCTTCACCGCGTCGTTGAAGTCCTTGGCGCGGATGAACGCCAACACCGGCCCGAAGATCTCCTCCCGGGCGACGCGGCCCTTGGGCGCCACGTCCGCTATTATCGTCGGGTTGATGAAGTAGCCCTCCGCGGAGCGCTTGTCGCCGCCGAGGACCACGCGGCCCTCCTTTTTGCCTATTTCTATATAGTCCAATATCTTCGTCTCCGCGGCCGCGTCGATAACCGGCCCCATGAAGTTGGCGAAGTCGCGCGGGTCGCCCACGGTGACCTTCTCCTTGGTCCGGGCGACGACCTTCTCGAGGACCGTCTCGTAGACGTCGTCGGTGACGATGGCGCGCGAGCAGGCGGAGCATTTCTGACCCTGGAAGCCGTACGCGCTGGCGACGATGCCCTCCGCGGCGGCGTCGAGGTCCGCGGTGCCGTCAACGACGATGAAGTCTTTGCCCCCCATCTCGGCGATGACGCGCTTGATCCAGATCTGGCTGCGCTTGGGCCGTGCGGCGAGGCGGTTGATGCGGAGGCCTACCTCCATCGAGCCGGTGAAGGCGATGAAGCGGACGCGCGGGTGGCTTACCAACGAGTCGCCGATGGCGCCCCCCGGCCCGGGCAGGAAGTTCACGACGCCCGGCGGCAGGTTGACCTCCTCCAAAATCTCGAAGAACTTATACGCGATGGCGGGCGACGCAGACGCCGGTTTGAGGACGACAGTGTTGCCGGCGACGAAGGCCGCGGCCGTCATGCCGACGAGGATGGCGCACGGGAAGTTCCACGGCGGGATGACGACGCCCGGGCCGAGCGGGATGTAGTACTGGTTGTTCTCCTCGCCGGCGAGAGGGGTCAACGGCTGCGGCTCGGCGAGGCGCATCATCTCGCGGGCGTAGAACTCGCAGAAGTCGACGGCCTCCGCCACGTCGGCGTACGCCTCTATCCAGTTCTTGCCCTCCTCGACGACCATCCACGCCGCGAGCTCGTAGACGCGGCGCCGCATAACGGCCGCGATTTTAAGAAGGTAACGGGCGCGTTCCTCGGGCGGCGTCCAGCGCCACTTCTCGAAGGCCCGGTTGGCCGCGGCGACGGCCTTGCGCGCCATCTCCCCATCCGCCTTCGAGAAGACGCCCACGACCTCGTCCGTCTTGGACGGGTTGATGGATTTAAACTTCTCCGCGGTAGTTACGCGTTCGCCGCCGATAACGAGGGGGTATTCGCGGCCGAGCTTGGCCTCGACGCGCGCGATCGCCTCCTCCATCGCAAGTCTTTCTTCGACCTCTTTAAAAAGGACTATCGGTTCGTTTTTGAACGGCGGGAGCATAAAAAGGTCGCCTCCATTCCTGTAAGGTTTAGCCGGGAATGCTTTTTTGCCGGTACATTTTACGCGGCGGAAACTTTTTTATCAAGGGAAAACGGCCCGGCGGGCGAACGTTTCATTTGCGCGGGGGTAAATGATATGCTAAAAAGAGACGGCTCGCCGCTTTATTGGGACGGGACGGCTCAGTATTGCCGTGGCCGCGAGGCCCGAGAAGGTCGCGCGCGTGCCGGCCTCGAGCGATTAAATAACCCGTGGGAAAGGTTAAAAAAATACTCGCGTCGTTTTGGGCTCAGGTGGGCGCGCTGTGCTTCCTCGCGGCCCTCGCCGTAACGTTGCGCTTAGTGCTCCTCCCGAGCGTGGGCGCGTGGCAAATAAGCCCCTTTTTCTCGCTATTTAAAATCCACCTCGCCCTCTATACGCTTATTCCGCCGGCGGCGTTCGCGGCCTTTATACTCTCCCTCAAATGGGCCTTCGGGCGCGGCGCCGCCGTCAAGCTCGCCTACTTCGCGCTCGCCTTCTTCGTCCTCACGACGACGGTCAATATGGCGGGCGGCGGCCCGGTCAAAATCCTTCCCGGCTTCGTATGGCAGTACGCCTTCGACGCGCAGAAGCTCTACGAGTACGGCAACTTCCTGCGCGATTATCACGTCCACGCCGAGGGTTTGCATTGGCACACCACGGTCCACCCGCCCGGGATATTCCTATACCTGTATCCGCTTTTGAAGCTATTCGGCGACGAGTGGATGTGCGTCGCGTTGTTGAACGCTTTAATCGCGGGCGCCGGCGTCGTCTTCGTCTACAAGGCCGCCGAACGCATCTACGGCAGCGACGCCAGGGACGCCGCCGCGGCCCTCTACGTAACGACGCCCAGCTTAATACTCTACGGCTCTACCGCCGAAGCGGTCCTGGGTGCGCTGGGCGCCGCCGTTATATACCTCCTCGCGCTGTACTTCGCCCGGGGGCGTTTCGTATACGCGGCGCTGACGGGTTTGGCGGTCGCGACGGGCGTATTCTTCGCGTACCAGTTCGCCTTCGTTTGGGTCCTGTTGTTGGTCTGGTCGTTACTGTACGTCCTATACGAGCGCAAAAAAGAAAGCCGCCTTAGCGACGGCGCCGCGGCTTCCGGAACGTCGGCGGCATCGGCCCCCGGCCCGAGGCTCCTATCTTTCGGCCGGCTGGTGGCGTTGGCGGCCGCGGCCGCCGCAACGTTCGCCCTCTTCTTCCTGACGATTTACATCATCTCAGGCTTCGACGTGATAACCGAATTCCGATACCAACAGCTCGCCTCGGAATCGTATTACAGCGCCGGCGGCAACGTCGTTTATTGGTTTAAGCACTACGTTCTCGGCGCGCCCGCGTACACGGGGGAACACCGTTCGTACCTCCCGTGGGTCCCCGGAAACTTCGTCGCCTTCTTCTTCTTACTCGGGCCCGCTACGACGATATTATTCCTGCGCAACCTCCGGCGGGAAACGAAAGAAAAAAAGGCGAGGCGTGGAGCTTCCGGCCTTTCGCTGGCCGCGGCCGCAAGCTTCGTCCTCGTCAACCTTACCGGCCTTACGCTCGGCGAAACGGAACGCGTCTGGCTGTTTATGGTTCCCTGGTTCTTAGTCGGCGCCGGCTATTATTTGGGGAAAGAAAACCGGCGCCTTCTATATCCGGTCTTGGTGCTCAACCTCGCGCTCAGCCTTCTGTTCGTAACCTTCTTCTACCACGTAAAATAATTCGCCGACGCCGCACCTCGCGCGGCGCCGGGGCCCGGGCGCGGCCCATCAGCCGCGGGTGCGGCGAGGACGGGCGCGCACCCGCTCGAGCCAAAATGCCGCAAACGCCGCGGCGTAAATTATTAAAATAAATTCTACGGGTATTCGGAAGCGGAGGTAGGGTTTCATAACGGCGTGGGTGAGGGCGACGGCCGCCACGGGCGCCAAGAGCGCGAAAGTCCGCGCCGCGGGGCCGCGGAAAAATACGATGCCCGCCAAAGAGGCCAAGAGTAATAGCCCCCCCGCCAGAGCCCAGGGGATGAAAACCGCTTTCCCCGCCGGCGGCGCCGGGCGGAAGAAACGGATAAATTTGCCGGGGAGGGAAAATATAAACTCCTTGAAGTTATCCCTCAGCAACGCGAAAGCCCTGGCGCGGTAGAAACGCTCGTATTCCAAATCCGCGCGCGGCGTCCCCGAGTAAACTTTTACCTTCTCCGCGAATTCCGGCGACCTCCTCAGCGCCACCGAGCTCGGGTTCGCGCCCCCGCCCAACTTGGCGTTTCCCTCGTAAAATATCTGCGGTGCGTTCAGCGTCAACGGGACCGGCACGCCGAAGACGCGGTAGTTGCGGTACGTCCACAAACCTATTAAAGCCAAAAACGCGGCCGCGGTTACGGCCGCCGTCCGCAACCTTATGCCCCGCCCGGCGGCCCCGTAGAAGCCCAAGCCGGCGATTAGTACCAAGGCTACGACGAAGAACGAAACGCGGCAGAGGGCCGTCGCGGCCAACAGAAGGCCCGTAGCCGCGGCGAAACCGGCGGACCCGCGCGACGTTTTATAATAGGTCAACAAAGACGCGGCCAGTAGGAAGGTGGTCAACGTCTCCGTCAACACCACCCGCGAGGCCCAGACGTAAAGGGGGTCGACCGCAAACGCCGCCGCGGCCAAGACCGCGACCTTCCGGTCGAAGTAAACCTTGGCAACGTAATACACGAGAACCGTCGTCGCGGCGCCCACCACTACCTGCGCGGCGAGCGCCGGCGCGAGGCCTACGCCGAATACTTTGAAAACGGCGGCCAGAAAAAGCGGGAAGGTCGGCGGAACGGAACCCAAAAAGCGGCCGTCCGGCAAAACGTAACCGTGGCCCGTTACTATGTTCCGCGCCGTCTCGAAATAGAATACCGCGTCCGCCCGAAGTTTATAAGGAAGGAAAACCGCGAACGGGACGCGTATCGCGAGCGATAAGAAAAAAAAACTCGCGGGAATCAAAAAATCCCGCTTGCGCCTTTTTTCCGATGCGCCGTCGGTCACGTTACCTCGAGGCCCCGCGCCCGGGCCGGGGAATCTACGCTGGCGTCGCCGGCCGCGTAGGGGTTACGCAAATGGATTAACCGCCGATCTCGGCCAACGCCTTGGCCGCTGCCTTGCGGACCTGCTCGTCCTCGTCCGAGGCCGCGACGCGGCTCAACGCCGCGCGCGCGCTATACGCCTTTAACTTTCTTAGCGCGCCGCAAGCCTCGTGCCGCACCCATTTGTAGTCGTCCCCGAGCGCGGCGATCAACGCGTCCGTCGCCGCGGCGTTGCCGAGTTCGCCCAGGCCGTAAGCGGCGCTTGCCCGCACGTCGCCCTCGCTTTCGTCGGCGAGCACCGCCATAATCGGCGCGAGGGCTCGCTCGTCGCCTATTTTACCCAGCGCGCCCAAAATGAACCGCCGTACGTTGGCCTCCGCGTACGGCAGCTTCTCTATCAACGGCTCAACCGCGCGCTTATCGCCTATCCTGCCGAGGGCCTCCGCGGCAAAACGTTGAACCTTGGCGTCGCTGTCGTCCAGCGATTTAATCAACGCCGGCGTCGCGACGTCGAATCCCATAACCCCGAGCGTCTGCGCGGTGCTGCGGCGCTCGTGGACGTCAGGGCTCTCGAGTAGCTCGATCAAATAGTACATATCCTGCGGCGGCTCCTTTTTCTCCGCCGCAGTTACCGCGGCCGCCGTGGCGAAGGCCAGACACGTGAGCGACCTCAGGAATCTGACTGCTCGGATAGCCGAATTAGCCACCATCGAATAACCTGCTCACGGACCGGTTCCGGTGGATCGCATCGATTGCGGCCCCGAAGAGCGGCGCGACGGAACATACTTTTATTTTTCCGCGGACGCCTTCTTTCAACGGCACCGTGTCCGTAACGAAGAGCGCCTTTAAGCTGCTATTCTCTATTTTATCGACGGCATCCCCCGCCAGTATTGGATGCGTAACGGCCGCGACGACGTCAACCGCGCCGCGCGCCAGCAAAAGACCCGCCGCTTCAACCAAAGACCCGCCCGTAGACACGATATCGTCGATTATCACGACGCTCCGGCCGCCCACGTCGCCGATAATACTAACCGCGGCTACCTCCTCTGCACTTGTACGGCGCTTGTCGACTATAGCGAAGTCCACCTTACCGGGCGCCCCGCGCTCTTCCCTCATTCGCTCTAGGCGCCGGGCGAAACCGCGTGCGCGTTTAACACCTCCCAAGTCCGGCGAAGCGACGACGAGTTCCGGAAAACCAAGGGCCATAACGGCCTTCGCGAAAATTGGCGCCGCGGCAAGGTTATCCACCGGTACGTCGAAGAAACCCTGTATCTGCCCCGCGTGAAGGTCCATGGTCAGAACCCGATCTGCGCCCGCGCGCGTTAATAGGTCGGCTACAAGCTTAGCCGTTATCGGAACCCGTGGCTGGTCCTTGCGGTCCTGCCTGGCGTAACCATAGTACGGGACCACGGCCGTCACCCGGTAAGCCGACGCGCGCCTGAGCGCATCCATTATTATCATAAGCTCCATCAGTCTCTCGTTCACCGGGGGCCAAGTCGGCTGGATGACGAAGCAGTCCCGGCCGCGGACGTTCACCTTGACCTTTAACGATACCTCGTCGTCCGGAAAACGTCCCAACGACATCCGCCCGAGACCCTCTCCGAGCGACTCCGCCACCGCGCGCGCGAACTCGGGATTTCCCGTACCGGCAAATATCAACCTTTCAGGGTCCATAGCTCCTAACCCTCTAAAAAATGAAATCTGGGGCGGGTGGATTCGAACCACCGCATGCGGGTTCCAAAAACCCGTGGCTTACCGCTTGCCTACGCCCCAACGTTTTCCACTTGTTCCGCGGTATTAATAAATATTTTATATATATATTATATAACTTTATATTGCTATTGTTTCAAGTAAAAATCCAAGAACCGGTGAGTTGTTTAGGGATAGCGTTCTTAATAATGCAGGGTTGAATTTGCGAACCGTTGCAATGCGAGGAAGAAACGGCGACGCGGCTTAGTTGAAAACCTTTTTCACAAATGTTCAGTTATGTTGGGAAAATGCGGTAACTAAGCGGTAGAAAGCGGTGGGGAGTTGGTTGGTAACTTTAAGGGGCCGGGTACCGCTTCCGGTTTTCCAGGGCGTTGCGCGTAAAATATTGCGACTTAAACTAGGACGCGCTCGAGGTTCTTCTCTATGTCGCGTATCGTCTTCGTGATGCTTTCTTCGCCAGCTGCTAGTTCGCCCTCGACTTTCGTGATGGAGTACAAGACCGTAGTGTGGTCGCGGTTACCAAAGGCAAGGCCGATGTCGGCCAGGGAGGTGGACGTATTTTCGCGGCACAGGTACATGGCTATCTGGCGCGCGCGCGCGATGTTGGCGCGGCGGGACTTCGACAGCAGGTCACGGCGGCTAAGGTTGAAGTACTTCGCGGTAGTTTCCTGTAGTTGGTCGATGGACAGGCTTACGCGGCGCTCCTCCGGTGCGAGCTCGCCCAATATGTCTTGCGCGAGCGACATCGAGACCGGCGTCTTGGTATGGTGGGCGGTTGCGAAAAGGCGGTTCAGAACACCCTCTATCGCCCTTATATTCGTCGTCAGGCGCGTAGCGATGAGGCCGGCGACGTCGTCCGCGATCGGGATTCCCTTGAGCTCGGCCTTGCGCGCGATGATGGCGCGGCGCGTTTCGTAATCCGGCGACTGGATGTCCGCGATAAGGCCCCACTCGAACCGCGTCCGGAGGCGGTCCTCTACTTTGGTTATGTCCTTCGGCGCGCGGTCGCTCGATAATACGATCTGGCTGCCGGCCTCGTAGAGGGCGTTGAAGGTATGGAAGAACTCGACTTGGGTACCCTCCATCCCGGCGAGGAATTGGATGTCGTCGACTAGGAGAAAATCGACGTTCCGGTATTTTCGTCGGAAGGCGTCGGTACGGTTGTTTTTCACCGCGGCGATCATCTCGTTCATGAAGTGGTCGCAGGAGAGGTAAGAGACGCTCAGGCCGTTGCCTTTTTGTAGCGTAGCGTGGCCTATCGCGTGCAGGAGGTGGGTTTTGCCGAGGCCCACGCCGCCGTAAACGAATAGGGGGTTATACCGCGCGCCCGGGTTCTGCACTACCGCGCGGCACGCGGCGTGGCAGAAGGAGTTCGACCGGCCCACGACGAACGTATCGAACGTGTATAGCGGGTTGAGCTTCGAGGCTTTGGGCACCGGATACTTGGGTGCGCTGTCCGCTTCCGAGCCGTCGCTCAAAAACAGCCCCTCCTGACCTACCGCGGCTTCGATATCGACCTGGGCACCCGGCCCCAAAACTTCCCGCGCCTTCGTCTCCAAAAGTTCCAGATATTTTTCTTTGATGAATTCGCGGTAAAGGTTATTCGGAACTTCGAGGCGGAGGACGTTGCCGCCGGTCCCCTTACAGGCCGCGGGCTTGAGCCACGTCTCGCATTCTTTGCGGCCCATTTCCGCGGCAACGCGCCGATATATTTCCCGCCACGCCCGGCTCTCCGCATTTACCGCTTTCAACTTAACCCCCTCCTCGTTGTAGAAAAGCGCGAACCGAAGAGAAAGTACGCGTCCGTGTCGGCCCGGAAAGAACTTAGTTTTCCACATCCGTTACGGCCTGTAACCGGCCCTGGAAATATTGCATTCCGGCTCGCGCCGCCGCCCGTGACGTTCGCCGTCTTTCGATTTGTTTCGCCCGTTATCTCGCACATACGCATTTACGGGGCCGAACGTATTGGTTTCGGGGCGGTTAAACGCTTTATTTTCGGAAAGTTACGGACCGGACTTAACAAGGAGTCTTTCGAAGGGCGGTCAAAAAGACCTGCCCTATGTCAGGCAGGCGTGTCGCCGGGGAGTTTCTCTTAATAGCTCCGGATGTAAGGCCAAGGTCTCACGGTACAAGTTTTACACAGCTTATTAACAAGGAAAATCAGGCACTTACGACGCTGTATAATATAACATAATACAGCGGGATTGCAAGAAAAAAATGCAGCGGGCCGGAGGCGGGCGACCGTTTTCGCCGTTTGACTCCGCGCGGGCGCCGTGTTATTGTCCTTGCCGGGATTAGGCCGTGGCTTCTTATCTTAAACTGAGCAGCGTAGATAAAATCTACCGCGGGCCCGTGTCGCTGTTGAAGCCTTGGGCGCCCAGGCGCCGGGTAGTCGCGCTGCGCGGCGTAGATTTAGAAGTAATGCCGGGCGAGGTCGTTTGTCTGTTGGGCCCCAACGCCGCGGGGAAGACGACCCTTCTCAAGATAGCTGCGGGCGCGGTAATAGCCGACCGCGGCACGGTCGAGGTCAACGCCGCTTCCGTGGGTTTCGTAGCCGGCGGCGAGCGGAGTTTCTACTGGCGCCTCTCCGGGGCCGAGAATTTGCGTTTTTTCGCGGTCCTTTTCGGGATAAGCGGCGCCGAGGTGGCGCGACGGGTGGGTAGGGCGCTCGCGCGCGTCGGCCTCGCGGCGCGTGCCCGCGACCCGGTACGTACCTATTCCGGGGGGATGCGGCAGCGGCTCGCTTTCGCGCGGGCGCTCCTATCGGACCCGTCGTTGTTGCTCGTGGACGAGTTGGCGGGGGAGTTGGATTACCCGACGACGTTGGAGTTGGCGCGCTTCGTGCGGGAGGACCTCGTGAAGAAAGAGGGGCGGGGCGCGCTCGTCGCCACGCACCAGTTGTGGTTGGCGCGCGTGATCGCGGACCGCGTCGTCGTATTAGTCGGCGGCCGGGTGGTCGCGGCCGGGCCGCCGGGGGAGGTGTTGGGCGCCCTTTCCGCCCGCTACGGCGCGCGGCTGCCGCGCGTCGACGAGGCCGCGCTTAGGGCGTTGGAGCGGCGCGTGGGCCGCGTCGACGTCCAGCGCGGCCCGGAGGTATGGTTCGTTTATTTCGACGAACCCGCGGATGCCGAGGCGCTTGCCGAGGCTTTTAAAATCCTGGCCGAGGCCGGGGCTTCGCCCGCGATAAGGGTCCCGGAGGCGAAGGAAACGACTTACCTGTCGCTCATAGGGGGCCGGAAGGATGTTTGATTTTTTCCGAGTGTGGGCGGCGTTTTTCCGGCGGGATTTTTTTAACCTAGCCTCGTATCGCTTATCGTTTTTTATGGCCTTCGCCTCGCTCGTGTTTTATTTACTTATATTCTTCTTCGTCGGTCGCGTATTCTCGGGCCTCGGCTCCGCATACCTCTCGCGCTACGGCGGCGAGTACTTCCCCTTCGTAGTCATCGGCCTCGCGATGCAGAGCCTGATAGGCGCCGGGCTGGGAGGGTTGTCCCAGGTCATAGCGAGCGAACAATACCTGGGGACGCTCGAGCCCATACTCGGGCGGCGGGGCGGCGCCTTCCGCGTTCTCGCCGCGGCCTCGCTATCCCGCTACATAACTTCATCCGGCCGCCTTATAGCCTACTTTGTGGTAAGCGCGTTGGTTTTCGGCGTTTCCTTTAAACTCGGCGGCTTTCCCCTGTTCGCCGCGGTAACGGCGCTCACGGTCGCGGCGTACTTCGGTTTGGGGATGTTTTCCGCGGCGTTCCTCCTGGCCTTCAAGCAGGGCAATCCCGTAAACCTTTTTTTCGGTCAACTGGCGGCCCTCTTATCGGGCGTATATTTCCCCGTGGAAGTATTGCCCGATTGGTTGCGCGCCGTCGGCGCGTTTATCCCCCTCACGTACGCTTTGGAGGTGGGGAGGTCCGCCCTTCTGACGGGCGCGGCTCCCGCGGCCTTCGCCAGGTCCATCGTCATCCTCGGGTCCTTCGCCGCCGTTTCGCTCGCGGTAGGCGCGGCGAGTTTCCGGTGGGCCCTTGTGCGCGCCAAGCGCGACGGCTCGCTCAGTCAGTACTGATGGCGACCAACGGCGAGCGGGGGAGGGTAAGGCTCATCGTCAACGCCGACGACTTCGGCTCGAGCGCGGCCGTCAACCGCGGCGTCGAGCGCGCTCGCCGCGAGGGGGTCGTGACGTCGGCCTCGCTGATGGCCGGCGGCGCGGCTTTCGACGACGCGCTGGCGCGTTTGGACGACTTGGCCGAGCTGGGCGTGGGCGTACACCTCACGTTGACCGAGGCCCTCGCGGTCCTCGAGCGCAGCGCGGCGCCGACGCTCGTGGGCCCGGGGCGAACCCTCCCGAAGGACGCGGCGGCCTTCGCGCGCGCCTTCTACTCCGGAAAAATTTCGCTCGCCGACGTGCGCGCCGAGCTGAGGGCGCAAGTTGCGCGGATATCGGCGGCCGGCGTCCGCATTACCCACCTCGACGGCCACCAACACCTCCACAACCTCCCCGGCGTGGCCACGGCCGTAATAAAGCTCGCTCGCGAATTCGGCGTCGGCGCGGTCCGTCTGAGCCGCTGCCGACTGTGGCCGCTCGGGCGTCGGTGGCTCGGCCGCCAGCTTGCCCTCCGCCTTTGCGCGGAGGCGTTCGGCACGCGCGCGCGCCGCGCCGGGCTCAAGATGCCGGACGGCCTGGAGGGCCAGGAGTGGGCGGGCCGCCTTACGGCGGAGCGGCTGTCCGCGATCGTGGCCCGGCTCCGGCCCGGGACGTGGGAGCTTATGTGCCACCCCGCGGCGTCCGAGGCGAGCGACGGCGCGGATGCGGACGGCTACGACCGGGCGGGCGAGCTCGCGGCGCTCACGGCCCCCGCGGTGCGGGCCGCGCTGCAGGAGCGGGGGGTTCGGCTGATAAACTACGCGGCGCTGTAACGGCGCGGCCGACGTCCCCGAACGTACGGGACGTTAGGACGGGGCTCGCCGCTGCGAGCTCTTTTTATTTAATTATCGGAAGAGGGCTTTGACGCGGCCGAGGCTCGTCGGTTCCACGGCGACGCCGGCGTGCGCGCGCGGGTCCGTGGCCAACTCGTATACGTAGCGCTCGCCCGTGAAGGTGGAGACGAATATGCTTTGAAGCGACGGCCGGCCGTAGCAGGCGCCGCCGACGTACTCGTCGTTAACGTCGAAGGTGAAGCTCGCGAGGCGCAGGCCGGCGGTTGTGTATAGGCGGGCGTCGAAATGGGGACGGCCGGAGACGAGCCACAGGTAGGTCCCGGCGGCGGCGAGGCCGTGGTTTTTGGCGTGGGCCGCGGCGAAGGACGAGACGACGGACCCCTTGTAGCTAAGGCGGTAGACCAGGGCCGATTCGTAAGACGAGGCGTAAAGGTACGAGCCGGCCCAGCTAAGGCCATTAACGTGGACGCCCGCTTTAAACGGGGCGTCGAATTTGTTCGTAACGGCGCCCGTCGCGGCGTCCAGGACGAATATTTTCGCCCGCTTGAGGGGTGAGGTCAGGTCGTCGGCCACGTAGATGCGCCCGGGCCCGCCGGGCCGCCACGCGAGGTCCATCGCCCAGTAGACCGCCGCGGGGCAGTTGAAGTAACTTTTTTCGCTCGCGGTCTTGCCGTCGTACGTAAACCTGGATATACGGACGCGGTTGGGGCCGCGGTTGTCGGCGACGGCGTATTCGGCGTCGCCGTTGAAGGCCAGGCCGCGGGGCCCGTTCAAGGAGACGCCGGGTACGTGAAAGCTTCCGATTATCTGGCCCGGCGCCGCGGCGGCGGCCGCCGCGGCCAACGTTGCAGCCACGGTCGTCGCTATCAGGTTCTTGCTCAAGGCCCTCATTTTAATAACGACCTCGCGTTCGGAATGGACGGGCCGTCGCGGGGAAGGTTTTATTTCTTAACCCCATTATACCATATTCACCGGCCCGCGTCCATATCTTCGCCTCGCGCGCGGGCCCGTACGTATTCGCCCGCCGGCGGCTCGAGCGTCTCGAACCTTGTGGCGTCGGCGCGGCCGAGGTGCGGCTGGAGCAATTCGACGCCGCCCCGGCTGCGGTCGAGGTCCCACGCGCGGCCTATGCCGACGTGTTTCATCAGCGAGCGCGGCCGGTACTGCGTGAGGACGGCGACGTGGAAGATGCCGGAGTTCACGCAGTTGGAAAGCGAGAAGTCAATAAGGCGGTAGCGGCCGCCGAAGGGAACCGCGGGCTTCGCGCGGCGGCGGCAGAGCTCAGCCAGCCGCTCCCCCTTGCCGCCGGCGAGGATGAATGCGAGCGTGTTCCGCATAAAGCTTCTTTATTTTACGAAAGCCGGAAAAGAATGCAAAGCTTATTGTTGGACCGCCGGCGGGGCAAAATAAGAGTTGTCTATTGATTGAGAGTAAGTTAAAATTGGCCGACGTGAGGGAGGCCCGACGTATCGGGGGTTAGTTATGATGAGGGTTGCGGAGAGTTGCCTGGTTGCGATTGTCGCCGTTGCCGCGTTGTTGGGTTGCGACGACGGCGAATCGGAGTTAGTGAATGCTCAGTTCCCGGGGCGCCGGTCCTTCGACGACGGCCGGGAGCTTTTCTTTTCAAAGGCGGGCCGGGACGTCAAGTGGTTGTCGTGGGCGCTCGACGGCCGCCGCGTCCGGACCTTCGACGTACCCGTTCGCGACGGCTTAGCCGAAGTGACGTGGGACCTTACGACGAGCGCCGGCGCCCGCGTGGCGCCGGGCGTATACATCTACCGCGTTTCGGCCGGAGGCTTGGCCGCGGCCAAGAAGTGCGTCGTCCACTGAGCGTAGAACGAAACCCGCCCCCGCTCGAGCGGGCGGGGGCGGGTCAACCCCCGGATAACGTTATGCTAAAAATTGGTAAATACGCGAAGTTGTTGGTAGTTTTACCGTTTTTGGCGGCGGCCGTGAGTTGCGAGGACGTGCCGACGTATACTTTACCCGGGCCGTACGTGCCGCCGCCGGTGAAGGGGGACGACGGTAGGAGGTTATTGTGGAAACCGGGGCCTATGGAGGCGCAGTGCTACGAGCCCTCCTTTTCGCCCGACGGCATGAAGGTCGTCGTGAGTTACCGTT
>CAZWAM010000004.1:64927-68000 GCA_964631855.1 uncultured bacterium | reverse complement strand
GGATGCCCGGCGCGATGGGGTCCAGCAGGCCGTTCTCGCCCGCGCGGGCGATGCGGTCGAAGTTGGGCGTGCGCGCGGCCTCGAGCGGCGTTTTGCCGCCGAGTTCCGCCACGGGCCTGTCGGCCACGCCGTCGCATATGAAAATCAAAATTTTCCCCTCGGGGCTCATATCAGTACGCTTTTGCGAAGTACGCGCACATCTTTGCTTTGCCCGCGCAGCCGGCGCAGCTCAGGCCGCTCGCGTCTTCCGCCTCGAGCGGGAGGAAGCGGATGGTAGCGCCCGTCTCGGCGGCGATATGGTCCTCGCAGGAAGTTCCGCCGCACCACGGCGCGCGGACGAAGCCGGGTCGTCCCTCGAGGAGGAGGTAGAAGTCGTCGCAATTGTCGACGGTCTTCGTGTTTTCCGCAAGGAAGGCGGCGGCCGCGGCCAACATATCCCCTTGAATTTTATCGAGCGTCGCCTTCGCCCACGCGGCGATTTCGCTTCGGCGAATCTGCGCTTTTTCGCGCGTGTCGCGCCGCACCGCGGTTACGACGCCCTTTTTAACGTCTTGCGGCCCGAGCTCGAGCCGCAGGGGCACGCCGCGCAGCTCCCACTCGTTGAATTTCCACCCGGGGGTATATTCGTCGCGGTCGTCCAGCTTCACGCGCAGGCCCGCCCGGGCTATTTCGTCGGCGAGGTCGGCGGTGCGCGCGAGGATGTCTTCTTTCGTTTCTTCGAACGTGATGGGGATTATCACGGTTTGCACGGGCGCGACGCGGGGCGGCAGTTTAAGGCCGGCGTCGTCGCCGTGGACCATGATCAACGCGCCGATAAGGCGGGTGGTGACGCCCCACGACGTTTGCCATACGTAGTGGAGCTTGTTGTCCTCCTCGAGATACGTGATATTGAAGACCTTGGCGAAATGTTGCCCCAGGTTATGGGTTGTCCCGGCCTGGAGCGCCCGGCCGTCCGGCATCAGCGCCTCGACGGTGTACGTTTGGAGGGCGCCCGGGAAGCGTTCGCGGTCGGTCTTGATGCCCTTATATACGGGGATGGCTAAGACGTCGTGGATGAAGTCCTCGTATAACGAGAGTATTTTCAGGGCTTCCGCTTCCGCTTCCTCTTCCGTGCGGTGGGCGGTATGGCCTTCCTGCCACAGGAACTCCGTCGTCCGGAGGAAGAGCCGCGTGACCTTCTCCCACCTTATAATGTTCGCCCACTGGTTAATGAGGACGGGGAGGTCGCGCCAGGAGCGTATCCATTTGGCGTACATCTGGCAGATTATCGCTTCCGAGGTGGGCCTTAGCGCGAGGCGCTCTTCGAGCTTTTCGTCGCCTCCCTGCGTTACCCAGGCGACCTGGGGCGTAAAGCCTTCCGTGTGTTCGGCCTCTTTCGCCAGGAACGATTCCGGGATGAGGAGGGGGAAGTACGCGTTCTCGTGGCCGGCGGCTTTGATTCTTTCGTCGAGCGCTTCCTGCAGTAACTCCCAGGCGGCGAAGCCGTACGGCCTGATGACCATGCACCCCCGAACGGGCGCGTAGTCGGCGAGCTCCGCCTTGCGAACGACGTCGACGTACCACTGCGAGAAGTCGACGTCGCGGCGGCATATTTCTTTTACGAATTTTTTTTCTTCCTGCTCGTCCATAACGGCTCCGACGGGATTTTTGTGGCGGGTTTCCGGCGTCCGGCAACGGCTCGAGGCCCGTTATCTTCGGGCAACGGGCGTGGCGCCGGGCGCGGTTTCGGACGGACCCGGGGAAACGGCGGCGCGTTCGGGCGCGGCGGCCGACAGTAGTTTCGCGGCCCTGTGTATGATGGCCGCCCCGGCGAGGGCTACGTAAAACGATTGACCTCCCCTTGTTATGGTCTCGAACGTGCCGGAGACGATAATCGCCAAGAACCAGGCTTCGAACAGTTCGTTTAGAAGTAGATACCGCGTGAGGTTGGCCCGGCGGCAGATTCGCGCGTTGGTCCGGAACAGCCAGAAGGTCGTGATGATTATTCCAAGGAAGAAAGAGAACCCCACGAGCCCCATTCCCACCAAGATTTGTAGAATGCCGCTGTGCACCGCCCTGGCGCCGGCCGCGGGGCCCGTGGCCTTAGCCGCGTACTCTACCTGGTAAATGGTTCCGAACGTCCTGGGGCCGACGCCTATTATCGGCGACTTCTTGAATATGTCCCAGGCTGACCGGTAGATGAAGGCCCGCGAACCGGTGAAAATCTCCCTCGTTTCAGCCGATAATAAGGCGCCGAACCACTGTTCCTGCCTTACCGTGTATTTCTCGGGAATTAACGCGAACGTTATCACCAATATAATTGCCGCGGCGAGGTAGGGAATCAACTTCTTTCGCCTTTTTATCAGCTGATAAACAAAGGTAACAATAATCGTAAGCAGGCCGCCCCGGGAGCCGGTAAATATAATCGTTACCATGCATATCGTCAAGCCGCTTAAAAAGAGGAATTTCTTCTTGACGTCTTTCTCGAGCAACGAGAGGACGAGAAGCAACGCCGCCCCCCCGTTCGCCAACATAGCCAGGCCGTTCGCGTTCCCCATGGCCCCCGCGGCCCGGACGACGGTCCCCAGCGCGACGGAGGCTAAGCCGGTGATGCAAGTCGCGATCTGCGAGAGGATGCTGAGCCAGGTGTAGCGAAAGAGCCATTTCGCCTCCGCGAATAGGTTTACGAATATTATATACAATACAATGTTTTCTACCATCTGGAGCGTATGTATCCATACGTTTTTCAATTGTAAGGCCGGGAATGCGGATATTATCGAGGCGCCCAACAGGCCGAATATTAAGACAAGTTGCGTTTTATGGCCGAAGACGGGCTTTATTTTTTTGGTGGCTACCAAAGCGACGAACGCTATCAACGTGAAAAGGCCGATGCTCTTCGTAGCCGTAACGCCTAAGCCGCGGAATATACCTTCGATGCGCAGGCCCCGCGCAAACGTCCTGTATATTTTCAACGACATGACGCCTACGTGGGGTTTTAGCATTATTATTAAAAATACGGCGAGTATTCCCGCGGATTGGAGTAATCTGGACGCCGAACCTTTCAATAAAAGAAAGTAATACGAGACGAAGGATA
>CAZWAM010000004.1:61376-64827 GCA_964631855.1 uncultured bacterium | reverse complement strand
TTACGGAATATTACCAGATTATGCCGAAATGTAAAGGCTTTTCATCGGCGCGCGCGAATGGCGCAAGGCCCGCGGTTATGTTATATTTTATGGAAATGAGGCCGGCGTACGTAATCGCCTTGGCCGGTTGTTTCGCGGCCGCGGCGCCGGGCCAGTGGCGCGCCGAGGACCCGCCGCCCGGCCAGCTCGTCGTCGCCAGGCTGAAGTACGGCGGCGGCGGCGACTGGTATGCCAACCCGACCAGCCTCCCCAACCTCCACCGCGCGCTCCGCGAGATGGCCGGCCTGCCCGCCGCGCGCGTGAAGGACGACCTCGTCGCCGACGCCCGTTCCGACGACATCTTCAAGTATCCCATGCTTTTTATGACGGGCCACGGCAACGTCCGCTTCGAGGGCGACGAGCTCGCGCGCCTCCGCGCCTACCTCGAGCGCGGCGGCTTCCTCCACGTGGACGATAACTACGGCCTCGACGAGTACTGGCGCCGCGAGTGCGGCCGCCTTTTCCCCCAAAGCCCCCTTCTCGAGCTGCCCCCCGACCACGAGATATACCACGTTTATTATGACTTCCCGGACGGCCTCCCCAAGATCCACGAGCACCACGGCGGCCCGGCCCGCGGCTACGGCGTCTACCACGAGGGGCGCCTCGTCATCTTCTACTCCTACAACACGGACCTCGGCGACGGCTGGGAGGACGCCGACGTTCATAACGACCCGCCGGACAGGCGCGAGGCCGCGCTCAAAATGGGCGTGAACGTCGTCTTATACGCGCTGACGCATTAGAAAAGCCGCGCGTTCTTCCCGGCTCGTTGAAATTTTGCCGTAACACCTCGCGGCCCTCGGGTACTAATGTTACCGTAGCGTACGTTTTTGTGTTATAATATACGAGGCCGAGTCGGGGCCGCGTCTCAGTGGATTAACGTCGTGGAGCTAAGGAGGTCGTCTATGCCGCGTTAGTTTCGCCCGGAGCCGATTATATGGCGGCGGACGATTCTAAGCTGGCACAGGCGATTCGGCGCGGCGACGAAGCGGCGGCGACCGCTTTTTACCGAGAGTATTGCGGTAAGATCTACCGCATGATGTACTTCTCGTCGCGCGGCGAGGCGGAGGCCGAGGAGTTGACGCAGGCCACGTTCCTCGCCTTTTTCGATTCGCTGCCGCGCTTCCGGGGCGAGTCGCGCCTCTCGACCTGGCTTTACGCCATCGCCAAGAACGTCCTTCGGAATTATTATTCCCGGAACAAGCGAAATCGCGAGGTATCGCTCGACGACGTGGGGGTCGCGGGGGAGCTCCGGTCTTACGTCGAAGGCCTCGCCTCGTACGACGACCCGCCGGAAGAACTCTTGGCGCGCCAAGAGACCACGTCGGTCGTACGGGCGGTCCTCGCGCGCCTCGCCGGGTCCTACCGGGAGGTATTAACGCTCCGTTATTTGGACGGCTTGTCCAACGCGGAGGTGGCCGCGGCGCTGGACAAGAAGGCGAGCACGGTCCGCGTCCTTTTGCACCGGGCCTCGCGCGCCTTCGCGCGTGAGCTGAGACGCGTGGAAGCGCGGGCCGGCGGGGCCTTAGTGGACGCGCCGCGCAGTCGCAAACGCGACCGTGCCTGAGGCCGCGCGGCCGAAGGCTCTTACGATAAAAATTTTCGGCCCTTTCAAGAGAAAAGGCCGTTTTTTTATTTTTGCGATGCATTTTTAGCTTGACGCGAGTATTAAAATTGGTTACATTATAAACGGGGGAAACCCTCTATTAAGTAAATTTATCCCTCCGACTTGGGAGGTTTGCATATGAGAGAAAAAGCATTCAAGGCGACGTTGATAGCGGCCGTTGCTTTCGTTTGTTTGGCGGCTTCGAACGCGGAATACGCTGGCTCGGGCGATGACCGTGCGCCGAAAGGTGGCCACCCGGGGACCTTCGCGGCGCCGTCGGGGCCGAGCCGGGACGACCCCCCGGGCGAGCTGGTAAGTTTTTTCAGGGCGCGAGGTGAGAACTGCTACCTCGTATTCTCCAATTTCGGCCTGTTCGGTTGTTATGGTTTTCAGGAGGACCACGGCTTCCATTACAACGTCGGCGTTTACTATCCGCCCGAGAAATACAAGGGGCTCTACTCTTGGACCGACGCGCCTTCGCTGGCCAATTACCACAATTTTATCGATACCACGACCACCTTACCCATCTGGTTCCAGTTGCCGGCGGAGGCTACGACGCTAACGGTTGAATACAGGGCGAAGTGGAGCATCGAAGAGAATTTCGACGGCGTGGAGTTGGAGATAGCCGCTATCGGCCAACCGACCAACTGGAAGAACCTGCGCCCCACGAGCACCGTACGGGGCTCCGGGCAGGTAGGCCAGCCGGATACGAACCGGTATTACTACGAAGGGGAAGTAAACGTCTGGAAGTTGGAGAAGGCCGACGTCTCGAGTTACCGAGGGAAAAAGGTTAAACTCCGCTTCCACTTCCGGGACGACATGTCCAACCGCGAATACCATCACGGCATTTACGTCGACGAGTTCCGCATCGTACGCGGTACGAGCACCGAGCTTTACTACAACGGCTTCGAGAGACCCGGGACCGACGATTGGCAAACCGAAGTTATCCGGGGTAACCCCAAAGTAGACGAGTGGGGTTACAGCCAGGCCCTACCCGCGGAAGTGAACTTCCTGAATAACGGCGAGTTGATCGTGGGCGCGTCGTCCTCTTACGTCGCGGACGCGTTCGAACCGGATTGGAAGGCGACCTCCCTCGGCTGGAAAAAGTTCGTAACTTATTCCAACGCGGAAACGCGCGGGTTGGAAATGCCCGAGTACCGCGTCGACCAGTACATGTATCCCTACCGTGACTTCGTAATCGTCGACTGTTACGTAAAGAACGGCAAACCGGAAACCCAGGGTAACATCTACGCCGGCGTGCGAATGAAAGTCGACATAAAGCATAACGAGACCGAACGCGACGACGACGAGCGCGTTATTTATAAGAGCGCCCAACGCCTGGCGATGTTCTACGACAACGGCCAACTCGACCGGTCGCTATGCGGGGTAATGTATTTACATCCCAACAAGAGCCGGCAGCCGACGTCCGTCAACTTTACCACCTCCATGTCACAGTGGAAGAACGACGCGGTCAATTTCACCATGATGAGCAACGGCGAAAAGGATTACCAGGATACGCCTTCGGCCGTGAACCGCTGGGCCGTCGTCATAGGCCAGGGGCCGCATACGCTGGCGCAGAGCAAGGTCTTCCGTTTCTCGTTCGCCATCATCGGCGGCGACAATCAGAACGACATCTTGTCTAATTCCGACCGGGCGTGGGACATTTATAAGACCTTGCCCGACCAGACGCCCATCCACGTCGCGCCGACTTCCTTCGGCAAGATTAAAGCGATATTCCGCTAAGCGGGAAGACTTCGAGCGAATAAGGGGCCGCGCGGCCCCTTATTTTTTTACGTGCGGCGGCCGCGG
>CAZWAM010000004.1:3507-61276 GCA_964631855.1 uncultured bacterium | reverse complement strand
TCGAGCGAATAAGGGGCCGCGCGGCCCCTTATTTTTTTACGTGCGGCGGCCGCGGCGGCTCTTTCTGCGCTACGTCGCGGTTTATTTCCGCGAGCGCCGGCTCGGCCTCGAGAAGCTCCACCACGTCCGCGAGGCCGAAGAGTCGTTTCCGGGCCAGCCTATCGAAAATTCGGCGCAGAAGCTCATAATCGGACGGCTCGTCCAAAACCAGGCGGAAGCGGGAGAAGTCCGCCTCCGCCCGGGCCGGCGGCAACTTGAATATTTTAAAGTCGGTTCCGTGTTCGAAGAAGTAGGCCGTTACGTGTTCGCGCGACGTGGGGTCTTGGCAGTGCGCGGCGAGCCACGTCAGCGTTTCGCCTTTGACGACCTCTACGTCGTATCCTCGCGGGAAGTCGGTCGGTACCTCGTTGTACGAAAAGTCGTAGCCGCCGGTTCCGTGAGCGGCGAGCACGGCGGCGACGATTTGCGGGTCCGTGAGCGGACAGTCCGCGGTGATGCGAACGTAGTCGCGCGCCGGGAAGACTTGCGCCGCCGCGGCGAAGCGCCCCAGGACATCCTCCGCCGAGCCGCGGAATACTTCCGCGCCCCACGCCCGCGCGCAGGCCGCGACGGCGTCGTCTTCGGCCGCCTCCGTCGTGGCGACCACCACCCCTTCGACGCCGGGCGTTGCTCGGCAACGCTCGACCACGTGTGCCAGCACCGGCCTTCCCGCGAGGGGTAATAGGACCTTGCCCGGCAAGCGGCTCGAGCCCAGGCGGGCTTGTATTAATGCGACCGCCTCGTCCACGCCCAATTCACTTCCTATAATAGCTTAGGACTTTGTCGACGGCTGTCAGGACGTCGCCGACGTCGCGGTCCGTCATCGCGGCGAAGAGCGGCAACGTTACGATGCGTTCGAACAGCGCCTCGGCCTTGGGGAAATCTCCGCGCCGGTACCCGAAGTTGTCGCGGTAGAACGAGTGGTAATGAAGCGGTATGTAATGGACGTTCACGCCGACGTTCTCGGCGCGGAGGGCCCGGAATACGGCGTCGCGGCCCTCGCTTAGCGCCTCGAGCCGGAGCTTTACGACGTATAAATGTCGGCCGTTTTTGACGTCGGCCGGCGTTTGGATAATCTCGAGGTCGTCGCGGGAGGCGAAGGCATCGTCGTAGGCCGCGGCCACGGCCTGGCGGCGCGCGTCGTCCTCGGCGAACCGCTCGAGCTGGGAGCTCGCGAGCGCGGCGTTCACGTCCGGCATCCGGTAGTTGTAACCCAGGCCGACGATGTCGTAGCGGTAGCCGGCGGCCGGGCCGTGTCGTTCCGCGGCGGAAGTTGTCAAGGAGTGGTTCCGGTATAGCCGGCCTTTGGCCGCGACCGCGGCGTCGTTCGTCGTGACGGCGCCGCCCTCTCCCGCGGCGATTTGCTTTACGGCGTGGAAAGAATAACAGGCCGTGTGGCCCCGCCCCCCCAACGGTCGGCCCTCGTACGTAGCGCCCACGGCGTGGGCGCAGTCCTGGATTAGCGCGAGGTCGTGCTCGCGGCAGGTAGCCTCGAGCGACGTCATGTCGCAGGGCAGGCCGCCCATGTGGACGACGGCCACGGCTCGAGTTCTGGGGCCCAGCCGCCTTTCGACGTCGGCCGGGTCTATGTTCAAGTCTTCGCGGACGTCCGCGACGACGGGCCGGCCTCCCACCGCCACCGCCGCCGCCGCCGTGGCGGAGAACGTTAGCGCCGGGACTATAACCTCGTCGCCCGCGCGCAGGGGTACGGTTAGGTAAGTGATGTGGAGCGCCGCGGTACAGCTCGAGACGGCCACGGCGTGCTCCGCGCCGACGAACGCGGCGAATTTCCGCTCGAGTTCGGGGATGTCCGGGCCGGTGGTGAGCCACCCGGACCTCAAGACGCGCACCGCCGCGGCTACGTCTTCGTCGCTGAGGACCGGCCGCGAATAGGGGAGGAATTCCTCCCGTACCGGCGGGCCGCCGTCGATAGCGAGCTTATCTGTCACGCCTATACACCTTCAATATTAGTTACGGAACCGTACGACCGTAACGCCCTCATTGCCGCCTGCGCCCGGGCCGTACGAGGCCACCGCGGCGTGGGTGCGCAGGAATTGGCGAATCCCCTCGCGGAGGCGCCCGGTCCCGTGGCCGTGGATTATCTCGACGCTCGGCATCTGCGCCGCGACCGCGCGGTCGAGGTAGCGCGCGAGCTCGAGGAGCGCCTCCTCCACGTTGTAGCCGATAAGGTTTAAGCTGGGCGAGACCTCCGCCTCCAAAGAGACTTTCACGCCGCCCCTTTTCGCCGGTTCCCGCGCCTGCGCCAGGTCGGCCAGGTCCACCCACGCCTCCACGGCGCCGAAGCGGACGCGCGCGCGCCCTTTGGACCGGTCCACCTCCACCACCCGGCCTTTGGTCCCGGTGCCGCGCACCGTCACCCACGAGCCTTCGTTTATTGCCGCGCTCGGCTCGTCGCCGGGCGGAACGCGCGGCGCGAGGCGTTCTTTTTGCGCCGTCGCCTCCTTTTCCGCCTCGAGCAGCCGTTGTCGCTGTTCCTCGGCCGCGGCGATGTCCGTTTTTGCGCGCAACTCGCGGATGATCACGTTGGCCTCCCGGCGGGCTTCGCGGACAATCTTCGCCGCCTCGGCGTAAGCGTCTTCGCGGAGGCGGGCCACGTGGGCGTCGTGACGGCGCCGTTCTTCCTCAAGCGCGGCGAGCTTGGTTTCGTATTCCGCCTTCAAAGCGGCGAGCCCGTCGGCCAGCGCCGCGGCAGCCGCCTCGCGTTGCTCGAGCCGGGCGATCAATCGGGCCAGCGAGACCTCTTCTTCGCCGAGGGCGTCGACGACGCCGGCGACTACTTCCCGGGGAAACGCCAGCCGCTCGAGAATGGCCACGGCCTCGCTCGTGCCCGGGCGGCCTATTTTTAATTCGTAGGTGGGCTTAAGCGTCGCGGCGTCGAAGTCGACCGCGGCGTTGACGAAGCCCTCTTCGTCGGAGGCGAACGTTTTAAGTTCGTCGTAATGGGTCGTGCAGGCCACGCGGGCGCCGCGTTCTTCCAGCCGGCGGAGGACCGTAATCGCGATCGCGACGCCGTATTTCGGCGACGTGCCCACGCCCACCTCGTCGAGCAGGACGAGCGAGCGTTCGTCCGCGGCCTCCAGGAACCGGCCCACGTTTCTCATATGAGCCGTGAACGTGCTGAGGTTGCCCTCGATGGAAGATTCGTCGCCGATGTCGGCGAGGATGCGCGTGAATTCGCCGACGGTGCTCCCTTCGGAGGCGGGGACCGGCACGCCGGCCAGGGCCATCGCGGCCAGAAGGCCGGCGGTTTTGAGCGATACGGTTTTGCCGCCGTTGTTGGGCCCGGAGATAACCATTCCCGCGAAGCCGTCGCCGAGCGAAAAGTCGACCGGGACGACCTCCTCGGGCGCGCGCGAGGCGAGGAGCAAGGGGTGTTTGGCCGACAAGAGCGATAACGTCGGTTGGGCCGTTATCGCGGGTATCGTGCAGCGGTACGCGAGGCCGTAGCCGGCCCGGGCGGCGACGAAGTCCAATTCCGCCAGAAGCTCTATATCCAGCGCTAAGCCGTCGCGTTCCGCCGCGCACCGCGCCGACAGCGTCCGGAGAATGCGCTCCACCTCCGCCTGCTCCTCCGCCGTCAGGCCCTCGAGGTCGTTGTTGAGCTCGACCACGGACATCGGCTCGACGAAGGCGGTGACGCCGCTGCCGGAATGGGCGTGGACGATGCCGCGAACGGCGCCCATAGAGTCCGTGCGCACCGGGAGGACGTAGCGGCCGCTCCGCTGCGTTACGATAGGCTCGCGCAGCGCGCGCTTTATTTTGGGCGAATTGAGTAGGCGCTCGAGCGCCGCCTGGATCTCCTCCCTTTTGGCCGCTATCTTCTTGCGTAGCTGGGCGAGCTTCGCGGTGGCGTCGTCGCGGACCGCGCCGTCGTCGTCCACCTGGCCCGTGATATCGTCGGCGACGTCGCGGAGCGGCTCGAGCGGCGCCGCGTACGTGGCGACGCTCGGGAAATCGCCCTCCGCGCCGAAAGCTTTTTTCGCGCGCGCCGCGGCGAACAGGAAGTCGCGGATTTGGACGAGCTCGGCGCCCGTCAAGACGCCCTCCAGCTCGAGCCTTTTCAGCAGGGGCCTGACGTCGGCTAAGCCGGTTAACGGTATATCCTTCCCCGCGGACGCGTAGGCCATCATCTCGGCCGCTTCGGCCTGACGGCGCGCGGCAGTCTTCGCCTCCGGCACCATGGCCCGGGCGCGCTCGGCCCCCAGCGGCGAGAAGGCGTACGACGCGACGGCCTCGCGGATGCGTTCGAACTCGAGCGCTTTCAACGAACCTTCGTCCATCGAGAAAAAGTATACCACAGAGAAAACGCGGCGCAAAACTATATGTTCAAATTGTTTATCCTCCCGTTGCCGGACGGCGGTTCGTCGCGCCAAGGGGCGCGTTACGCGCAAAATAATTTTTTCCGCACGTCCTAAGTCGAAAATGGTATATTTAAACGCCTCGGCAACTATTCACGCTTGACAAGCGGCGTCCGTTTCGTATAATGCCGCCGAATTTCGCCGGCCTAAAAGTAGCACCGCTTCGCGACGAAGACGCGGGCGGGCGCTTTAAGCGCTTGGAACGTCGTCGCCGCGGGAAAGTTTATATTTGAATTTTTACCCCGCTCCGCGGGTATTTTTTTAAATAAACCAAGCCGGGGCCGGAGGTAGTGCGAAAACGCGGCGCCGCTTTTGACGTGAGCTTTCTTTATTTTATAAAAAACCATAAGGAGGAATGACAACGATGAAAGCGACCAAGAAATTGCTCTTCGTTCTGCTCGCGTCGGCGTTAATGACGTCCGTCGCGTGGGCCGACTCTTTTAAGGCCCCGGCGCTTTCGGGGACCGTCTTCGCCTACTACCGGCACGACCTGACGAGCAAAGAGGAATCGTACCAAGAAGGTGCCAACGAATTCGGCGTCGACCGCGTGTACGTTAACTTTATAGGCGCGGTAACGGAGAAATTCCACTACCACGTCACGGCCGACGTGGGGCGAGAAGAAGATATTTATTATACTTACGAGCTCGTACAAGACCCGGTTTCAGGCGAGTATTCGCTCGTCGAAACGCGGCATACGAAAAAGGGCAGCCTCGACTTCTACGCCAAGTACGCGTACGTCGACGTACGCGACGTCATCCCCAACCACAGCATCTACGGCGGCATCGAGAAGACGGCTTGGGCCCCCTACGAGAACGGCATCTGGGGTTGGCGGGTTATACGCAGGGTGGCTTATCACGAACGGGGATACGGTACGACTTCGGACCTCGGCTTGGGCGTCGGCGGCGAGTTCGCCAACGGCCTTATTCAACATCATCTGACGTACACCAACGGCGCCGGCTTCAAGAAAGCCGAGGACGGCCTTTCCGGCAAGGCCGTCGCCTACCGACTGTCGGTCTTCCCGCTCGTCGCCAACGACGCGTGGAAGGGCCTTTCGCTTAACGCGGTCGTCAAGGGCGACAATTTGGGCGAAAAGGTCGCCGCGGGCGAGGAGAAGAACGCCGTTACGGTCTACGGCGGCTTGCTCGGCCTTAAGCACGAGTTCGTGAGCTTCGGCGTCGGCTACTTCGCGAGGTCCGCGGGCGCGGGCGACAACAAGGTCGACGGCAACATCATGACGGCCTACGCCACCGGCCACTTCCAAGCGACGGAGGGTATGACCGTACACCCCCTGGCTCGGTACGACATAATCGAACCTAATAAAGACCAAGACGACGACGAGCGGACGCTGCTCATCGGCGGCGTCGGCTTCAAGTTCTTCGACGACAAGCTCGCCCTCATCCCCAACTACCAGACCGAGTCGTATAAGGTATTCGACGAACAGACGCAGACTACCGAGGACAAGTCGACCGACTACGTCTATCTCCACTGCCAGTGGGATTGGATGTAGCCGCTGCGAAAGGCGGCCTTGCGCGCCGGGCGGCCCGTAAAACGAAATAGGAGCAGCAGGCGATGAAGAAGATATACTTAGTCGCGGCTTTATCGGCCGCCGCGCTAACCGCCTTGTCGGGCGGTTGTCGGAAGGGCGAGGAACCCGACACCATCCAGGTGAAGGGCTCCGACACGCTGCTGATGCTCAGCCAGCGCTGGGCCGAGGCGTTCATGGAGAAGAACCCGGAGGCCGTGGTCCAGGTGACGGGCGGCGGCTCCGGCGTCGGCATCAAGGCCTTAGTCGAGGGCACGACCGATGTCGCCAACGCCTCCCGGCCGATAAAGGACGGGGAGCGCGAGGAAGCCCAGGCCAAAGGGGTCGACGTGAACGAGATCGCCGTGGCGGTGGACGGCGTGTGCTTCATCGTGCACCCTTCCAACGTTCTCGCGGAGCTCACCGTCGGCCGGCTGGGCGACATCTACCGCGGTAGGACCAAGGATTGGGGTGCGCTAGGCGGCGCCGCGGGCAGGATAATGTGCTACGGCCGCCAGTCCACTTCCGGAACGTACGACTTCGTCAAAGAGCGCGTCCTCAACAAGGACGACTACCGCGTCGACATCCAGGAGATGCAGGGCAACTCGCTTCTCTGCGACGCCGTCGCCCGAGACGCAAACGGCATCGCGTACGTCGGCTACGGCTACGCGCGGAAGCGAGACGACGTGAAGATTTTGGCGGTTAAAAAGGACGACGCGTCCGCCGCGGTTAAACCCACCGTCGAAGCCGTCGGCTCGATGGAATACCCGCTAAGCCGTTACCTTTTCAATTACGTGAACGGCAAACCTAAGGGTTTAACGGCGGCTTTCGTCGCCTTCGCGCTCTCCGCGGAGGGACAAAAGATAGCGGAGGAGGTCGAGTACGTCGCGCTCCCGGAGGACGTTCGCCTTGCGGAGCTTGCGAAAGTGCAATAGGGTAAAAAGGGGGCGCCCGGGGGCGCGGAGCCGGGTAAGACGAAATTATATTACCCTTCTCTCGCCGCGTTCGGCTTAGGTGCCGCGGTAAGCGCGCGGCATAAGGCCGAGAAGCTTAGCTGTTATGCGGCCCGCTCGTACGAGATACCTGAAATACTTGATACCGCTGGCGATGGTAGCGTTGTCGTTCGCCGTCGTCGGCGTAATCGGGTGGCTCCTCTTCTGGGGCGGCCTTGCGGCGTTGGGCGGCCAGCTCGCGAGCCGCGTTGCGGCGCGCCTGGTACCGCGGAAGGTACGGGAGGGTTTCGTCGGCGTCGTCGTCCGGGGCGCGGGTTACGCGGCGATCGTGATCATCGCCTTCATATTTATTTTCATCTTCAAAGAGGGTTTCTCCGCGTTCAGGGCCGTACCGTTCGCTGAGTTCGTAAAGACGGTCTGGCAGCCCGCGGCGGAGACGCCCAAGTACGGCATCATTCCCCTGGCCGTCGGGACCGTTATGGTCACCGCTATCGCGATGGCTGCCGCCATCCCCCTCGGCCTGGGGACGGCGATTTACCTCTCCGAGGTCGCGGGCGCGCGGGAGCGCGAACTGGTCAAGCCGGTGGTGGAACTTTTGTCGGCGATCCCGTCGGTCGTTTACGGCCTGCTGGGTATGGTCGTGCTCGGCGAGGTCATACCCGCGATTACGGGCACGCCTTTCCGCCTCAACGCCGTCAACGGCGGCCTGGTGTTGGCGATTATGCTGACGCCGATGTTGGCCTCGCTGGCCGAGGACGCGCTGTACAGCGTGCCGCGGTCGTACCGCGTAGCCGCTTTCGCCTTGGGCGCGACGCGGTGGGAGACGATACGCAGGACGGTGGTGCCCGCGGCCGCGTCGGGCGTGGCCGCGGCGATATTGTTATCGGTCGCGCGTACGCTGGGCGAAACGATGGCGGTCCTCTTGGCCACGGGCAACATGGCGGCCTTTACGGCCAATCCCCTTTCGTCGGTGCGGACGATAACGGCGACGATCGCGATCGAGATGGGGGACGCGGTCTTCGGCGGCGAGCATTACCGCGTCCTCTTCGCGTTGGGCGTGGTACTCTTCTCGATTACCTTTGTCGTCAACCTGGCGTCGCAGGCGGTGATGGACCGCTTTGCGAAGAAGTTCCGGGGATAGCGCTTTGGCGGAGCAAAGAAAGATAGGGGAACTGCCCGGGTTGACGGTGCGCCGGAAAATCGCGGACGCCGTCGCGAGGCAAATTTTCCGCGTCATCTCCTATCTGGTCGTCGCGATCTTCGGCGGCATCGTCGCCTATATCCTGGTCCGTGCGCTGCCGGTCCTGAGCTTTACGTTCCTTACGCAGCCGCCACGGCACGGCATGCTCGAAGGCGGCGTATCGACGTGCATCTACGGAACGGTGGCGCTTCTGATGTTGACGGCGGCCTTGGCCGTGCCTTTGGGCGTCGGCGCCGCGGTGTACGTAAATGAGTTTGTCGGGCGGGGGGCGAGGGCGCGCGTGGTCCGGGCCGCGGTTAACAACCTGGCGGGCGTGCCCTCCATCGTCTTAGGCCTTTTCGGCCTGGCGTTCTTCGTCGTCTTCCTCAGGATAGGGGCGTCGATTCTGGCGGCGTCGCTCACGCTCGCGGTCGTAGTGTTGCCCATAGTAATAGTCGCCACGGAGGAGGCGCTGAAGGCCGTGCCGCGCGATTATCGCCTGGGCTCCGCGGCGCTGGGGGCGACGCGCTGGCAGACGATTTCGCGCGTGACGCTGCCGCAGGCGGTCCCGGGGATAATAACGGGGACGATCCTGTCGATAGGCCGCGTCGCCGGCGAGACGGCGCCCATCCTCTTTACGGGCGCCGCGTTCTACCTCCCCCACCTGCCGGACCATCCGCGCCAACAATTTATGGAGCTCTCGTACCACATATTCGCGATGGCGACGCAGGCCTCGGACATCACGAAGTCTATGCCGATAGCGTTCGCCACCGCGTTCGTCCTCCTGGTCCTCGTCTTCGCCTTCAACCTTATCGGGGTCCTGTACCGCGCGCGGTTGCGGAGGCGGCGGGCGTGGTAGCGCCAATCGTAAAGTACGACCGTTTTTCGTTCTGGTACGGCGACTTCCAGGCGCTCAGCGACGTCGACCTCGACGTGGCGCCGAAGTCGGTCACGGCGATCATCGGCCCTTCCGGCTGCGGCAAGTCGACGTTGATAAAATCGGTAAACCGTATCGCCGAGCTCGAGGCCGACGTTCGCGTCGCGGGCAGGATATTATTGGAGGGGGAGGACGTTTACGCGCCGGGGGTGGACCTCGTATCGCTGCGGCGCCGGGTGGGCATGGTCTTTCAGAAACCCAACCCGTTTCCTATGTCGGTCTTCGACAACGTCGCGTACGGCCCGCGGTTGTTCGGCGTGACCGGACGACGGGACCTGGAGGCGGTGGTCGAGGAGTCGTTGCGACGCGCGGCGCTCTGGCCCGAGGTGCGCGACCGCTTGCCGACTTCCGCGCTCCGCTTGTCCGGCGGCCAGCAGCAGCGGCTGTGCATCGCCCGCGCGCTCGCCGTCGAGCCGGGCGTGCTTTTGATGGACGAGCCCGCGGCCTCCCTCGACCCCACCTCGACGCAAAAGATCGAGGACCTCATAGTTGAACTCAAGAAAAATTATACTATAATAATCGTAACGCATAATATGCAGCAGGCCGCGCGCATATCCGGCCGAACCGCCTTCCTGTTGAACGGCAGGCTGGTCGAGGTCAGCGATACGGAGAAGATGTTCACCCAACCCGCCAATAGGCTGACGGAGGATTACATCACGGGCCGGTTCGGCTAAGCGGAGCCGCCGTCGCCGCGGCCCGAAGCAGCGGGTGGCATTATGACGCCGGAAAGGCATTTCCACGAAGAGCTGGCCGAGGTCAACGACATGCTCCTCGGCATGAGCAGCCTGGTATTGGAGATATTCGACGACGCCGTCGAGAGCGTCTTGATGGATAACCCGGCGCAGGCGCAAAAGGTTATCGACGAGCGGGGTCGCGTGGACAGCCTGGAGGTGGCCATCGAGGAGCGGTGCCTGGCACTCATCGCGCTCCACCAACCGGTGGCGGTCGACCTCCGCATGATAATTACGGCGATAAACATCATCCGGGACCTCGAGCGCATAGACGACATCTCGATAGACATATGCCAGGACGCGTTGGGCCTCCACGCGCTAAGAAACAAACCGGACACGCTATTCGACCTCCCCTCGCTCGCGCGGGTCTCGGGGGCCATGGTCCACGACGCGGTCCGCGCCTTCGTTAAAAAAGACCCGGCGTGGGCCCGGCGGGTCTGCGAGCGCGACGACGAGGCCGACGACCTCGAGCGCAAGATCCACGGCGACGTTATCGCGTACGCCGAAAAGCACCCCGGCGAGGTCGCGGCTTGCGTCCACCTCCTGGCGGTCGCCCGGGCGCTCGAGCGCATCGCGGACCACTCCACGAACATCGGCGAGATGGTTGTCTACCTAATGACGGCGAAGATAATAAAGCACCACCACGACGTGGAAACCGAGGGAGGCCCCGGGCCGTAAAGGCTTGGGTTAGGGGCAGGATAGGGTATTCAGGTTTTAGACGGTGGGTGGGATTCGGCGGTAAGGCGACGTAGCGCCGACCTTTTATACGCCAAAAATACGGCCCCGGCGAACGGGCGCGCCATTGTGGCGCATTAGGGCCGTTGCTCAAATTCGTGGCGATACGTCTTTTGCTCGCAGAAGCGTTAACCTGTGAATATATACTATATATTTTATGAAAGAAATGCTATAATTTACGGCTCGGGGCGGTGGCATATATTTTGCTCAAATATAACGGATACAGAAATTCTTTGACGAGAAAGAATTATGCCGAAGCCCTTAGCATTAGTAGCCGACGACGACACGGAGGTCAGGAGTTCGTTATGCGCGTTTCTGGCGCGGGCCGAAGTCGCCGCGGAGGAGGCCGCGGACGGCGTTGAGGGTTTGGACTTCGTCAAGGCCGCGAACCCCGATTTGGCTTTTTTGGACCTGCAGCTGCCACTCCTCGACGGCCTGTCCCTGCTCAAAATCGCCAAGGAACTGAGGCCTTCGCTCGCCGTGGTTATGATGAGCGGCTTGCCCTCGTCGGGGGATATTATGACCGCTATGGAGCACGGCGCATATGCTTTCGTAACGAAGCCGTGGGACTTGGAACTTTTAGAGAAAATAGTACACGACATATTAACGAAGGATTTACCGGAAAAATTCCGCGGCCTCAGGGTCTCGACGGTCGCCGCCGACGAACGGCGGCGCGAGGGCCGCGGGGGCAAAGGAGGTAAAAATATGGCGTTGGTGCGGTGGAGTCCTTTTAGAGATTTATTGGGGATTCAGCAAGAGGTAAACCGCCTGTTCGAGGATTTGATGAGCCGTCGTGCCGAAGGGGGCGCGGAAGGCGCGGTGTGGGTTCCGGCGGTAGACGTTTCCGAGACCGACGATGCCATTAACGTGAAGGTCGAAGCGCCCGGGGTAAGCAAGGACGACTTCAAGATTTCCGTAACCAACAACGTCCTAACGGTCCGGGGCGAAAAGAAGATGGAGAAGGAGACGTCCGAGGAGAACTATCACCGCGTAGAGCGCGTGTACGGGAGTTTTTACCGCGCGCTCGAGCTTCCGACGATGGTCCAGGCGGACAAGGTCAAAGCCCATTACAAGGACGGCGTCCTTAGCATCGTACTGCCCAAGAGCGAGGAGGTCAAGCCGAAAGAGATAGCCATCGAGGGCGAGTAGGCTTACCGCCTTGCCGCGTGGCGGGGCGCGCGGGGATCGGCGGGCGTCCGCGCGCTCGTCAAAGATGCGGTCGTGAGCTTTTGGGTTTTGGGGAACTAAGGTGTTGATCGGATTATTATTTTTCAACTTTCCACGAAAGAAGGAGAAGTATAGTGAATGAGATCAATGAAGAAGGAATCGGGATTTTTATCGATTATGAGTACGTGTTCATTACGCTCGAGAGATTGTACGGGGTGCCGATGGATTTGGAAGTGGTTATCGAAGGCATCCACGGAAAAACTAAGCCGTTCGGGAAAATAATCTTGGAGAGAGCGTACGCGCCTTGGAGCAATTTTGTAGAAGGTTTGGCCCAATTGAGTAAGTGGCGGGTCGAAACCGTGAATATAAGCTCCAAACAAGTCGATAAAACGGACGTCAATACCGGCCAACGTTGCACCGTCCTCCAGAACAACGCCGACATCTACATCGCTTGGGACGTGGCGCAATTGATTTACACCAATCAAAATATCCAAAAATACGCGCTCGTCACGGGCGACGGCGATTTCGTCGAGATCGTGAAGCGCGCCCAGCAGAACGGCAAACGGGTCTTCGTGATGGGCTTCGAGCGCAACACGTCCGAATTTCTCCGCACGCAGGCCGACCAGTTCGTCTCGCTCGACGACCTCGCGCGCGCAAACGAATCGGCGATCGCGGAACGGATCGTGGACCTGGGTTTGGATATGGAACAGCGGCTTGATTACGTCGGTTATAAATTGTTAATCGACATCCTAAGTCGCGAGAACCCGCAAGTGAATTTCCGCGAACTCGTGCACCGCATAATCACCGACGGCGTCTTTATGACGGAGCGCCGCCCCGACCCCGCTTCCATCAAGGGCGAGGTCTTCGTCATAATCCCCAACCGCAAACACCCCCTCGTCCGGAACCGCCTCCTGGCGCGCGGCATCGACCCGGACGCCGTCCCCGAGCCGCGCCCGATGGTCGAGCCGCGCCTCGATTCTCCCCCCCCGGAAGACCATAGCGACGCGAACTTCGTTGCCGGCGTAGAGGCGTTCGAGAAGATGAGGTTTGAAGAAGCCGCCGACCGCTTCCGAAGATACCTAGACGTTTACGGCCGCGACTTCTCGGCCTACGTAATGGCCATAAAGGCCTTAATTGAACTGAACCGCCCGGGCGAGCTGCGAGATATGTGTCTGCGCGCCCGTGCCCTGGAGAACTACGACATGTTGAGCCAGCGCTTCCCGGAATGGGCCCGCTTCATCGACAACAAGGTGGCGAGCGAGGGTCTCGTCCAAGAGGCCGTAAAAGAGAATACTGCAACCGAAGCCCAGGCCGAGGACACGCCGTTGCCCGAGTAGCGTGCGATGTCGTACCCGGGGGTATTAATTTTATAAGTGCCGTAAGGCGCTGAGGAGAAACTATGCCTAAGATAATCGGTATCGACCTGGGGACCACCAACTCGTGCGTGGCCGTGATGGAGGGTGGCGAGCCGGTGGTGATCCCCAACGCCGAGGGGTCGCGGACGACGCCTTCCGTGGTGGCATTCCTGAAAGACGGCAAAAGGGTCGTCGGTTCCGTCGCCAAGCGGCAGGCGATAGCCAACCCGGAGAATACCGTTTATTCTATAAAGCGCTTCATGGGGCGCCGGCACGCGGAGGTGCCCGCGGAGATCAAGACGGTTTCCTTCAAGGTGGTCGAGGCGGCCAACGGCGATTGCCGCGTCCAAATCGGCGACAAACAGTATTCGCCGCCCGAGATAAGCGCCATGGTCCTGCAGAAGATGCGCGAGACCGCGGAAGACTACCTGGGCGAGCGCGTCAATAAGGCCGTGGTGACGGTGCCGGCCTATTTCAACGACTCCCAACGCCAGGCCACCAAGGACGCGGGCAAGATCGCCGGCCTCGAGGTCGAGCGCATCATCAACGAACCTACCGCCGCGGCCCTTGCCTACGGCCTCGAGAAGAAGGCCAACGAGAAGGTCGCGGTCTTCGACCTCGGCGGCGGGACCTTCGACATCTCGATCCTCGAGATCGGCGAGGAAGGCGTCTTCCAGGTGCTGGCGACCAACGGCGATACGCACCTGGGCGGCGACGATTTCGACGAACGCGTCATCAACTGGCTCGCCGACGAGTTCAAGAACGATACGGGCATCGACCTGCGCGAGGACAAGATGGCGCTCCAGCGGCTCAAGGAGGCCGCGGAGAAAGCCAAATGCGAGCTCTCTACCCTAACAGAGACCGCTATTAACCTGATGTACGTCACCGCGGACGCCACCGGGCCCAAGCACCTCGAGAAGCAGGTCACGCGGGCCAAGCTCGAAGAGCTGGTAGCCGACCTCGTCGAGAGGACCGTCGGGCCGTGCCAACAGGCCCTCAAGGACGCGGGCCTTGCGCCGGCCGAAGTCGACGAGGTCATCCTGGTCGGCGGCCAGACGCGTATGCCCGCGGTCCAGAACAAAGTCAGGCAGCTGTTCGGCAAGGAACCCAACAGGTCCGTCAACCCGGACGAGGTCGTGGCCCTGGGCGCCGCGATTCAGGGCGCCATTCTCGCCGGCGACGTCAAGGACGTCCTGCTCCTCGACGTCACGCCGCTCTCGCTGGGAATCGAGACCTTGGGCGGCGTTACGACCCGCCTCATCGAGCGCAACACCACCATCCCCACCCGCAAGAGCCAGATCTTCACCACCGCGGACGACAACCAGACGACGGTCGAAATCCACGTCCTGCAGGGCGAGCGCGAGATGGCCGCGTACAACCGGACCATAGGCCGCTTCCACCTGGAGGGTATACCGCCCGCGCCCCGCGGCGTCCCGCAAATCGAAGTGACCTTCGACATCGACGCCAACGGCATCCTGAACGTCTCGGCGAAGGACATGGCCACCAGCAAGGAGCAGCGCATCACCATCACGGCCTCCAGCGGCCTCACCGACGACGAGATCGACGGGATGGTTGGGGAGGCCAAGGACCACGAGGCGGAGGACAAGAAGATGCGCGAGGAGGCCGAGATCAAGAACCGCGCCGACTCCGCCGTCTACCAGTCCGAGAAGCTTTTGAAGGAGCTTGGCGACAAGGTCACCGCTGAAGAGAAGAACAAGATAGACGGGGCCATCCGGCGCCTCAAAGACGCCCGCGAGAAGGGCGACGCGGCCGAGATCCGTTCGGCCACCGAGGGCCTGGAGGTCGCGCTGAACGAGATGTCCACGCGGCTCTACCAGCAGGCCGGCGCGGGGGCGCAGCCGCCTCCCGGCGGAACGGGCGCGCAGCCGCCGCCCCCGGGCGGCGACGGCCCCAAGGGCGACGTCGTGGACGCCGACTACGAAATCGTTGAGGACGAGGGGGAAAGCCAAAAATAATTAGAGAGGCTTCTTCGCCTCTCGACCTCAGTTAACAACGCCGGCTCGGCTCGCGGAGATTTCCCTTGCCCGGGCCGGCTTTTTATTTGCCTTGACTTATCCCGACTTGTTGGTATATAATTGTGCGAGAAGGGAGTGATGTCGTGAAGAGGTTACTATATGCCGCCGTCGCGAGCGTAACTTTTGTCGCGGCGGCGTACGCGTTACCCGGCGACCTCGTCGTAATTTCCGATAAAGAAGTTCGGCCCGACGAGGCGGCCGGGTTGTACTATTTGGGGCAAGCGGGGGACGGTTATTTATATAACGGCTCGAGTGCGGCGTTAGGCCGCGTGGCGCCGTACCGCCTCCTTGACCGTGACGCCCAGCTCAAGGATTACTACATCGTCTGGGCGCCGGAATGGGTGAAGGTTAAGGCCGAGGATTTCGAACACTTGGGCGCCGCGGTGCGGCTCTCGGAATACGAGATACTGGTCGGCCTCGAGCGGGGCCTGGGCCCGGGCGACCTCCGGGCCGTAGAGCATCGCATAGAACTACGCAAGCTCGAGCCCGTAACGCCCGTGGATTGGCGGTTCGACGGCGAGGCGCCGCCGACGGAAAAGGACCCCGTAATCGAGGCCGCGGTCAATACGATTACGGAAGCGGGATACGCCGGTTATATTAGAACGCTACAGGGTTTTAAAACCCGGCGTACCGACACGAAGGGGTGCGACGCCGCACGCGATTACATCCGGGACTTCTTCTCCGCGCAAGGGCTGGATACGTCGTTGTTCGAATTCGATTGCGTGGGCTTCCGGGGAGCGTATTACGACGCCGCTTCGGCTAGGATATACCTTAGGACGAACCGTAGTACCATTAAAAGGTCCAAGGACAACGGCCTAACTTGGGACACGGTTTATGCGGAAGGTACGGACGGGATACTTTCGGTTTTTTGGTATGACCGCGATACGGGGTTCATCGGCGCGAAAAACAACCGAATCGCAAGAACCACCGACGGCGGCGATACCTGGGAGACGATCACGTTCGCTTCCGGGTATCCCGAACACAAATACAAGGCGTTTAGTATTTGTTTTACGACGCCCGAAATCGGATGGCTCGGCGGCGATTACCAAAGGAACAGCGAAATCCCCACGGGCTTCCTGGCGAAGACGACGGACGGAGGCCGGACCTGGACTCCTCGGCCCGCACCGGGGGGGGCCCGTATTGGCGCCATGGGTTTCTACGACGTCAATCACGGTTGGGCCTGGGACTTCGGTTCGGACGGCCGGATTTTCTATACTGCCAACGGCGGGGAATCGTGGCAGGAAGGGAACCTACCGGGTGGCGTAGGAGCGGTCAATGATATCGAAGCTGTCGGCCCTCGCGAAGCGTGGGCGACCTCCGGCAAAAATAATATTCTACATACGACCGACGGGTTGACGTGGTCGCGGGTAGACGTCGGCGCCTTCCGGCCGATATATCGTTTAGAATTCCCTGATAGTCAATACGGCTACGCCGCCGGGATTGAATTCTTCGCGACTTCCGACGGCGGGGCTACGTGGCGCGAGATTACGGGGTTGCCCACCGGCGCTTGTTTCGCGCTATCGTTCGCCGATAGGAACCACGGCGTCGTGGGCGATCACTTAGGGGAATACCTGTGTCTGACCGACGACGGCGGTATCTCATTCACCAATATTGTCGATAACGTGGATATATCGGGCGAGAATGTCGTCGGCGAGCGGCGGGGCAGCTCCCAACCGGATAAAATAGTAATTATTTGCGGCCATTACGATTCGCTCTCGGATATGCTTCCGTCCCTCGCTCCCGGGGCCGAAGATAACGCTTCGGGAACCGCCTGCGTCCTGGCCGCGGCCCGGGCTTTGAAAGGAAATGATTTTCCGAGGACGGTCCGGTACGTTGCGTTCGCGGCCGAAGAGGACGGATTGGTCGGCAGTAAATTTTACGCCCGGTACTGCGCGGACCGGGGCCACGATATCGTCGCGGTCCTCAACGCCGACATGGTTTGTTACGACGAGGATGGCGGTAACCGCGACGATTACGCGGTGGATTACGGCCGTGACAAGTGGTTATTCGATTATTTGAAGGCCGTCGGTGGCCTATACGGTAATAATGTTATTTACGAGGTCGGCGTCGTCGGTAGCGACGAGGAGGCTTTTCGGCTTTTCAATTACGCCGCTCTGGCCGTAATCGAAGGTAACGTCGGGCCCGGCGGGTGTATGGTATACCCATATTACCACACGACCGAGGACACCCTCGATAAGCTCCGCCCCGCCCTGGGCGTACGCTTCGCCCGCGACTACGCCGCCATGTTCGCGCATCTCGCCGCGTTCGACGACACCGGCGTCGAGGACCCGCGCCCAGGCGTGGCGGCGGTGCCCTTCGCCCGCCCCTTCGCCGTCTACCCCAACCCGTACTGCTACGCGACATCCGCGGGCGGCGTGAACTTCGTCGGCGTCAAGTCGCCGGCGACGGTGGAGATATACGACCTTGCCGGCCGGCGCGTGGCGCGGGAGGAGGTGCCCGCGCCCAGCGACGAGTGCGTGTGGCGGCCTGCAGCGCGGGCCGCGGCCCCCGGCGTCTACCTCTACCGCGTCGTCGGGCGGGAGCAGAAGAAGGCGGGCAAGATAGTCATCGCCAGGTAACGCCGGCGAGTAGGGGAAGTGCAGACGTGAAGATAATAAATATTATAGTCGTCGGGGCCGCTCTCGCAGCCGCGGCGGCGTACGCGCTACCCGGCGACCTCGTCGTGATTTCTGCTAAGGAAGTCCGGCCCGACGAGGCGGCGGCGCTTTATTATTTGGGCTCGTGCGGGGCGGGGTATTTGTACAATGGCTCGAGTGCCGCGTTAGGCCGCGTGGCGCCGTACCGCCTCCTGGACCGCGACGCGGAGGCCAAAGATTACTATATCGTCTGGGCGCCGGAATGGGTGAAGGTTACGGCCGCGGACTTTGTGCATTTGGGTACGGCAGTTCGGCTCTCGGAATATGAAATACTGGTAGGGCTCGAGCGGGGCCTGGGCCCGGGCGCGCTCCGGGCCGTCGACCACAGAGTTGAGCTGATAAAGCTCGAGCCCGTGACGCCGGTGGAGTGGCGCTACGACGGCGAGGCGCCGCCGACGAAGAAGGATCCGGCTATAGAAGGGGCTATAAACACAATTACCGAAGAAGAGTACGCCGGTTATATAAAACGATTGCAGGATTACTGGACGCGATATACGTTGACGCGCGGTTGCGAAGGCGCGCGCGATTACCTCCGGAACTTCTTCGCGACGCAAAACCTCGAGACGACGTTATTCCCGTTCCCGTGCACCGAATTCGCGGCCGCTCATTATCCTAAGGCCGGCGGCAATATATACCTCGATACCCGGCACGGCCTAATACGGCGTTCGCGCGACGGCGGTGGTACGTGGGATGCGGTCTGGCCCCGTGGCGTAAATGCCTACGGGGAAGGTTACTGGTTAGACAGCCTTACGGGCTTTGCCCCCGGCTCGAACAAGAAGCTTGCGAAGACGCGCGACGGCGGCGACACGTGGGATACGGTGGACTTCGGCCAGGAACGCCGCACGTGGAGCTATTACCCTTATTCGTGCCATTTCATGTCGGAATATGTCGGCTGGCTCGGCGTTGTTGCGTACCCGCCTTACGTAACGCCCCAGGGTTTCTACTACGGTGCTTATATTTTGAAAACTACGGACGGCGGGCGGACATGGAAGGAACAAAATCTTCCCGAGCACTTCCGGGCCGGTAGTATCAGCTTCTTTGACGGGAAATGCGGTTGGGCGGCGAACTGCTATACTAATTTCAAACCGTGTTTTATTTACACCGACAACGGCGGTGCGACGTGGCGGCCTTGCGCCGACCCTATAGGGGGGATGGTATATTACATCGACCTCGCCGCGGTTGGCGAGCGCGAGGCTTGGGCCGCGGACCGTTCGAATATGCTCTTGCATACCATCGACGGCCTCAATTGGCAGTACGTTAACCCCGGCGTCTCGGGATGGTTTTACAACGTCGAATTCCCAGACGCCGAGCACGGATACGCCGCGGGTTCAACCTTAATAGCCACCGACGACGGCGGCAAGACGTGGCGCGAAGTAGCGGGCGCGCCCGAGATGGAATGCGACCTTCTCGCGTTTGCGGACCGTTTGCATGGCGTAGTGGGAGATGAGAAAGGCCAACATCAATACCGGACCGACGACGGTTGCAAAACGTTCGTGGATATATCACAAGACTTGAACTTGTCCGCGGACAACGTGATAGGGGAGCGCTTAGGTTGTGAGGTCCCTGAGGAGATCGTCATCGTCGGCGGCCACTACGACTCCTATTCGGACGAAAGGCCGTGGGTGGCTCCCGGCGCCGAGGATAACGCCTCCGGGACGGCTTGCGCGATGGCCGCGGCGCGGGCGTTTCGGAATATGTCTTTTAAAAGGACCGTGCGTTACGTTGCCTTCGGCGCCGAGGAATACGGTTGTATCGGAAGTAAATATTATGCGGAAGAATGCGCGCGGCGCGGCGAGAAGGTCGTCGCGGTATTAAACGCCGACATGGTATCATACGACGAGGACCGCGGCGCGCGTGACGATTTTGCCGTGGCCCATAAAGAGGATACGTACAAGTGGCTTTACGATTATTTAGTGGGCGTGGGCCGCCTGTACGGTAACGACTTAATTTACGATTCGGAGGAGTGGTGGGCCGACCACGCCCGGTTCTGGGATGCCGGTTATCCGGCGCTCGGCGTCATCGAAGGAGGTAAGGGCGAAGGTCGCGTTATCGACTATCCGTACTATCATACCGCCGAGGATACGTTGGATAAACTCCACCCGGCCCTGGGCGTCCGCCTTTGCCGCGACCTGGCGGCGACGTTGGCGCACTTAGCCGGCTTGGGCCCGTACTTCTTCGAACCTGCGCCGCCGGGGTACGCCGCGGTCCCGTTCTCCCGACCCTTCGCCGTTTACCCGAACCCGTATTGTTATTCGGCATCCGCGGGAGGCGTCAACTTCGTCGGCCTGAAGTCGCCAGCGATGGTGGAGATATACGATCTGGCAGGCCGGCGCGTTGCTCGAGAGCAAGTAGCCGACGGCTGCGACGAGTGCGTGTGGCGGCCCGCTACTCGGGAGGGTGAAACGCTTGCCCCCGGCGTCTACCTCTACCGCGTCGTCGGGCGGGAGCAGAAGAAGGCGGGCAAGATAGTCATCGCCAGGTAACGCCGGCGAGTAGGGGAAGTGCAGACGTGAAGATAATAAATATTATAGTCGTCGGGGCCGCTCTCGCAGCCGCGGCGGCGTACGCGTTGCCTGGCGACCTCGTCGTGATTTCCGATAAAGAGGTCCGGCCCGACGAAGGCGCGGGGCTTTATTATTTGGGCTTGTGCGCGGCGGGGTATTTGTATAACGGCTCGAGCGCCGCGCTCGGGCGCGTGGCGCCGTACCGGGTGTTGGACGAGGGCGCCCGCGGCAAGCATTACTTCCTCGTCTCGCCGCCCAGGCGAACGGCGCTGACGGCGGCGGATATGGCGACGGTAGGCGACGTCCAACGGCTCGGCGACGACTACGTGGTTGCGGTCGCGGCCCCCGGCGATATCGGCATCCTGTTGGCTATGGAGCCGCGCCTGCGCGTCCGCGAGCTGCGGCCTACGACGCGCGCGGCCTGGAAGGGGGTGGCCGAGGCGCCGCCCACCAAGAAAGACGCCACGGTGGACGCGGCCATCAAAACCATCACGGCGGAAGAATACGCGGGGTACATCGGCAAGCTTCAGAGTTACGGGACGCGCTATTCCTTTACGCCGAACATGGAGGGGGCGCGCAACTGGCTCCGCAACTGGTTCGCCGGGCAAAACCTGGACGCTGATTGGCACGCGTTCGCGTGCGGCCGCTACGAGGTCGCCCATTATCCGGAGGCGGGCGGCAATATCTACCTAGACGATTACCACTGCATGGTCCGGCGCTCCCGGGACCGCGGCGCGAGCTGGGACACCCTCCGCCCCGCCAAGGGGGCCGCCGGGAATTATTATAACCCGCCGTCGTGTTGGTGGCTCGACGGCGACGCGGGTTTCGTCGCGGGCATCGACGGTTACGTCGCGATAACCGAGGACGGCGGCGATTCCTGTCAATACGTGCGATACGCGCCGGCCCTGCCGGTGGCTTTCCGTTCCATCTACGGCATAGCGTTCGCGACGCCGCGCGTCGGCTGGATAAGCTATGCGGATTGGAAGGCCGCGGGCGGTGGTTATATCGGAACTGACCGGCTGGTAAAAACGGAAAATGGCGGCCAAACGTGGCGCGGGATTCCGCTAATGCATCCTGCCATGCGTTACTTCAACCGTATGGTTTGTTATACCTCGAGTCATATATGGGCGGTGGTGTATACCGTGTACGCCCCCCCGCTTTATTACACCGCAGACGGCGGTGATAATTGGCAGGTCTGTTCGGTTCCGTTAGGCCGCGGCGAATACGTATACGACGTTGCGGCCGTGGGGGCCGCGGATGCGTGGGGCGTAACGACCCTTAACCGCGTCCTCCACACCACCGACGGCGTGAACTGGAAAGAAGTCGATACCGGCTTCAGGGGCGACTTCCGGCAGGTGGAGTTCCCGACCACGGCCCGGGGCTATATAGGCGGCGACCCGCTGATTAAAACGAACGACGGCGGCCGGACCTGGGCGCGGGTCAAGGCCGCGCCCGCGATCGAATGCGTCGTTATGGCGTTCGCCGACGCCTCGCGTGGCGTCATCGGCGATTACTACGGCGACGCCGTCTACCGGACCGACGACGGCGGCTCGAGCTGGACCGATATATCCGGCCGTCTCAACGCCCCGGAGTACAACGTCGTCGCCGAGCGTAAGGGGACCGAGAGGCCGGACGAGATCGTTATCGTGGGCGGCCACCACGACTCCATTTCCACCGAACGGCCCTGGGTCTGCCCCGGCGCGGAGGACAACGCCTCCGGGACGGCGGTCGCGATGTGCGCCGCCCGCGCCTTCCGCAACGTCAGCTTCAAACGGACCGTGCGGTTTATGGGATTCGGCGACGAGGAGGCGTACCTCCTCGGCAGCGAGGCCTACGCCCGGGAGTGCGCCGAAAAGGGCGAAAAGATCGTGGCGGTCCTCAACGCCGATATGGTGAGTTACGACGAAGAGAACGGCTCCCGCGACGACCTGACGGTTGGCGCGCCTAAAGAGGCATCCTGGTTGGTGGGTTACTTACAGGCCGTAGGTAGCCTCTACGGCCAGGAGCTTATATACGATTGGGACGACGATTGGGTCAGCGACGACTGGTCGTTCACTAAAGTTGGTTACGCGGCGCTGGGCGTCATCGAAGGCGAGGTCGGCGAGGGCGGCGGTATAGAATATCCCTGGTACCACACGCCCGAGGATACGCTCGACAAGCTCCAGCCGGCGTTCGGCGCGCGCTGCGCCCGGGACCTCGCCGCGACGCTGGCCCACCTGGCGGGCGTGGCCGGGACCTTTACCGAGCCGCCGCCGCCCGGGGGCGAGGCCGTTCCCTACGCCCGGACCTTCGCCGTTTATCCGAATCCGTATTGCTACGCGACATCCGCGGGAGGCGTGAACTTCGTCGGCCTTAAGTCACCCGCGACGGTGGAGATATACGACCTTGCGGGGCGGCGCGTAGGCCGCGAGGAGGTGGCCGTGGGTCGCGACGAGTGCGTGTGGCGGCCTGCCGGGGACGACGGCGGCGCGCTCGCGCCGGGCGTCTACCTCTACGGCGTCGAGGGGCGAGAGCAGAAGCAAGCCGGGAAAATCGTCGTCGTGAAGTAGGCAAAAAGGCTTTCGTACGTAGTACTGGCAAAAAAAAAGCCCGGGTTGCGCGGGCGGGCATTTTTTTATAACTTGACTAGCCGGGCGGGATGTCATTAAATATACGTTGAAGGAGGCGGCGGGAATGAGGAAGACGATAGTTGCGGCCGTCGTGGGTTTTATTTTCGCCGCGGCGGCGTACGCGCTGCCCGGCGACCTCGTCGTAATTTCCGAAAAGGAAGTCCGGCCCGACGAGGCGGCGGGGCTTTATTATCTCGGGCAGGCGGCGGGAGGGTATTTGTACAACGGCTCGAGCGCGGCGTTAGGCCGCGTGGCGCCGTACCGCCTCCTCGACCGGGAAGCGCAAACGAAGGATTACTATATCGTCTGGGCGCCGGCGTGGGTAAAAATCACGCCCGAGCATTTCGAGCACCTGGGCGCCGCGGTACGGCTCTCGGAATATGAAATCCTCGTAGGGCTCGAGCGGGGCTTGGGCCCGGGAGCGCTCCGCGCCGTCGAGCATAGAATCGAGCTGATAAAGCTTGAGCCGGTGACGCCGGTCGACTGGCGCTACGACGGCGAGGCGCCGCCTACGAAGAAGGACCCGGCGATCGAAGGAGCTATTAACACGATAACGGCGGAAGAGTACGCCTCGTATATTAAACAATTACAAGATTTTAAAACCCGGGCGGTAGAGACCGCCGGTTGCGACGCGGCCCGCGATTATATCCGTAACTTCTTCGCCCTCCAAAATCTAGAAACTTCCTTTTTCCCTTTCGATTGTGCCGGGATTAAAAACGCCCACTTCGCGGACAAGAACGGCGTTATATACGTCGACACGGACGTAGGCGTTTTCAAAAGGACGCGGGACGGCGGTACCTCGTGGGATTCTTTTTACGGTGCGCGGACGGATTGGCTCGATAACTCGTTTTGGGTGAACGAGCGGGTCGGTTTTATTTACCGCGACGATTATGCTAAAACGATCGGCAAGACCTCGGACGGCGGCTATACTTGGAAGACTTATAAAATTGCGCCGTCGGAACCGGGCGCCCGGTTCGTAATCAACGACTTATTTTTCGCCTCGGCAAACGTAGGGTGGTTCGGCGGGGGAAAGGGTGTACCGCGGCGGCGGTACGAGCTAATTCTCCATAAGACCTCTGACGGGGGCAAGACGTGGGCCCCCCAGCACGTCGCCGAAGATTTCGCGGTGCGCATGATCCGCGCGTACGACGAGAATTGCCTTTGGGTTACGGACCATTACCTCGTTTACTATTCCCGCGACGGCGGCAGTAGTTGGCGGTTGTGCTCGAAGCCTGCGTTCCGGATATACGACATAGCGCCCGTTTCGGAGGCCGAGGCGTGGGCGGCAGTCGGCGACTCGAGACTGATCCGCACGAAGAACGGTACGGACTGGTATTACGTCAACCCGGGGCACGAGGGGCACTTGTCGCAAATCGAGTTCCCGGACCGTACCCACGGCTTCGCCGCGGGCGACCGGCTGGTCGCGACCTCCGACGGCGGCAAGACGTGGCGTTTGTTACGTAAGCCCGGCGAGGGTTTCTGCGATATTTTATCTTTCGCCGGCGCGGCGCACGGCCTTTTGGGCGCCACGGCCGAATCCGAATTATTCGTAACGGGGGACGGCGGTAAGAGTTTCCGCGACGTCGTTGGGAGGATAGGGTTGGCCTCCGAAAACGTCGTCGGCGAGAGGCGGGGCTGCGAACGTCTGGAAGAAATCGTACTCATCGGCGGCCATTTCGATTCATTCGCGGGGCCCCGTTACCCTTCGGATTGCCCGGGGGCCGACGATAACGCCTCCGGGACGGCGTGCGCGATGGCTGCGGCGAGGGCTTTTCGGAATATGTCCTTTAAAAGGACCGTTCGCTACGTGGCTTTCGGCGCCGAAGAGCAAGGCGTGATAGGTAGTAAAGCCTACGCGAATTATTGCGCCCAAAAAGGGGAGAAGGTAGTCGCGGTCCTCAACGCCGATATGGTTTGTTACGACGAGGAGGGCGGGGCACGCGACGACTTCACGGCCGAGACTCGAAAATCGTGGTGGTTGTACGAATACCTGAAACGCGTCGGCCGGTTGTACGGTAATGCCCTTATATACGACTACGAGGCGAGCAGCGTCGGCGACCATGGGCCGTTCGAAGATGTCGGTTACGCCGCGATGGGCGTTATCGAGGGGGAAAAGGGCGTGGGCGGCGGCGAAGAATATCCGTATATCCACACCACCGAAGATACCCTCGACAAGCTCCATCCCGAGCTCGGCGTGCGCTTCGTCCGCGATTACGCCGCGACGCTGGCGCACCTCGCCGGCGTGGGGCCGTACTTCTTCGAACCTGCGCCGCCGGGGACGGCCGCGGTCCCCTTCGTCCGACCGTTTGCCGTTTACCCGAACCCGTATTGCTACGCGACGTCCGCGGGCGGCGTCAACTTCGTCGGCATTAAATCGCCGGCGACGGTTGAGGTATACGACCTCGCCGGCCGGCGCGTAGGCCGCGAGGAGGTGGCCGCGCCCAGCGACGAGTGCGTATGGCGGCCTGCCGGCGCTAACGGCGATTCGCTCGCACCCGGCGTCTACCTCTACCGCGTCGAGGGGCGCGAGCAGAGAGAGGCGGGGAAAATCGTCGTCTCGAAATAAGGGCAGCGCCTCGCGTGACGTCCGGCCAGGTCGCCTGCCTTACGCGGGCGGGCGGCCGCATTTTTATTAAAATTAATATAGAATTACGCGTCGGAAGAAGGACGACCTTTGACGCGTCGTCGCTTCTTCATAATTTATTTTCGTCCGGCGCGAGCGCGTTTCTCGGGGTGCGATTTGCTATTTGTGGTAAGTTTGGTATAATCGTATTATGTGGCGAGGGCTTATGCGCGGAGTTTTAAAGATTGAATATGTAAAGGCCACGGCTTTTTTATACTTTTTAATTGGCCCTTTGCCGCCGGCTTTCTGCGACGAGCCGCCGCCCTCGGGCCGCGACTCGGCTATCGCCGCGGCTTTGGACGGCATTACGGACGAGCTTGTCGCGGGCCACATCCAATACTTACAAGATCTCAAAAGCCGGTATTCCTATATGCCCGGAAGCGAGGAAGCGCGCGATTACGCCCGGCAAATCCTCGCGGGCCTCGGCTACTCGACGCGTTTGCACGAGTTCAGGGGCGTATGCCTTAAGCGGAGCTATTGGGGGGACGCGGACAAAACGGCCTGGGTCTTTACCGCCGGGAGTACGTTTTACAATTCCGCGGACGGCGGCGCTTCCTGGCAGCGCCAATTCCCGTTCGCGCCGGGGCGCCTTTACGACGCTCATTTCGTCGACGCCGCCGTGGGGTACGCGGCGTCGGCGGAGAGCACCGTGGCCAAAACGGAGGACGGCGGGCGAACGTGGCAAAACCTTCGCGTCGACGAGGGCGCGGCCGATATCCTCAGGTCCGTATTTTTCGTCGACCGCGACGTGGGTTGGGCCGCTTGTTCCCACGAGTCTTCGCCGCGAATATACTATACCGACGACGGCGGGGGGAGTTGGGCGGCGCAGTCGTTGCCCAATTTCGGTTGTCCCCATACAATCGCTTTCGGCGACGCCGGGAGGGGTTGGGCGGTGCCGAGTTGGTACGACGACGGCGTTATCTATCGGACCGAAGACGGCGGCACGCGTTGGACGGTGCAAGGCTTTCCCGTTCCCCCGGCGGACGTCAGGTCGTTCGTCGCTATTGACGGCGACGTCGCGTGGGCCGCGTACGGGGGCCCGAGACTCCTGTACACGAAAGACGGCGGCGAAAATTGGTCGTACGTGGAAACGGGTTCCGCGGCCGTTTTAACGACGGTCTCTTTTCCGGACGCGGCCACCGGGTTCACCGCGGGCAAAGGCGTAATTTACAAGACGGAAGACGGCGGCCGGACGTGGTCGCTTGTACCGAGCGCGCCGGAGGTATTTTGGGGCGACGGGGCCTTCGGCGACGCCGAGCACGGCCTCTTAACCGACCTCTTCGGCCGGGAGATCTATTTGACTCGTGACGGCGGCGTAAGTTTCGAAAAGATCAACCTTCGGTTGGACATGTTCTGGGAGAACGTCGTGGCGGAGCGTCGCGGCTCGGTCGCGGACGACGAAATTATCCTGCTCGGGGCTCACTACGATTCCACCTCCTCCCGGCCGGCCGACGGCGCGCCAGGCGCGGACGCGAACGCCTCGGGGGTGAGCTGCGTTCTCGCCGCCGCGACGGCCTTCGGCAACCTCGGCGTCGGCCGGACGCTGCGTTTCGTACTCTTCGGCGGCGCCGAGCAGAGCTACGGCGGCAGCCGCGCGTACGTGGAGGAATGTTCGGTTAAGGACGAGAAGATAGTCGCGGCCGTCGTTCTCGATATGGTCGCGTATGACGAGGACCGGGGCTCGCGCGACGACGCGATAATCAGAGTGGACGGCGCTTCCATATGGCTCGGCGACTACGTCGCCGCGGTCGGCAAGCTATACGGGCTCGAGCTGATGTTCGACTACGAAATCTACGGCGGCCAGGGGGACCACTGCTCTTTTTGGGAAGCAAAATACGAGGCGGTAGGCCTTTTCGAGGGCGGCCCGGGCTCCAAACCCGACTTAGTTTACCCTTATTATCATACGCCGGACGATACTTTAGACAAGCTAACCATACCCCTCGCGACGCGCGTGGGCAAAACCGCCGCCGCGACCGTAGGCCATCTCGCGCGCTCGGAGTACATCGGCGTACGAGACCCCGCGGTCGCGGCGAGGGAGGAACCGCGGCCCCGCCGGCCTTTCCGCGTATTTCCCAACCCTTATAATTATGCCTCGGGCGCCGGCATAACTTTCGACGGCATTTCGTCGCCCGCAACCGTGACCGTTTTCGACGTCGCCGGGCGGAAGGTTGCCCGCAGCGACGTGGCGCCCGGCCGCGAGAATTTCATATGGCGGCCCGGTCACGACGGGAGGCCTTTGGTGCCGGGGCTTTACATATATCGCGTTATGGGGAATGACCAGCTCGAGGTCGGGAAGCTGGTTATAATCGGTCGGTAGATTTCCCTCCCCCGCGCCGGTAGGTTTAGCTCATTCGATGCTAAATAGAATCACCCCTTTTAATCTCACTCCTTCGCTCGCGGCGACGCTTTCCCACGGGGAAGGCGGTAATTGAGAACGCCGTTTTTTCCTTGCTATTTACGGCGGCGTCTTTTAGTATCGTTTGGGGTATGAATCGCCGGTATGCCAACGGGGCCGGCGTTTTTTGGAGGCCGTTATGAGGACTATTTTAATTGTAATTATCGCCCTCGCGGCCGTCGTACCCGCGCGCGGCTTCGACGGTATGACGCCTCAGCTCGCCGCTCGCCTCCAAACCCTCGAGTCGGGCGAGCTGGTACGGGTCAACATAATGATGAGGGAACGATACGACCCGGAGGTTATGGCTTCGATTGCGCGGGGCCTTTCGCGCGGGGAACGTCGGGCGGTCGTCGTGGACGAGCTCCGGCGATTCGCGCGTGATACGCAAGGGGGCGTTTTGGATTTACTCGCGGAAGCCGAGCGGGCGGCCCGCGCGCGCGACGTGCGCGTGATGTGGCTCGTGAACGCTATAAACGCCTGGGTGGACGCCGATATCGCCCGCCGCCTCGCCGCGCGGCGCGACGTCCGCAGCGTCGACTGGGATGAGGAGATCCCGCTCGACCAGGTCCTGGAATTCGAGGCCGCGGCGGCGGACGCTTCCCGCGACGAGATAGCTTGGGGCGTCGCCAAAGTCCGCGCCCCCGACGTCTGGACGATGGACTACCGGGGCGAGGGGGTTACGGTTGCGGTCTTCGATACGGGGTGCAATTACAACCACCTCGACCTCCGGGACCACATGTGGGAGGGCGGCCCGAATTTCCCGAAGCACGGTTGGAACTTCGCCGACAATAACGAAGAGACCATGGATTACAACGGCCACGGCACCCACGTGTGCGGCATCGTGGCCTCCGACGGCACGGCCGGTACTCAAGCCGGCGTCGCGCCCGATGCCACGATTATGATTTGTAAAATAAGCGGCGTCGAGTCCACGGTGTGGGAAGCCTGGCAGTGGGCCGTCGGTCAGGGCGCGGACCTGGGAACGCTCTCATTCGGCTGGCGCGTTTATACCAACCCGGACTACGCGACGTGGCGTTACGCCTCCGAGATACAGCTCAGCGCCGGCTTCATCCAGTTTAAATCGGCGGGGAACTACCGCAGTTCGGTCAATACGACGGACCCCCTGCCCTGGAACGTCTCGGCTCCCGGCAATTGTCCGCCGCCGTGGCTCCACCCCGACCAGAAGTTGAAGGGCGGCCTGGCGTCGATGATGGCCGTCGGCGCGACGACGCAGGACGACGTGTATGCCTATTTCTCAAGCATGGGCCCGAGCAGTTGGGAGACCATCGACCCGTGGCGCGACTACCCTTACGAGAACGGCGCCAAGATGGGCCTTCTGAAGCCGGATGTCGCGGCTCCCGGGTACCAGATTAAATCCTGTCGGCACAACGACAATTCGGGGTATAGGGATATGTCCGGGACGTCGATGGCGTCGCCCCACGCCGCAGGTTGCGCCGCGCTGCTTTTGGACGTCGACGAGAACCTCACCCCCGAGGATTTATCGGAGATAATGCAAATCACCGCGTTGGACCTGGGCCCTCCCGGCAAGGATAACGACTACGGCGCCGGCCGGCTCGACGTTTACGAGGCCGCTATGAAGTTACTGACGCCCGTCGAGCTGAGATATTTCCGAGCCGCGGGCCGCGCGGAGGGTATCCTTCTGTCGTGGGCTCCGGGCGAGGGCGGGTTGGCCGGCGTTTTTAACGTCTACCGCGGACGCCCGGGTAAAAGCCTCGCGAGAATAAACCGGGCGCCGGTCAGCGGCCGGCCGCCCTTCCGCTTCTTCGACCGGGACGTCGAGGGCGGTATCACTTACCGCTATTGGCTGGAGTACGTACCGCGCGCCGGCGCGAGCCGTACCTTTGGCCCGGCGGAGGCCCGGGCGGGCGTAAAGGCCGCGCCGTTTGCTTTTGCCCAACCGAGGCCGAACCCGGCGTCCGGGAGCGTAACTTTCGCGTTCTCGCTCCCCTCGGACGACCCCGGGGCGGAGCTCGCGGTTTTCGACCTCGCCGGCCGGCGCATAGCGACGGTGGCGCGCGGCGCTCGCGCGGGGGAGAACGTTATAACGTGGTCGGTTGCCGACGGCGCGGGCCGGCCGCTGCCGCCGGGCGTTTACGTCTGCTGTTTCGCCTCGTCGGCGGGTTCCGCGGCGCGCCGGTTGGCCGTCGCGAGATAGGGTCGGGCGTTAGCGGTTATGGCTAATAAAAGTGTCGTAGCGTTGTACCCCGGGACGTTCGACCCGGTAACGTACGGCCATCTCGACATAGCGGAGAGATGCGTCCGCATATTCGATCGGTTCATTATGGCGATAGCCGTCAACTCTGATAAACAGCCTTTGTTCGAAGTCGAAGAAAGGTTGGAGATGTTGCGCGAAGTAACCGGCGAGCTGCCGGGGGTCGAGGTAGACAGCTTCGAGGGTTTAACCGTCGAATATGCGCGCCGTAAAGGGGCCCAGGTGATCGTGCGGGGCTTGCGCGCGGTTTCGGATTTTGAAGAGGAGTTGAAGATGGCCTCGGTCAATCGTAAGCTCGCCGACGAGGTCAACACCGTTTTGATGTTGCCGTCGGAAAAGTACTTTTATCTGAACTCGAGCCTGGTCAAAGAGATCGCGCGACTGGGGGGCCCGGTGGATTGTTTCGTCCCGGCCGTAGTTAACGTGCGTTTACGAGAGAGGTTGGCGGCGCGAGCTAATTGAAATGGCGGGTAAAAATTTCCCGGAGACGGCCGGCTTCCACACTATCGTCGTGAGCACGGACGGAACGCCGTTCGCGATGCGCGCGGTTGGGACGGCGTTTCGCTTGGCCAAAAGGGACGGCGCGAAGATAATCGTAATTTCGGTCGTCGATACGTCGGTGGTCGCGGATTTCGCCGGTAGGCCGGAAGCGCAACAGCAGAAAGTAGGCCGCGAACTGGAGGCCAACGCCGAGGAGGCCGTGGCCAAAGTGGGCAAGATGGCGGCGGAAGAGGGCGTGGACGCCGAGATAATCGTGAGGAAGGGCCGACCTCATATCGAAGTAGTTACGGTCGCGGACGAGGCCGAGGCGGACCTGGTCGTGATCGGTAAAAAGAGCGGCTTCCACGCCGCGGGGTACCCCCTCGGCGGCCTCGCCCAGCGCGTCGTGGAGGACGCCGATTGCGCCGTTCTCGTAGTCCCGTGATTTGCGGAGTGGGAAGTGTTTTAACTTGACACCCTCCTGAGCCGCTGGTAAACTTTTAAAAAAGGCGGCTCTTACGTTGACGGGAGCGAGCAATATGAAGCGTTCGTGGACGATCGTAGTTGCCGCGGGTTTGGTAGCGGTTTTAATCGCTAACCCGGGTTGTAAGAAGGGTAAGGGCGTCTCCGAGATGGAGGCCATCGTGGTTGCGCTCGGGCCGACGTTCGAGAAGGCCGAAGCGGGCAAGAAGTTCGAGCCGCTGGCGGCGTATTTGGAGGAACGGGTCGGCCGCCCTTTTAGATTTCAACCCACGAAATCGCGCGAGGAATTCTCTTCGTTGGTCAAAGAAGGCAAGGCCGCGTTCGTCTTCGCGAACCCGTTGGATTATGCAGAGGTCGCCGACGGGTGCATCGTGCTAGTCAAGGCTAATTACGCCGATAAAGGCTCGATGGCCCAGGGATGTATTATTGTCCCCGAGGGAGGGACCCAAAAAATCCGTGAAGTCCCCGAGCTGAAGGGTAGTTCGATTATGATCGTCTCGAAGAACTCGCTCGACGGCTATCTGTCCCAGAAGATGTTCTTCGACCGCAACGGCCTCGACCTCGACCTCGACTTCGACCTCCGCGAAGCGCCCAACGGGACGGCGGACGAAGTCATCGCCGGGGTGGCCGCGGGTGAGGTCGAATACGGTTGCGTACCGGCGAACCTGTTTCCCTCGCGCAAACCGGTCAAGGGAACCGAGGCGTTGACCTATACGGAAAAGGTCCCGGTGGAGGTCTTTGCCTTCGTCGACGTAGGCGGTGATAAGGTGCTGGGCGGCCGGGTGCGGCAGGCGCTAAGGAAAATCCCGAAAGGTGACGCGGCGTTAAAGCCGTTGGCGTTAGAGAGCTTCATCCTGGCTATCCGCGCGGAGTACGACCTGGTGACTAGTTTCATCGCTCAGGATAAAATAAATAAGGCTCAGCGGTTGTCCGGGCAGCCGACGGAAGTCGGTAAACCTTAGAAACTTAAGCGAATTGCAAGCTTTTCACGACTTAGGCCGGCGGTTAAGCAAGAAGATACTCTATCCGCCGGCCCGTTTAATCGGCCGGCTCGGCATAGGCCCGAGCGTTTTCACGTTGCTGGGTTTGGCCTTGGCGGGGGCCGCGGGGATAGCATTCGCGTTCGGGCGGTTGCGTGTGGGCGCGCTGCTCGTGCTGGCCGCGGGCTTCGCGGACATGGTGGACGGCGCCGTGGCTCGCGCCAACGAACTCGGTAGTCCTTTCGGCGCGTTTATGGACTCCGTTATTGATCGATATAGCGAGGCCGCCTACTTGACCGGTTTAGTCTATTTTTACGCTGCGGCCCGCGACGGCCTAATGGCCGTCCTGACCGTCTTGGTTCTAACCGGGTCGGTGTTCGTTTCTTATACCAAGGCCCGGGCCGAGAGTTTGATCGAAGGTTGTAAGGTAGGTATAATGGAACGGCCCGAGAGGGTGGTCCTCCTCGCTTTGGGCTACCTGGTGGGCGGATACGGGGCTTTGGTAGCGCTGTTGCTCCTGGCAGTGCTCTCTCATATTACCGCGGTGCAGAGGATATTCTACACGCGAGCCAAGATTGCGGCCTCCCGGGGTAAGCGTTAAGGGCGTAGGTGGAGATTTTATTAAGGTAGTTCGCAGCGGGTATGCCACGTAAACGGGACCTTAACGCCGCGGCGTTGGCGTTTTTGCGTTTGATGCGACCTGCGGATTGGGGTTTGGCGTTCGCGGGCGCCTTGCTGGGCGCGGGCCTTGCGGGCGGCCCCCCCCGCGGCACGATAACGTTCGGCGCCGTCGCGGTCGCGACGGTAATAGCGGGCACTTTCGTGAACGGCGATTGGTTCCACCGTCGCAGCCGCGTTTTGGCGAACCCGAGCAATCCGATCGCGCGGGGCTTAGTTCGCCCCGGCGAAGCGAAGTGGTTGGGCTTTATCTTGCTCGCGGCTGGGTTAACGGCCGCGGCTTTTTTAGGTTTCCGCCCTTTCGCCGCCGCGCTTTTTACGGCGGCGTTCGTTTTGTTGATCAACTATTTTTTCGACAAATCGTATTTCGCTCGAAACGTTCTCGCCGCGGGGGTGGTGGCTTTCCCCGTTTGTTACGGGTGGTTATGGTTCGGCGGCGCCGGGGGGCGGGCGATAATCGCCGCCGTGGTCGGCGGTTTGATAGCCTTGGCCGCGAGTGTTTTTCGGGACGTCGAGAACCGGCGCGCGGACGAGCTCGTGGGGAGAAGGACCGTAGCCGCAGGCGGGGGACGATTCCCGGTAGTGGTGGCCGGGGCTTTCGCTCTGGCCGCGGTGGCCGTGTCCGTAATTTCTTACCGTCTCGAGGAGTATTCCCGGCGTAACCTTGCGTTCGTGGCGGCCGTGGGGGGCCTTGTGTTAATTTACACGATATTAAACCTGCGGCGCCGTGAGCCCGATCCGTTGTTGGCCGGCTCGACCGCGCGTTTGATGAAGTTCCTGATTTTCGTATTCTTCGCCGGCGTATACTGGGAAACCCTTTCGTGATGCGATGGCTTCGTACGTTGAAGAGGTATTAAAAGGAAGCTACGACGTCGTGGTCGTGGGGGGCGGGCCGGCGGGCTCGGCCGCGGCGTTGTCGTTGGCGCGCAACGGCGTGAAAACGCTGCTGCTCGAGCGAAAGAAAGAGGTCGGGCGACCGGTCCGTTGCGGCGAGGGGGTTCCACGCCGGAAGTTCGAATCGCTCGTCGAGTTGGATAAGAGATGGGTTAGTGCCGTCGTCAACGGCGGCATGGGGCACTCGCCGGCGGGCATTACGGTTCGCCGCGATTACGCAAACGTGGGGTATATACTAGACCGGGAGATATTCGAACGCGACCTGTTCGCTCGTGCCGCCGCGGCGGGCGCGACGACGCTCCTCAAGGCCGAGGCTCGCGACGTTCGTTGCACGGGCGGCGTCGTCGAGGTCGACGTCGCACACGACGGCCTTTTTGGGCGTACGGTCTCGTGTCGTGCCGTAGTGGCGGCCGACGGCGTCGAGTCGGCGGTGGGTCGGGCTGCGGGCCTCGCGACTACGGTTTCGGCGGGCGACATGGACGTTTGCGCCGAGTACATTTTGGCCGACGCCGCCGAAGACCCGCCGGATTATATCCACTTTTTTCTAGGCCGTTCCTTCGCGCCGGGGGGATACGCCTGGGTGTTCCCCAAGGGTGACGGCCTCCACACCGTCGGCGTCGGCATTACGCCGACGGAGGCACGGGGCCGCGGGCCTATCCATTACCTCGACGCGTTCGTAGCGGGGCGCTTCCCGGACGCCAAAGTCGTCGCCGTCCGGACCGGCGCCGTACCGGCGTGTAAACCCTTGCCGAGCATAGTGAACGGTTACGTCGCACTCGTGGGCGACGCGGCCCGCCAGGCGGACCCGTTCTCGGGAGAAGGTATTTGCCAGGCTTTGATGGCGGGGCAATCCGCGGCGCGCGCGATACGGCGGGGGTTGGCGAGCGGCGACCTGGCGGGGGAACTCCGGGGCTACCAGGAAGAGTGGATGGAAACCTATGGCCGGCGCTACAAACAGCATTATAAGGTCCGACGTGTTATCCTCGCGATGGCAGATTCCGAGATAGACGACACGGTCGCGATATTGCGCGATAAGTTGGACGTCAGCAAGATAAAGTCGTCGGAGATATTCGCGACGTTTTTGAAGGCTCTTTGGAAGAACCCCAGGATCGTCCTCAGGCTGCGCCACCTTCTTAGCTGAATGTGAGAGGCTATGGATGAACGAAGCGACCTCGAGTGTTTAATAGCTTTGTCGGAACTCGACGCGCGCAAGAAGGAGCTGGACGCTCTCACCGCGGCGTTGCCGGCGGAGGTGGAGAAACGGGATGGCGACCTTGACGCCCGGCAAGAGGAGTTGGCTAAGTTACAACGAGTATTAGAGGAGAAGCAACGTGAGAGGCGCCGCCTCGAGGCTTCGATCGACGATAAAACGCAGCTGTTGGCGAAATACCGCGTTCAACTCGAGTCGGTCAAAACGAATAAGGAATACCAGAGCCTCCAAAACGAAATCAAGGTGACGAGGGAGCAAATCTCGGGTACGGAAGATAAACTGCTCGAGCTTTTGGAGGGCGTCGAGAAGACGCGGCGGAGTATCGACGAGCGCCTCGGGGGGCTCGAGCAACTAAAGGCCGAAGTTACGCGCGCCAACGAGGAAGCGAGGGCGCGCTTGAAGGATGTCGAGGTACAGCTGATCGAGGTGGAGGAGAAACGCAAGCGCCTAATACCGACGCTGTCTCAGCCGGTGCGCGCGGGGTATAAACGCTTGTTCGAGCGTTACCAAGGCGGCGCTTTTGCCGTAGCCGCCGACGGCGTATGCCAGGGTTGTTACGTAAACATACCGGCAAAGGTCGTGGCCGATTTGCGATCCGGCAGCAAGCTCTACAGATGTGAATCTTGCGGTCGGTTTATTTTTTCCGCTTTACCCGACTAGTGCCCTTGGCGCGTCAACGCGGTGAAAATACTTTTCTTAAATCCCCCCTTCCTTCCCAAATTCTCCCGCGAACAGCGAAGCCCGGCGGTGACCAAGAGCGGGACGATCTACTACCCGATGTGGCTTTCCTACGCCGCGGGCGCGGCAATTCAAGCCGGCCACGACGTGACGCTGGTCGACGCTCCCGCCGACGGCCGTTGGCGGCTGGAGCGCGTCGTCGAGGACGCGGCTGCGCGAGAGTTCGAACTCGCGGTTATAGCTGCGAGCACGCCCAGCGTCGCGAACGACGCCCGCGTCGCGCGGTTGCTTAAGGAGAGCTGCTCGGGTCTCAGGGTGGTGCTCGTCGGCCCACACGTCTCCGTGCTTGCCGAGCGGACGCTGGCGGAATACCCGTGGCTCGACGGCGTGCTTCGCGGCGAGTACGAGGGGACCGTGCTCGAGCTCGCGGAGGCGTTGGCCGAGGGCGTTAACCCGGGCACCGCTCCCGGCGTTACGTGGCGGCTTGACGGCGGGGTCACGGCCGGGCCCGACCGGGAAGCCGAGGACCCGGACCGGTGGCCTTTCGTGTCCGAAACTTATGCCCGCTTCCTCGACGTCCACAACTATTTTTATGCCCACAGCCTCTATCCCATCGTGACGATACTTTCCGCGCGCGGTTGCCCCAATTACTGCATATATTGCGTTTACCCCCAGACCTTCTCCGGCCATTCGTATAGGCCGCGGGCCGTGTCCGCGGTCGTGGAGGAGTTGCGGTTCATCAAGCGGACCTGGCCCGACGTGCGCGAGGTCATGTTCGAGGACGATACGTTTTCCGTCGAGCGCGAACGTACGAGGCGGCTTTGCGCGGCGATAGCGGAGGCGGACCTCGGCCTTAAGTGGAGCGCGAACGCCCGCTGCGACCTCGACCTCGAGACGCTCAAGCTGATGAAGCGCGCCGGATGTAGGCTGTTGTGCGTGGGCGTCGAGAGCGGCAGCGACGAGATGCTCCGCAGCATGAACAAGAGGATCGACCGCGCGCGCGTCGAACGGTTCTTCGGGGACGCGGCGAAGGCCGGGATTATGATACACGGCTGCTTCATGGTCGGCAACCCGGGCGAGACGCGGCGGACGATGGAGGAGACGCTGGCGTTCGCGAAGGAGCTGCGGCCCGATACCGCGCAATTCTTCCCGGTGATGGCTTACCCCGGCACGGCGCTCTACCGCTGGGCCGAGGAGCGAGGTTTCCTCCGGGCCGATTCTTTCGCCGATTGGTTGACGCCGGAGGGCCAACACAACTGCGTTATCGACCGTCCCGACCTCCCGGCGTCGGAGCTCGTGGCGTTTTGCGACCGCGCGCGTCGTGAGTTCTATCTCTCTTTCGGTTACCTCGCGCGTAAATTTGCGCAAGTCCTCACAAGGCCGGCGGAGTTGAAACGGACCTGGCGTTCGGGTCGCCGGTTCTTGCGGCACCTTATAGGGGGCACGCGTTGAGAACGACGCGCCCGACGGAGAAGTACCGCTACCAGGAGGTACTTTGGGGTGAGAGGGCGCAGGCCCGCGTACGCGCGGGTCGCGTAGGCATCTTCGGCGTCGGCGGGACGGGCGCCGCCCACGCGCAAATACTCGCGCGCGCCGGCGTCGGGTACCTCCGCCTCGTGGACCGCGACATCGTCGACGCGTTGGACTTGCACCGGACCCAACTGTTCGACGAGCGGGACGCCGCGGAACCCGTGCCCAAGGCGGAGGCCGCGTCGCGCCGCCTGGCCGAGATCAACGGCGACGTGACCGCCGAGGCCGTGGTCGCTTTCGCGAACGCGGACAACATATCCGAGCTCGCCGCGGGTTTGGACGTGCTCGTCGATTGTTCGGATAACTTCCGCCTCCGCTTCTTGCTAAACGACGTCGCCGTGAAGGCCGGCCGGCCTTTGGTCTATCAGGGGGCCGAGGGGCGGCGCGGCGCGGCGATGGCCGTCGTCCCGGGCGTGGGGCCTTGCCTCCGTTGTTTGTTGCCCTCGCTTGCGGACGCGGACGACGCCGGCTCCTGCGCCCGGGTGGGGGTATCGCCCGCGGTCGTGGCCGCGACGGCGGCGCTCGGCGCCGGTTTAACCTTCGCCTTGTTAAGGGGCGAGGGCGACGCCGTGGCCGGTCGGCTGAGCCGGCTCGAGGAGCCGGGGCGCGTTGCCACAATTACCGTGAAGCGGCTCGAGGACTGTCCGGCCTGTGGCCGTCGCGAGTTTCATTTTCTCGAGGGAAGGGTCCCCGTTTACGTAGGACGTTGTTGCGGCGGACGGGCCTTCGAGATTTTCCCGGGAGGCGGCGTAAGGCCGAATCTGGACGAAACGGCCGACCGCCTCTCCCGCCGTTACCTGGTGAAAAAATCCCACGGCCTTTTGTTAATTGCCGCGGGCGGCGTATCGGTGGTGATGTTCGGCGACGGCCGCGCGCTCCTGTACGGCGCCCGCGACGAGGGCGACGCCCGCGCCGTCTACGACGGCATAATGGCGGGGGAATGACCTCCGCCTATTCTGCCGCGACGATTTTTCGTAAAAAAAGCCGACGCGCTGAGCGTCAGCCTTTGTTCACTCGAAGGGCTGGGTTACATTTCCTTGTGTACTATAAACGAGGGGCCTTCGTTCAAGCTCTGCCCCATTATGCCCCAGACGTCTCCCCGGGCGGCGATGCTGATGGCCCGGACGGCGCCCAGGCCGCTCGGCGGTAAGTAGCCGAGCGGGTTTACGTTGTCCTCGACGACCTCGAAGGCCGCATTCGGCCCGGCGAAGAAGAAGTAGTCGGGGGGGAGATAGTCGCACGCCGTTAGCTGGCGGGGCACGCCGGTGGAGTATATCCTTCGGTAGATCGGCGCCTCGGCCGCTTCCCGCCAGTAGATGTTCGCCCGTTCCGCCACCGGCGGCGTGTTCGCGTAATCGGCGTAGACGCCTGAGCCGTCGGCCCGGAAATGGAACGCCGTCGCGTCGTAGAGCGGTTGCGGTTCCAAAACCCAGAAGCCGAGCACGTTGTCCCACCGGTAGCAATAGCCGCTAGTGTAGCTGACCGCCCAGCCGGTTTGTGCGTTCGGGAAGACCCACCTGTCGACGCCCGTCCCCGCGGCCAGCGGGAACCAGTTCCACCAAATGCCGTCGTAGTGGAAGGAGTCGAAGCCGTCCGATACCCAGACGTCGTTCTCTCCGACCGCGGCCAAAAGCTTCAGGGGGCCGCTGGTCAAACCCTCGGCAAAGACCTCGTTCCACGCCTCCCCGTCGTAGTGAAGCACGACCGGCATTTCGATGCCTTCGCCTACGCGGTTCCCCACCGCCCAGCCGTCGTTTCCCGCCAAGAAGTCGATCGCCATCAGCTTGGCGCCCATTTCCGCCGGCATGAAGAGTGCCACGTCCCAGGTATCGCCGGCGTAACGGTAGATCAGGCCGTCGTACGTTCCCGTCGTTTCGTTGTAGCGGTAGCCGCACGCCCAACCCGATTTCTCGCCCAGCATTTCGATATCGGTTAAGACCGTATCCGGCGACGACCACGCGACGTCCCAGTAGACGACGTCGGCCGGCCCCACCGGACCATCGTCCGAGCCGCAGCCCATCAAGCCCGCGGCCACGATTACCGTCATTATCGCCGTCTTCTTCATGATTGCTCCTTTATCGCCCAGGGCCCCCTCGCGCCCCTAAAAGTACCGGACCACCGTGAACCGGTGGCTGGCCGGTTTGACCACGTCGTCGAAGGGCACGAATAGCGATAGGTTATTGACCGTTAATTGACCTCCTCTATAATCGTAGTTTATAAACCAATCGTCGTCGAACTTGTAAGCGAGGCCGCCGAAGAAGACGTTGCGCGGGTAGCTGAACAGGTCCTGTTCCCAGCCCACTTTGGCCGCGAGGTCGTCGATTATCCAACGTTCGACGCCCAGCCGCGTAAACGTGTGATAGTAGCTGAACTCGAGCTCGTCACCCACGGAACGCCCTTCGTCGTACACCTCGGCCGACGCGCTAAACCTGTCGTAACCGTAGTCGAACGCCAACGTCGTCTTCTCGTCGGGATAAAAGGCCAGGCCGCCGCCGAACCCGTAGTGGCGTTCGCTCCCCTTCGCGAGCCGGTAGTCCTCGATTTCCCGCTCACCGAACGGGCCCGCGAGGTCCCAGGTCTCGCCCTGCCAATCCATCGTAATCCCGGGGATGAACTCCATCGCGAGTGCGCCGCCCACGCGCAGGTTCTCGAGTAATTTATAGCGGCCGTTGCCGCCCAAGGTGACGGCGCTCCCCTTCATTTTTAAGGTTCCGGTTTCCCCCTCCTTCGTGATGACCGTGGGCACTTCTTCCGCGCTTTCGTCGCGCCAGTCCAGGTTGCTTCGCAGTATTCGCAGGCCGAAGGCGCCGCCCACGTCGAAATCTTCCCCCGGCCTGAGCGAGTAGCCTCCCTTGATGCAGTAGTCTTTGACCTCGCGCCGCCCCCACAATCTCTCGACGCGGTGTATACCCTCCTCGCTCGTCGGCGGCAGGTATTCGAAGTCGTAGTCGCCCTCGATACGCTCCGGTGTGAGCGAGAACGAGAGGCCGACGGCGTGGGGCTCGAGCGCGGCCGCGGCCACCGCGGTGATGCCGTATTTTTGGCTCACCAGGTCGACATCGTTATAGCCCTCGTCGGCGGCGAAGAAGGGGTCCACCGTTATCGCCTCGCCGTTGTACCCGAAAGACGCGGCGCCGCGGTTGAAGTCGAACGCGCCGCCCGCGACGAGGAAATCCCGGCGGTAGGCCCCGAATGCCCGGCCCCCCAGGCCCGCGGTATACGAGACGTCGAGGCCGGCCTTGTCTTCCGGCTCCGTCGGCCCGGGCTCGGCCGTGCCGCGGTTCCGCGAGTAGCTGAAGCCGCCGAAGCTCAGGTCGCCGCCGAAGTCTCCCGCGACGAAGGTCTCCTGAAGGAGGGTGAAGTCCGCGGGGTTGGCCAGGTAGGCGCGGTAGACGTTCTGCTCCGCGTAGAACTCGATGCGCGTGCCGCCGTCGAAGGCGGGGTAGTCTTTGGCCTTGGGCGCGGGTACGGGCGTGGGAGTGGTTATTGGCGCGGGAGGGGGTTCTTGCGCGAAGGCCGGGAGCCCCGCGGCGAAAAAGACAACAACACCTAATACCGAGCGCATCTTCACCTCGCACGAACGCCCGCTCGGGCTTAAGTTAACACTATGGGCCCACCAGGATTCGAACCTGGGACCGACCGGTTATGAGCCGGTGGCTCTAGCCACTGAGCTATGGGCCCGTTTATCCTAAGTATAGAAATTAGACGTACCTTTGTCAAGTGTTTTTACACTTATTTTGAATAAATTTGGGATATCGGTGCCGGCCCGCCGCGGCCCTAAGCCGGCGAAAAAGCGGCCCTCCCGGGCCGCTTCTATTACGGGGTAAGAATATCGGTTCAGAAGTAGTAGTTGATCCCGAATAGCAACTCTATTAACTGGGTTCGGTGCTCGGCCCTCACGAAGTCGTGTTTAATTAAACCGTCGTAGTAAACGACCGGCTCGTCAAAGAGGAGAGTGTAGCGCGGCCCGGCCTCCACCGCCAGGCCGTCTATGAGGAAGTAGCGCGCGCCGCCTTCGACGTACAGGCCGCCGTACCAATCGGTAATTGTATAACGGAAACCTTCCACGGACTCGCGCGCTATCGCGGCGCCGCCGCCGGCGTAGGGCCTAAGGGGCCCGAGACGGAAGGCGTAGTCGGCGCCTAAGGTGGTAATATATGTCGGTATTGAAGTAACGTACCCTATTTCCGGGAATGTGATCGGCTCTTCGCGGTAGCTTAGGTTGTTGTAACCGAAGCCTACGGCGACGTTAAGGCCCTCGTAAACACCTACGGATACGCGGCCTTTAAAGCCCCCTTTGCTAAACTCCTTGCCGCTGTATTCGCCCATTTCCGTTACTTCGCCAACGACCCGGGCCGGCGCGTAGAAGGCGCCGACGCCTACGTCCAACGCCGACGCCGCCGCGGCTAAGGTAACCAAGGCCAATACTGCGATACCGGTTATTTTCCCCATTCCGTAACCTCCCGATCGTTGTTTGTTGGTTGCGATTTAGTACCTTATTAATTTTACTTGGGCCCGGCCGTTTTGTCAATTATTTTGTCTGTACGATTATTTGTAACGGGGCCGCGTCCGTTGTTGCACGTTGTTCGCCTTAAACCGCCTTGTGGTTTTTATTATTGGTGGGGTTAATTTTACTGCGTCAAACGAGCTTAGTTAAATGTCGCGGCCGCCGGCGGGTCCGAAAAGGCGTTTGCAATAAAAAGCGGCCCTCGCGGGCTGCCAACGATTAGTAGAACGGTAGCGTTTATAGGTAGTAATTAAACCCTATCATTAGGTCGACGAGGATGGTGCCGCGACCGGCCCTTCGATAATCGGCCTGTAACGGTATAGCGTGGATTTGGTAACTCTCTACCGGGTTGTCGAAAAGGAAGGTAACGCGGGGCCCGAACGCCAGCGCCCATTTGTCGCCGAGCGCGCGGCTCGCGCCCGGGCCGTAGACGCGGGCGCGAGGGGCGTTTTTTATTTAAAATGGGGTTATAAATGTACGCGCTAAGGCGAGCTTTTCGGTCGGTTAATTTTAACCGGCAATTTATGTTAGAATAAAAAAGTGGCGAACGTTGCCGATATGGCCGCGGAGGCCGCCAAAGACCCGAGGTGGCTTGGTTTCTTCTCGACGGCCGAACGCCGTATCTACCGGGCGTGAGGAGATTTCGGTGAACGTCGAAAACGAATACGCGCCGGCTGAGCTGCTCGGGCCGGGAGGCGCGCTGTGGCTCGACAAGGTAGCGGCCTTCGAGGGTGTTGCCGCGGCCTTCGCGACTAAGAAGACGCTTGAGGAAGGCCCCGCGGCCGGGTTCGAGGGCCCGGTTTTGGACGAAGACGGCCGCATAAACGAGGAATACGTCGCGCGCCTTTGCGCGACGGTCGGCTTTCCGTACGGCCGCCTCTCGAGCTGTCGCCAGGTACACGGCACGGCGATATGCCGCGTTGCCGTCGCGGAGCGGCGGTGGCTCGGCGCGTGCGACGGCCTCGCGACGGACCTCGTCGACGCGCCGCTCGCGGTGTTCACGGCGGACTGCGTTCCCATCGTATTGTGGGCGGCGCGCGCGCGGGCGCTCGCGCTTTTGCACGCCGGGTGGCGGGGAACCCTTGGGAAAATAGCCGCGGCGGGAGTGTCCCGCCTCGAGGCCTATTGGCAAGTTCGCCCGGAGGAGGTCGTCGTCTTTCTCGGGCCCGGCGTTGGGCCGTGTTGTTACGACGTTGGCGACGACGTCGCCCGGGCGGTGGCGGCCGCCTTCGGCAAGAAAGCGGGCCAGGTTTTAATTGAAGAGGGGGGCGTTCGCCGGCTCGAGCTGCACCGTGCGAACGAGCTCGCGGCGCAAGAGGCGGGCGTGCTTCCCGAAAATATTTATCGCGTCGCGACGTGCACTTCTTGCGAGGCCGAGCTTTTTATTTCGGCGCGGCGGGACGGCAAGGCGGCCGGCCGCCTGATGGCCGTAGCGGCGGTCGAGCCGGCCGGCGCGGGGGCTCGGGGCGATGGCGCCTAAGGCGCGGTTTATAATAGTGGCGTTTTTCGCCACGGCGATTTTCGGGACCCTCACGTTCCGGGTAGCCGACCTTCAGCTCGCCTCCGGCGACGACTTCTACACCCTCAGCCAGCAAAATCGGCTGCGCCGCATCCCCGTGCGCGCGCCCCGGGGTAGGATATACGACCGCAACGGTTGCGTTCTCGCACGTAGCGAACCTTCGTACGCGATACTCTGGATGCTGCCGACGGCGGAAGCCGTGCCCGCGGCCGCGCTCGAGCGGTCCGCCGCCTACCTGCGAACTACCCCCGAAGCCTTGGCGGCTACCATCGAGAGGAATCGCGAGTTCCCGTACGAGCCGTCGGAGGTCGCCGTCGGCCTTACGGCCGAGGAGATTTTCGCTTTCGAGGAGGTGCGGGCGCGTTACCCGGAGATGACGGTCGTCTCGAGGCCGGTGCGTTACTATCCGCACGGCGCCTTGGCCGGCCACCTGTTGGGCTACGTGGGCGAGATAGGGCCCGAGCGCCTCGCGGCGCTGAGGCCCCGCGGGTATAATTTGGGGGATACCGTGGGGTGCGCCGGCTTAGAATACGCTTTTGAGGAGTACTTACGCGGCCGCGACGGCTTTGAGACCGTCGAGGTTAACGCGCTCGAGAAGAAACTCGGCCTAAAATATGCCGAGGAGGTTACGCCGCCGTGCGCCGGGTACGACCTGCACCTTACGCTGGATGTGGGCCTCCAGCGCCTGGTCGAGGGTTTTTTGGGTGGGCGCCGGGGCGCCATAATCGTAATGGATGTTACGAACGGCGACGTCTGGGCCCTCGCCTCCTCGCCCACGTTCGACCCCAACGACTTCGCGGGCCGCATTTCCGCGGCCAAGTGGGCCGCGTACGCCGATGCGCCCGACCACCCCCTGCTCAACCGCGCCATCCAGTGTTCCTATCCCGCGGGTTCCACTTTCAAATTAATTACCGCTACCGCGGGGTTGGAAGAGGGGTTGGTTGGACCGGAGGAGAATATGCCCCGACCCTGCTCCGGCGCGTTCCGTTACGGGCGCTGGGTGTTCCACTGTTGGAATCGTTCCGGCCACGGGCCGCTCGACGTCGCCGGAGGCTTGAGGAATTCTTGCAACGTCTTCTTCTACCAGGTCGGCCTGCGCGTCGGCATCGACAACCTGAACAAGTACGCGCTCGCGTACGGTTACGGTTCGCCTACGGGCATCCCCCTCCCCCACGAGAATCCCGGCCTTATACCGAGCCGCGAACTCCTCGAGCGCAAGTGGGGCGAGAAGTGGCCCCGCGGCGAGGTCGTCAACAACTCCATCGGCCAGGGCCAGGTTCTCCTTACGCCGATACAGGAGTTGGTGGCTTTTAGCGCGTTCGCGAACGGCGGCCGTATCTACCGACCGCGGCTGGTGAGCCGGGTCGTGGATTGCGACGGCGTCGTGCGCGCGACTTCCCCCCCTCATGTCCGCGGCGTGATCGACCTCAAGCCCGCGTCCCGGGAGGCCATTCTCCGCGGCCTTATCGGCGTGGTTAACCGTCTCGGCGTAAACGCTCATTATCTGGCCGGGAAAACCGGGTCCGCGGAAAACCCCTTCGGCGATACCCACGCCTGGTTTACCGGCTTCGCGCCGGCCTACCGGCCCAGGGTCGCGGTGTGCATCCTCATAGAGAACGGCGGGTACGGCGAATCTTACATAAAACGGGCCAAGGAGATAGTCGGTTATTGCCGCGAGAATATTATCGGCGAAGCGGCGTGGCCGGCGCCTCCCGCCGGCGTGACTCCCGCCGACATGGCGAAGAACGCGTCCGTGGAGGCGGCCTCCCGCTAATGGGGGCTTTTCGCGAGATAGGGCGACGCGTCGACCTGCCTTTGTTGGTCGCAGCTTTCGCGTTGAGCCTCGTGGGGCTGGTCGCGGTTTATTCCGCGGTAGAAGGGGGCGACGTTTTTTGGAAACAGCTGTTGTGGGTGGGCCTGGGATGGGGGGCGTGCGCCCTCGCGGCCGCGGTACCTTACCGGACCGTGGTCAAATTTTCCTGGGCTGTCTATCTGCTGGTCGTGGTGGCTTTAGTGCTCCTGGCCGCGGAAGCGGTGTCGCGCGGCGGCGCTCCCCGTAGATGGCTTTCGCTTGGGCTCTTCGAATTTCAACCCTCCGAGCTCGCTAAGATCGCGACGGTCCTGACGCTCGCGCTGGTCCTCGACGTCTTCCGGCGGCTCGAGCGTCTCCCCCATTTCGTCCTGCCGATAGCGGTGGCCGCGGTTCCCGCGGTGCTCATCGCGCTCGAGCCCGACCTGGGCACGGCCGCGGTGTTCGTGCCGTTACTCTTCGCCGCCCTTTACTGGGCCGGCGCGCCGCTTCCTTACTTGTTGTTGTTGTTATCGCCGCTCGTGGCGTTGGCCGTTTCGTTTCAGCTGACCGCATTCCTCATCTTCCTCGGCGCGGTGGTTATAATCGCGTTGATCGCGCGAACGGCGTGGTGGGAGCGCGCGTTCTTTTTCGGCGTCAACGTCTTCGCCGGGGCCGCGACCCCCTTACTTTGGGGGCTGCTCAAAGGTTACCAAAAGGCGCGCATACTGGCGTTCCTATCGCCCACCGCGGACCCGCACGGCGCCGGGTATTCCATCATCCAGGCGAAGATCGCGCTCGGCTCGGGCCGGCTTTTCGGCAAAGGTTTTCTCGAGGGGAGCCAGGTCCACCTGGAGTTCGTTCCCGCGGGCCACACGGACTTCGTGTTGTCGGCCTGGGGCGAGGAGTTCGGCTTCGCCGGATGCCTGCTGGTCGTGATATTGTTCGCGGTCGTCGTTTTCCGCTCGTTCCTGATCGCCTATCGCGCCGGCGACCGACGGGGAGGCGTGCTCGCGTTCGGCCTCGGCACGCTCTTCTTCACTCAGTTCGCGGTAAACGCGGCGATGGCCGTAGGCCTCGTCCCCGTTACCGGCCTGCCGCTCCCCTTTGTGTCATACGGCGGCACGGCGACGATATCGTCGTTTATCGCGATCGGTTTAATCCTGAACGTGAAGTTGCGGCGGGAGTGGGTGGCGCAGCGGACGAGGCTGTTCGGCTACTGACGGCGCGCCGTTGCGAAGGCGCGAGGCCGGCCGGCCACAACGCCCGAGGTAAACGCGTCGTGCGCTACGCGGCTACGTTTTTAGTTCTTCGCGCTGCGCCGCCGGGAAGAGGATGTTGTTTAGGATAAGGCGGTAGCCGGGCGAGTTTTTGTGGAAGCGAAGGTCCGTGGGCAGCTCGCCGACGAAGTGCTGAAAATCCTCCGGGTCGTGGCCGGCGAGGAAGGAGAAGAAACCCTCGCCGTGATTCCCGTAGACGTACTTCGCCTCCTCGTAGCCGTCCACCGTCGCGAGCACGACGAGTCGCTTCTTCAACGTTTTGCGGGTGAAGGCCGTGGTTTGACCCATAAACTCGGTTATCCGGTTGCGGTGGTTTTGCGTGAGGATGGTGGGCACGGTGTCGGCTTTGGCGCTGAACTCGAAAAGCGTGAAGGAGCCTTTGTTCGTCGGGTCCACCGCGGGGGAGTTCGAACGCGGCGTATCGATATCGGAGTATTCGTATATGTAGGGGTTGGGTATTAATTCGAAATCCGTGAAGGCCAGCGTCCGCGCGTAGTCGAGAAGTTCGTTTGCGTTTGGGTCGACCGGGGTGCCGTCGAAGACGTCGGCGACGACGTCCAGGCCGCGGGCCGCCAGCGCAATATCGAGGGTATCGGCGGCCGCGCACATCGCGAAGAGGAAGCCGCCGCTCGCGACGTAGCGCTCGATAGCTTCCGCCGCGTCGCCCAAGTACGCGGCGACCGAGGCGTACCCGGCGGCTTTCGCCTCCGCCTCGTACTGCGCTACCGTCATCTCGTACCACGGCGTCCCGGCGAACGAGCCGTAGAATTTCCCGAATTGCCCCGTGAAGTCCTCGTGGTGCAGGTGGAGCCAGTCGTACTCGTAAAGGCCCCCCGTCAGAACCACGTCGTTCCAAATCACGTCGTACGGGATCTCGGCGTAGTCGAGCGCGAGCATCACCGCGTCGTCCCACATCTCCTCGTTGGACGGCGCGTATAGCGCGACGCGGGGCGCCTTGGTGAGGGGCACCGCCTCCATGTTGTTCGCCTCGATTACGGCGTAAATCGAGCCCGGGTCGGCGACGTATTCCGCGGTGACGCCCCGCTCCCGGCACATTTCCGGCAGCCCCTCGAAGTCTTCAATAAGAAAGGACCCGCCGCGGAAATTGAGGAGCCATTCCGCGCGGGCCCCTTCGAGCAGGGCCGCGTAGCAGACGCCGTAGGCGCGGAGGTGGTCCGCCTGCGCGTCGTCCATCGGGACGAGCAAATAGGCGGCGCCGGCCGAGGCCGCGTGCGCTGCCGCCGCGGCGGCGATTGCGAAAAGGGCCCTGGAAAACCTGCGTACCTCGGTTCCCCTCCCGGCTCTCATATCATCGCCTGCGGCTCTCTAAGCCGCGGGCGAAATCTCCTCGAGCTTCTCCGCCGCGCTTCCGCCCGCGTCTTTTTGCCGGGCGGCGAGTTGCTTCTTCCGGCGGCGCGTCCCACGCCACGCGTACGCCAGCTCGAACAGGATGTGTACGCCCACGGCGGGCAATAGCAGCAGATACAAGGCGAACTGCAACGGCTGGTGTGTTCTCAAGTAGCGCATCATCGAGATGTGGTGAATAAACACTATGCGGTAGGGATGCAGGGCCGCCGATTCGCCCCGGTGGTGGAGTACGGTGAGGTTGGGCAGTAAATAAGTGTAATGGCCGGCGTCGCGCGCCCGTCGGCTGAAATCGGCGTCCTCGACGTACAAGAAATACTTGGCGTCCATCGGCCCTATCAATTCGACGAGTTCTCGTTTGAACATCATCGCCGCGCCCGCGATGAAGTCCACCCTTACGGGGCCGCCGAGCTCGAGGTCGCGGTAGAAACCCTGGCGCGAGATAGGATTGCGGGGCCAAAGGCGGTAGATGGGCGAGCGCCGGCTCCCGAGGAGATGTAGCAGGTTGGGGAAGCGGCGGTACGATTCCTGGAGGCGGCCCGTGGGCTCTACGAGCGCGGGACCTACGATGCCGGCCTCCGGATTCTCGTCCAGGAAATTTATCAACGCGTCGAAGATACCGGGGCCTACCTCTACGTCCGGGTTGAGCAATATGAAGTATTCTCCCCGGGCGCAGGCGAGGCCTTGGTTGTTGGCCGCGGCGTAGCCCAGGTTCTGGCGGTTGCGGATTAAGATAATATCGTCCCGGACGGCGAGCGATTGCGCCGAGCCGTCGGCCGAGGCGTTGTCCACAACGATTATTTCCATTTCGCCGTCGGCGGGCGGGTTTTTCCAACAGGATTCGATGCATTTATGTATGACGTGGCCGGCGTTATAGTTGACGATTACCGCGGACAACTTGGCGGCGTACACCGCGCGCCGCCGAACCCTCGGTCGGACCCCGGCCGCACTCGCCGCGGGCCGGTCCGTCATCCACGCCGCCTGCGCCGCGAGCCCTTCCTCGAGGGGCGTGGCCGGCTCGTACGCTATGGCCTTCCGGAGCGCGGTGATGTCGGCGTGCGTCGCGCGTACGTCGCCGCGTTGGTGCGGCTCGCGCGCGACTTTCGCCTTTTTCCCCAGGACTTTTTCGAGGGCCGCGGTCAGCTCGAGTAACGAGACCGTTTTCCCGGAGGCAACGTTGTACGTCCCCGACGTAATGCCCCGCGCCAGCACGTCCGCCGTGGCCTTCACCGCTTCGCCCACGTACGTGAAGTCGCGCCGTTCCTCCCCGCCACCGTACAGCGCGATGGCCTCGCCCGCGAGGATCGCCCGGATAAACTTGTAGATGGCCATGTCGGGTCGTTGCCGCGGGCCGTATACCGTGAAGTAGCGCAATATCGTTGCTTTAAGGCCGTAGCTTCCGACGTACAAGTGGACCAGGTCCTCCGCGGCGAGCTTCGTCGCGCCGTACGGCGAGACCGGCGTCGGCGTCGCGTCCTCGCTCACCGGGAGCCGCGTCGCGTCGCCGTAGACCGAGCTCGAGGAGGCGAAGACTAGCGGGACCTCGGGCCGCGCGCGGAGCGCCTCCAACAGGCGCTGCGTCGCGAGGACGTTGTGGGTTAAGTATTCCTCGTAATGTCGGCCCCAGGATTCGCGCACCCCCGGCCGGGCGGCGAGGTGAAATACCGCGTCGACGCCCGCGACGAGCTCGTCCAGCTCGTCTTCGGCGAGGTCCAACTCGCGGAAGGTGAAGCCGGCGTGGGCGAGGGCCGCGTTTAGATAGGATAGTTTTACGTCGCGGGGGTAATTTCCGAGGAAATTGTCGACGCCTATAACCTCGTATTCGCGCGCGAGAAGCTCGTCCACGAGGCTCGAGCCGATGAAGCCCGCGGCACCCGTCACCAGTACCCGCGGCCTTTCGCCCAATTTTTCGTCGCTCGAGGGCATGGTTGCGAAGGGCAAAAAGGCCGCCGCTTTGGCGGCCTTATATTGAGATTATAGAGGAGGCGCGTTAAATGTCAAGCGGAGAATTGGCTTGACGTGGCGCGGGCCGGGCCGTAAAATAAAAAAAGCCCGCGCGCGGGCTTTTATTGCGCTCCGACAAGTTTTATACTTTATGAACTTTACCGGCCTTCAGGCATCGCGTGCATACCCGGATCCGCTTTACGCGGCCGTTGACGCGCACGCGGACGCGGTGCAGGTTCGGCATAAATTTGCGTTTCGTGACGTTGTGCGCGTGGCTGATGTTGTGGCCGAACATAGGCCGTTTACCGCATATATCGCATCTATAAGCCATAATATATTCCTTTTTTGAATTGTTATACTAACATAAATTATAACCCTATGCAAGGCGAAACCCCCCGCATATCGGTCGCGATACTCGCCCACAACGAGGCGGGCGACCTCGCCGCGCTCCTCGAGACGCTGACGTTCGCGGACGAGATCGTCGTCGCCGACGCCGAGTCCACCGACGACACGGCCGCCGTCGCCGGGCAGGCGGGTGCGGTGGTTATTCCCGTCAAAAACGACTTCAACTTGAACGTAAACAAAACGAAGGCCATTGACGCGTGCCGCGGCGAATGGATAATCTACCTCGACCCGGACGAGAGCGTTACCGCGGAGCTGGCGGCCGCGGTAGAGGCCGCGGTCGCCGACGGCGACGCCCCTTACGCCGCCTACGAGTTCCCGCGGCGGAACAACTACTTCGGTAAATACGTCAAACACGGCGGCGCGTACCCCGACTACCAACTCCGCCTGTTCCGCCGGGGCCGCGCGCGTTTTCGCTGCCTTTCGGTGCACGAACGACTGCGCGTGGACGGCCGCGTCGGAAGGCTCGACGCGCCGCTGTACCACCGGACCTATCCCACCGTGGGCGACTACGTTCGGAAGTTGCCGCTCTACGTGGCCGCGGGCGCCGATTACCTCGAGCGGCGCGGCCTGCGCGGCGGCGTCGCCGCGGATGTATATTATTTTTTCATACGCCCGGCCGCCAGATTCTGGCGTCGCTATTTGTTCAAATGGGGTTTCCTGGACGGTTGGGCCGGTTTCCTGGCGTGTTTTCTCGACGCGGCGCAAGCTGTGTTAAGCTATTACGAATTCCGTTCCCGGCGCGGGCGGCGCCGGCGTTGAGTGCGTATTGTTCACATAAATAAATTTTTATATCGCCGGGGCGGCGCGGAGCGCTACATGTTCGACGTCGCCCGGGCCCTTAAAAGGCGGCGCCACGACGTCTTTTTCTTCGGGACGGCCCACCCGGAAAACGTCGAGGGCGAGTACCGCCGGTATTACCCGCCTTACCACGACTTCGCCGCGCCCCACGTGCCGGCTGGGGCCGCGCTGGCGGCGATTTGGTCGCGGGCGGCCGCGGCGGGCTTGCGCGAGTTCGTGGCGGAGGTCAAACCCGACGTCGCGCACCTCCACAACGTCGCGTACCACCTTACGCCTTCCGTCGTCGCGGCATTAGCGCGGGCGGGCGTGCCCGCGGTTATGACGCTGCACGATTATAACTTGCTCTGCCCTAACCATTACTTCTACAGCCGCGACGAGCCTTGCTTCCGTTGCGCGGAGGGGAAGTATTTTTCGTGCATAACGCGGCGATGTGTAAAAGGCAGACTCGGCGCGTCGGCCATAGGTTACGTCGCGCACCTCGTGGCCCGGCGTACCGGCGTATATCGCAAGCTGGCCCGCGTCGTCGTCCCTTCGGCCTTCCTCGGCGAAAAGGTGAGGGCCGCCGGTTACGGCGGCGAGAAAGTGACGCTCCTCCCGCCGGCGGTCAACATCAAGGTGGCAGAGATCGCGCGTAAGGAAAATTATTTCCTATATGCCGGCCGCCTCGCGGCCGAGAAAGGCGTGGACGTGCTCGTTCAGGCCGTCGGCCTGGCCGGCCTCCCGGTCCGCCTGAAGGTGGCGGGTGCGGGCCCGGAAGAAACCGAACTTCTTAGATTGGCTGAATATTACGCCCCCGGCAACGTCGAGTTTTTGGGGCACCTTGACGCGCGGGGCCTCGCCGCGCAGATGGCCTCGGCGCGCGCGGTCGTCGTGCCGTCGCGCTGGCCCGAAAATACGCCGGCCGTAATATTAGAGGCCTTCGCGGCCGGCGCGCCCGTCGTGGCGGCCCGCATCGGCGGCGTCCCCGAGATGTTGGCGGACGGCGTCGAGGGTGTGCTTTTCGAGCCGGGCGACGTACGCGGCCTCGCAGACATCCTGGCCCGGTTGGCAGGGGATGCTCGAGCCGCGAGGAAGCTGGGCGCCGCGGGGCAGGAGCGCCTCGCGCGCGATTTCTCGTTCAAGGACCATATAGGCCGCTTGCTCGAAATCTACCGCGAGGTCGCGGCGTGAGAGTAGCCATGATAGGGCTCAAGGGCGTTCCCGCGCTCCACGGCGGCGTCGAGCGCCACGTCGAAGAGCTCGGCCGCGGCCTGGCCCGTCGCGGCCACGACGTTACCGTTTATTGCCGACGACGTTATACCCCCCCCGAAGGCTCGATAGAGGGATTGAAGCTCCGCCGCCTTCCCAGCGTAAACACCAAGCACCTCGACGCGTGGACCCACACGTTGCTCGCCTCCCTCGACGCCGCGCCCCGTCCGTTCGACGTCTACCACTACCACGCCCTCGGCCCGGCCACGCTCGCCTTCATCCCGCGGTTGTTGGGCAAGCCGGTCGTCGTGACGGTCCACGGCCTGGACTGGCGGCGGGAGAAGTGGGGCCCGTTGGCCTCGGCGTACCTCCGCCTCGGCGAGCGGGCCGCGGCGCGCCTCGCCTCGCGGACCATCGTCGTTTCGCGCGAGCTCGAGCGTTATTTCGCGCGCCGCTACCGCCGGCGGGCCACGTACGTCCCGAACGCCGTGAGTGCACCCGGGCCCGTGAATCTCGAAAATTTAAAAACGTACGGCCTCGAGCCGGGACGTTATATCCTGACCGTTGGCAGGCTCGTCCCGGAAAAGGGCATCCACCTCTTACTCGAGGCCTACCGCGATACCCGGACCGACGTACCGCTCGTCGTCGTGGGCGACGACCCGTACGGCAAATACCTCGCGCAACTGAGGGGGGCCGCGGACGAACGGGTGCGCTTCGTGGGGTACGTCTACGGCCCGCCCCTCGCGGCCTTCTTCGCCGGCGCGTACCTCTACGTCCAGCCGTCGACGTTGGAGGGCCTTTCGATCGCGTTGCTCGAGGCGATGAGCCACGGCGCGGGCGTTTTGGCTTCGGACATCCCCGCTAACGTCGAAGCGCTGGGCGACGCCGGCTTCTACTTCCCGAGCGGCAACGTCGCCTCCCTCCGGGAGCAATTGCAGAGGTTAATCCGTGTCCCGGAGGAGTTAAAAGAAAAAGGCGCCGCGGCCCAACGGCGCGTCGCCGATTTGTACTCCTGGGAAGAGGTGGCGCGGAGGACCGAGGCCGTCTACGAAGCCGCGCGCGCTTCTTGACCGCCGGCCTTTTCGTTCCCCCTTCGGAAAGTAAACTCTCCTCGTACTACCGTCGCGACGAATTCCATAGCCGCGATTTCTTCGGGGTTCAACGACCGGGGGTCCCGCGGGAGCACGGCGAACGACGCCGATTTGCCCGGCTCGAGCGTCCCCCAATCGTCCTCGGCGAACGCGGCCGCGGCGGCGCCGGTGGTAAACATCGCGAATGCCTCGTCGAACGACAGACGTTCGTCTTCAACGGGATGGGCCATCGCCGCGGCGATGCCCAACAGCGGGTTCAGCGGCGTAATGTTGGAGTCGGAGCCGCCCGCGAGGGCGACGCCCGCTTTGAGCGCCGACCGCAATCTGTTCGTCCGGCGGAACCTTTTTCCCAGCCGGGATTCGTACATCTTACCCGGGCCGCCCCAATACCATTCGAACGCAGGTTGCATCGAGAATATGATGCCGAGTTCGGCCGCCCGAGCCAAATCCCGGTCCGTGGCGAGTTCTGCGTGTTCGACGCGGTGGCGGCAATCGGCCCGCGGGTGTTCTTGCGCCGCGATTTCGTAGGCGTCGAGAACCTGCGTTACGGCCCGGTCGCCTATGGCGTGGAGCGCGACCTGTAGGCCGGTGGCGTGGGCTGCAAGGACGACGGCGTTGAGGTCGTCGGCCGCGAAATATAACTCGCCGCGCGTCGTGGGGCGGTCGGCATAGGGTTCGGTTAACGCCGCGGTCCACGAGCCCAACGAGCCGTCGACCAGGATGCAGCCGCCGAGGCGGGGCAGGCCCAGTTCGCGCGCGGCCGTCGCCGAGGGTATTTGGGGAAAGACGAAAGTCTCGACGGGGAGTCGGTCGCGGCACGCGAGAAGGACCGGTACGTCGTCCTCGCCGAAGAGCCGTCCCCCTTCGAGCGCGCACAGCGCGACGACGCCGCGCGAGGCCGCGAGCGCCGCGGCCTCGGCGTAGGCCGCGGCCTTCGTCGTCGCGTCGACGCCGTTGTAGATTTTCGTCCGCGCCATTTCGTTCGCGCGGCCGCGTAATACGCCCGTCAGTCGCCCGTCCGCGTCCAGCTCTACCCCCGGCCACGACGGCTCTACCGTTAGATGCCGCCGCGCGGCTTCGTTGATAACCAGCGAGTGGGAATCCACCCGCACAACAACTATCGGCTTTTGCGGCGAAGCGGCGTCGAGTTCCGCGCCGGTGGGGAGCCGCCCTTCGGCGAGACGGGTTTCGTCCAGGCCGTTGCAAATCGCGATTTCGTCGCCGCCCCCGGACGCTTCGCGGATGACCTCGAAGACGTCGGCCAGGCTGCGCGCGCCGCTCAGGTCCGTTTGCCGCAGGGCCAGGCCGGTCAACAGCAAGTGTACGTGGGCGTCCCACAACCCGGGCAGCACCGCGGCGTCGCCGAAGTCGATAACCGGCACCCCCGCCCGCTCGATGGCGACGCCTTCCGGGCCGCGGCCAGTGGCTACGACGCGCCCCCGCCCCACGGCCAGAAATTCCGCGTCGGCCCCGCCCGGTGCCGTTGTAATCGTTCCGGCTTTGAATATCTTATCGGCTTCCACGTCGTGCTTTCGGCCGGTCGTTGACACCCGAAAATGCGTATGGTAGCATTATAGTTGAAATGAACTTAAAGTCAAAGGGGTATCGCTTCCGGCGGGCGTTATGAGCATACTCGCCGTAGGGTCCGTAGCGCTGGATACCATCGAGGCGCCGGGCGGCCGTGCGGAGGAAGAGCTCGGCGGCTCGGCTACTTATTTTTCGTTGGCGGCGTCGTTGTTTGCCCCCGTCGCCGTCGTCGCGGTCGTGGGCGACGATTTTCCCGCGGAGGCGGCGCAAATGTTTTTCGACCGCGGCGTAGACTGCGCGGGCCTCGAGCGTCGTGCGGGACGGACCTTCCGCTGGTGCGGCCGCTACGAAGGCGACGTAAACGTAGCCGTAACGGAAAGCACCGAGCTGGGCGTCTTCGCCGACTTTAGCCCCGTCATCCCGGAAGCGTACCGCGACCACCCGTTCGTCGCCCTCGGCAACGTCGACCCGCTGGTGCAGCTGGCGGTACTCGAGCAGTTGCGTAAACCTACCTTTGTCGCCGTCGATACGATGAACTATTGGATCGACCGCCAGCGCGACGATTTGAAGGAGGTTATTAGACGGGCCGACGTCTTGACGGTGAACGACGCGGAGGCGAAGATGCTCGGTGGAGAAGCCAATTTAATCCGCGCCATGGCCCGCCTTCTCGATCTGGGGCCGCGGTACGTGCTCGCTAAGAAGGGTGAGCATGGCGCAATCCTGATGTCGCACGATTTCGAATTCGTTCTCCCGGCCTTTCCCGTGCGCGAGGTGGCGGACCCGACGGGCGCGGGCGACAGCTTTGCCGGCGGCTTCCTGGGCTACCTTGCGGAGTCGGAAGATGTCTCGCCGGCCAACCTCTGCCGGGCCGTCGCGTACGGCGCGACGGTGGCCTCTTTCGCCGTCGAGGGCTTGGGAACGAGCGGCCTCGCCGGCCTGACTCGCGGCGACGTCGACGAGCGCCTGAAACGGCTGGGGGACATGACCCGTTTTTAAGTAAGGATATGCGCGACGGCTTACTTGTAATCCTCGTTATCCTCGAGCGGGCGATCAGCATTTACATGGTCGTTATCGTCATCCGCGCCATCGCATCCTGGTTTCGGCCGAACCCTCGCAACCCCGTCTTCAGGTTCCTGTACGCGGTTACGGACCCGGTCCTCAACCCGGTGCGCGATTTTATTTACTACCGCCTCCGCCTGAACCTCGGTGGCATAGATATTTCGCCGTTGGTCGTGCTGGCGGCTTTGTGGGCGTTGCGCGACCTACTAATTCCTCGGCTAATTATCGCCGTTAGTAGTTTGGGTTAAACGGAACTTCCCAGCCGAGAGCGGCGTGGGACGCCGCTGTTTTTTTAGGTTTTTATGTTGACCGTCGTTTTCGCGTTCTGTCTTGGCGCCGCGGCCATCGTGAGCCAGCTCGAGCTCTTGCGCGAATACTTATCGCTCTCGGGCGGCAACGAGATCGCGGTCGGCCTTACCCTCGGCGCCTGGCTTGCCGCGGGGGGCCTCGGCAGCCTGGCGGCGAGTCGCGTACGTAAGGCCGGCTGGTGGGCGGCGGCACTTTCCTTCACCGCGCTCGGCGCTTCTTACATGTTGGGCCTGTGGCTGGTTTGGGGGGGCCGGCCTATATTGGGCGCGCTGCCGGGCGAGGTCGTGAGCTGGCTCAAGGCGTTCGCCTTTGCCTTCGCGGCCGTGGGGCCGCCGGCCTTCTTCAGCGGGGCTGCTTTTGCGCTCGTGGCCCGCGCCGCGGGTAGCGCGAAGACGGTTTATATTGCGGAGGCGGCCGGTTCCTGCGTAGCCGGCTTGCTCTTCACCACGCTGCTTTACCGTTGGATCACGCCTTTGATTGCCGGGGCGGTCGTTCTTTTTTGCGCGACCGTGGCCGCCGCGGCGGCCGCCGGTGCAGGGCGAAGGTACAAGTTCGCCGCGGTCGCGTTGGCGGCGCTGACGCTCGGTGGGGGCATTTTGGTCACGACATTCCGCACCGAGCTGGTTCGCCGCTGGTTTTTCGAGCGGTCTTTTCCCGGCGAGGAAGTGCTGGCGTACGGCACGTCGCCTTACGGCGCGGTGGTGGCCGCGGCGCGCGCCGACCAATACGCCCTTTACGAAAACGGCCTGTTGGTCGCGTCGTACCCGGACCGCCTTGCCGCCGAGGAGACGGTCCAACCGGCGATGTTGCTCCGCCCGCGGGCGAGGCGGGTGGTCCTGGTCGGCGGCGGCTTGAACGGGGCGCTCGACGAGTTTAAGAAATTCCGTTCCGTACGGGACCTTTTATACGTGGAGTTGGACGCGGCGCTCGTCGAGGCCGCGGCCGCGACGTTCCCCCGCGGCGTCCCGGGCCTCGCCCGCGCGCGCTACGTGGCCGCGGACGGCCGCCTTTGGGTGCGCCGCGCCGCCGCCGAGGGTTTACGTGCCGACGTCGTGGTCGTGGCGATGCCGACACCCGTCTCGGCGCAGGTCAACCGTTATTTCACGGTAGAGTTCTTCGAAGACGTAAGGCGCCTTCTTACGCCGGGGGGCCTTTTGGCCTTCAGCGCCCCCGGCGCCGCCAATTATTATTCGCCCGACTTGTCCGAATTTCTTAGCTCGACGTATCGGACCGCGGCCGCCGTTTTCCCCCACGTCGCGTATTTGCCCGGCGAACGTTTTATCTTCCTGGCTTCGGAGGCGCCGCTGGACGCCTCGGCCGCATCTTACGTGCAAACTCTGCGCCGGTTCCATATTAAAAATTATTACCTGACGGAGGCGCATTTCAAATACGGCCTGACGCCGGACCGTGTCGAGGCCGCGGCGCGCGCGACGAGCCTCCCCGCGGAGGTAAACGCGGACTTGAAGCCCAAGGCGCTGTACTACGGCCTGGCGCTCTGGGCGTCGAGGGTCGGCGGCGCGGAGCGAGGCGTATTAGCTGCCGCGCGGCGCCTGCGTTTATGGTATATTATCGCGTTCGCCGCGGCCCTTGCGGCGCCGTGGCTTATATGGCGCCGGCGCCTGAGCGGCGGCCCCGCGTTGACGCTCGCCGTCGCGGCGCAAGGGTTTATCGAAATTTCGCTCGAGCTCTTGATCATATTCGGTTACCAGGTAGTATACGGCGCGGCCTACCTGGAGCTCGCTTTAATCGTAGGTGCCTTTATGGCCGGCGTCGCGCTGGGTGGCTTGCTGCCCCGGCCGGGTGCGTCCGAGGCCGACCGCCAGCGGCTGGTCGATATTTTGGGCTGTACGATTTTAATCGCGTTCGCGCTGCCTCCCGTACTCTATTTATTGTCGCGGTGGGGCGCCGCGCCGGCCGGCGTCGTGCACGTCGTTTTCGGCGGCGTCGCGCTCGGCGCGGGGTTGTGCGGCGGCGCGCAGTTCGTCGTGGCGCTTCGCGCCTGG